>NZ_JAIUHU010000005.1:0-383481 GCF_020165275.1 Mesorhizobium sp. Ca11 | reverse complement strand
CTGCGCTGGATTCGCCGAAAAGGCGCGAGGTAGCGGCACAAAATTGCGAAATCGTCTGCCCCAGCGATATTTCGAGACACGACATAATCATCTCTCGTCATGCCAGCGCCTGGCGCACGTCCGGGTCCTCGAGCGTCTGGTCCAGCGTTCGGCGCGTGCGCTCGATAATGGCATCGATGTCGCTGTCCGTGCAGCAGAGCGGAGGGGCATAGCCGAGAACACCGTGCGCGAAGGCGCGGATGATCAGGCCATTGTCCCACGCCCGATCGAAGACGCGCCGCGCCGGCATGGCCGAGGCTGGAAGCGGCGTTTTCTTCTTTTTGTCGACCACCAGCTCGATCGCGGCAAGCATGCCGCGACCGCGGACGTCGCCGACCAGCGGATGGTCGCTCAACCCTGACAGGCCCGCCATCAGGCGGGCGCCGGCCTTGATGCCGTTCTCAAGGATTCCGTTTTCATAGAGCTTCAGCACTTCGAGCGCGACGGCTGCGCTGACCGGATGGGCGGAATAGGTGTAGCCATGGCCGACCGCAGACGCACCCGCGCCATCGGCGATGGTGTTGTAGACATGGTCAGCCATGAACACGGCGCCCATCGGGACATAGCCCGAGGTCAAGCCTTTCGCCGTCGTCATGAAGTCGGGAACGATATCCTCCTGCGTGCAGGCAAACAGGGGGCCTGTGCGGCCGAAACCAGTGATCACCTCGTCGGCGATGAACAAGATGCCATACTCACGGCAGAGTTCGCGGATCGCCTTGATCCAGCCCTTCGGCGGCACAATGACGCCGCCCGAGCCCTGGATCGGCTCGGCATAGAAGGCGGCGACCCGCTCCGGCCCGATCGCCTCGATCCTGCCCTTCAGCGCCGCAAGCGATGCGGCGGTGATGGCGTTCGGGTCATCGCCAACCGGATTGCGATAAGGATAGGGCGAGGGGATCTTGTGCTGCCATTCGAAGGGAATGCCGAAGCCGGCATGAAAGGCGGGCAGGGCGGTCAGGCCAGCGCCGACCACCGACGATCCGTGATAACTTTGCTCGATGGAAATGAACTGGTCGCGCTGCGGCTCGCCCTTGGCATTCCAGTAATAGCGGACGAAACGGATCGTGCTGTCGACCGCATCCGAGCCGCCAAGCGTGAAATAGACGTGGTTGAGATCGCCGGGCGCGCGGTCCGCCAACTCCGAGGCGAGCCGGATGGCGGGCTCCGAGCCGAGATCGAAATAGGCGGTGGCGTAGGGCAACTCGCGCATCTGCCGGGCCGCCGCCTCGACGATGCTGTCATGACCATAGCCTGCATTCACGCACCACAGCCCGGCGAAGCCATCGACGAGTTGCTTGCCGGACGCGTCGGTCACGGTAGCGCCCTTCGCCGATTTCAGCACCCGCACGCCGAGCGCCTCGTGGCCGCGATAGGAGGAGACCGGGTGGACGAGGTGGGCGCGGTCGAGTTCGATCAGGGAATTGGCGAGCATTGTTGTCCTCCGGACTATCCGAGCGCCTGGTTGGCGAGGGCGTAAACTTTCGGCCTAACCGTTGCCGCATCCGCCCTGGCAGGACGGTCCATGGCGACTCCGCCGCCGACATGGGCGAGGCCGATTTCGGTCAGCCAGCCCGCGAGGCCGGTGCGGCTGTCGGTATCCACGCGCAGGAAGGCGCCGGGGCGCGACGCGGCGAAGAAGCTAATCAGCCCTTTGGCGTCCGCGGCGCTGCCCGCAATGACGGGGCCAATCACCTCGCCGCGTCCGAATGGGCGGATTGCGGCATAGGCCGCGATGATGCCTTTGCGGCGGATGACTGCGAATTCACCCCGCTCGGCCAGCGCATCGATCAAAGCTTCACGGTCGGCGCCGTAGGCGTCACGGTCCAGAGCCTTGATTTCCAGCAGATCGTGGGTGCTCGCGGCTTCCACACCCTCGGGAGCCTCAAGCGCTGCCACCTGGCCTTGGTGCTGAAGAATCGTGCCCGAGGGCATAAAGCCCAGCTTCTCATAAAGGGGCATGCCGTCGGTTGTCGCGACAAGTCGCAGTGGCCGGTCGCCGGCAAGGGCGAAGGCCTGTTCCATGAGCCGGCGCCCGAGTCCTTTGCCCCGCGCGTTCCTGTCGACGATCACCATGTTGATCATGGCGCAATCGGCGCCGTAGGGCGTTACCAGGATTGTCCCGGTGACCCGGCCCTGGTCGTCGAGCGCGACCGCGCCGCTGGAGAGTTGCAGCGCCATCTGCCAGTCCTGCGGGCGATGCGGCCAGTTCTCCTGGCGAGAAAGCGCGACTGCGCCCTCGATATGATCCGGCCCAAAGTCCTGGAGTTCGATCTCGCCTTGCTGCATGAGGCACCTTTCCATCTGGCCCCAAGTCTCGGTCATCGGTGCGCCGCAGATCGTCTGAAGGTTTCGACTTCGGCAGTATCATCCGCCTTTGCGCAGGGGGTGCGCCGCATCTTGTGCTGGCGCGGGGCCGCGGGCAGAAACTCGGGAAGCCGCGGACGACCCTCTCGACCGACCGCAAGATGCTACAGCGTGCCAAACCGGCCGGCGGATACGCAACTTTCTGCTTTCGCGGGGCCGATTTCGGTCAAGTGACCGGCCGCCCGCCCGCATATGATGACGAAATCCCAAAGCGGGGCGCGTTTCCACCGGAGATCGACGGACATGGCTTCCTTCAGGCCCAAATACATCACCTTCGACTGCTACGGCACGTTGACTTTTTTCCAGATGGCGGAGGCGGCACGCGATCTTTATGGCAGCCGGCTTGACGAGCCGCGCATGCAGGAGTTCATCAAGAACTTCGCGGCGTACCGGCTAGATGAGATCCTGGGCGACTGGAAGCCCTATGCCGAGGTCATCCACAATGCGCTGGAACGCGCCTGCAAACGCAATGGCGTCGGCTTCAGCCCCGATGACGCCAAAATGGTCTATGAGCGCGTGCCGACCTGGGGGCCGCACGCCGACGTTCCGGCCGGCCTTGCCAAGGTCGCCAAGGAAATTCCGCTGGTCATCCTCTCCAACGCCATGAACGCGCAGATCATGTCCAACGTCGAAAAGCTCGGCGCACCGTTCCATGCCGTCTACACGGCCGAGCAGGCACAGGCTTACAAGCCTCGCTTCAAGGCCTTCGAATACATGCTCGACAGGCTTGGCTGCGGTCCAGAAGACATCCTTCACTGTTCGTCTTCCTTCCGCTACGACCTGATGTCGGCCCATGATCTCGGCATCAAGAACAAGGTTTGGGTCAACCGCGGCCACGAGCCGGCCAATCCCTATTACGGCTACGTGGAGATATCCGATATTTCCGGGCTGCCGGGTGTGGTCGGGCTCTGAAACAGGCGGGTTACCGATGAAGTTCGTCTCCTACTGGCACGACACCGCCCCGGTCTTTTCCGGCGGGGCGCAAGGCCCGGTCGAGGGGCACTATGATGCGGCGATCATCGGCGGCGGCTTCACCGGTCTCGCCGCCGCCCGCCAGCTGGCGAAGGCCGGCGTCAAGGTGGCCGTGCTGGAAGCGGAGCGGGTGGGCTGGGGCGCATCCGGACGCAATGGCGGGCACCTGAACAACGGTCTCGCCCACAGCTACCTTTCGGCCAAGGCGGAGCTTGGCAAGGAACGCGCGATAGCCCTCTACCGGGCGCTGGACGAGTCCGTCGACACCATCGAGGCGCTGGCCGCCGAGGAAGGAATCGATTGTAACTTCCGGCGCGCCGGCAAGCTGAAGCTCGCCTCCAAGCCGCAGCATTTCGAAGCGATCGCCCGCAACTTCGAAGCCGTCCATGCGGAAGTGGACCCGGATACGGCGCTGCTGTCGCCGGCCGAACTCAAATCCGAGATCGGCTCGCCCTTCCATGGCGCAATGCTCTCGAAGAAAAGCGCCATGATGCATATGGGCCGCTATGTGGCTGGGCTGGCGACAGCCGCGGTTCGCCATGGCGCCGTTATCCACGAGAATGCTGCGGTGACGGATCACAGGCAGTCCGGTACGCGGCATCAGCTGACCACCTCCCGCGGACGCATCAGCGCCGACAATGTGCTGCTGGCCACGGGCGCCTACACGACATCGAATTTCGGCTATTTCCGCCGCAGGCTTATCTCCGTCGGCAGCTTCATCATCGCCACGCGGCCGCTGAGCGACGCCGAGATCGCCGTGACCATGCCGGGCAACCGGACATGCGTGACCTCGATGAACATCGGCAACTACTTCCGACTTTCGCCGGACAAGCGCCTGATCTTTGGCGGCCGCGCCCGCTTCTCGGCAACATCGGACCAGCGCTCCGATGCCAGGAGCGGACAGATATTGCGGGCAAGCCTCGCGGCGATCTTCCCGCAGCTCGCGAACGTCAAGATCGACTATTGCTGGGGCGGGCTGGTCGACATGACCAAGGACCGGTTCCCGCGGGCCGGCTACCATGACGGGGTCTGGTACGCGATGGGCTATTCCGGCCACGGCGCGCAGCTCTCCACCCATCTCGGCATGATCATGGCCGATGCCATGCTCGGCCGCGAGGACCGCAATCCGGTGAAGGGGGTCGAGTGGCCTGCCATTCCCGGCTATTCTGGCAAGCCTTGGTTCCTGCCCATGGTCGGTCTCTACTACAAGGCGCTCGACCGGATCCAGTGATCGGGCTGGGGTTTAGCCCAGCCCGCCTATGTGGAAGCTCTTCATCTCCAAATATTCCTCGATGCCGGCCTGCGCGCCCTCGCGCCCGAGGCCGGACTGCTTGACGCCGCCGAAGGGGGCTATCTCCATCGAGACCGAGCCGGTGTTGAGACCCACCATGCCGAACTCCAGCGCCTCGCCGACGCGCCAGGCGCGCTTCAGATTCTCGGTGTAGAAATAGGAAGCAAGCCCATAGGGCGTGCCGTTGGCCAGTGCGATCGCGTCCTCTTCCGTCTCGAAACGGAAAAGCGGTGCGACCGGACCGAAAGTCTCCTCGCCGGCGAGCTGCATCTCAGCCGTGGCGCCGGCCAGCACGAGTGGCGCGACATACTGAGGGCCCTCCGGCAGCACCGGCTTCTCGGTGACGATCGTCGCGCCCTTGGCGAGCGCGTCCTCGACGTGCCGATTGATCTTCTCGACCGCCGCCATGTTGATCATCGGTCCGATCGCGACGCCGGGCTGCGTGCCCGGTCCCACCGTCAACGCATTGACGCGGGCGCTGAGCTTGGCGGCGAAGTCTTCATAGACTGCGGTCTGAACGAGGATGCGGTTGGCGCAGACACAGGTCTGGCCGCCATTGCGGAATTTCGAGGCGAGCGCGCCTTCGACGGCGAGGTCGAGATCGGCGTCATCGAAGACGATGAAGGGCGCGTTGCCGCCGAGCTCGAGGCTGAGCCGCTTGACGCTGTCGGCCGCCCCGCGCATCAGCAGCGAACCCACGCGAGTCGAACCGGTGAAGGAAATCTTGCGCACGGTCTCGTTCGCCATGATCTCGTTGCCGATCTCGGCCGGCATGCCCGTGACGATGTTGACGACGCCGGCCGGAATGCCCGCCCGTTCAGCGAGCACGCCCAGCGCCAGTGCCGAATAGGGCGTGAACTCGGACGGCTTGATGACCACGGTGCAGCCGGCGGCCAACGCCGGCGCGACTTTGCGGGTGATCATTGCATTGGGAAAATTCCACGGCGTGATGATGCCGCAAACGCCAACCGGCTCTTTCAGCACGATGATGCGACGGTCGGCCGTGGGCGCGGGAATGGTGTGGCCGTTGATGCGGCGCGCCTCCTCGGCGAACCATTTGACGAAGGAGGCGCCGTAGCGGATCTCGCCCCTGGCCTCGTCCAGCGGCTTGCCCTGTTCGGTCGTCAGGATCAGCGCAAGATCGTCCAGGTGCTTGAGCATCAGGCCATGCCAGGCCTCCAGCAGGGCGGCGCGTTCGGCGTGCGTCTTCTTTTTCCAATCCTGATAGACGGAAGCCGCGGCCTGTATGGCCGTGCGGGTCTCCGGACCAGCCATGTCGGGCACTGTGCCGACCGATAGCTGTGTCGCAGGATCAATCACATCGACCGTCCTGCCGGAACCTGCCGCGACCCATCTCCCGCCGATGAGGCCGGCCTCGCGGAAGAGACTTTTGTCATTCAGGTTCTTCATCAATACGACCTCGCAAATCAGGTGAGCGCCGCGACGACGGCGGCTGTGATGGCTTCCGTGCTGTCCTTGCCAGGGGCGGTGCCAATGCCTTGCGCTGTTGTCGCCTCGAGCGCCTTCATGACGCGGCCGGCCGCATCCTTCTCGCCAAGGTGATCGAGCATCATGGCGCCGGACCAGATGGTGGCGATCGGATTGGCGATGCCGAGATGGGCGATGTCGGGCGCGGAGCCGTGCACTGGCTCGAACATCGACGGCGCCGAGCGGTCGGGGTTGATGTTGGCGGAAGCCGCGTAGCCGAGCCCGCCCTGGATGGCCGCGCCGATATCCGTCAGGATGTCGCCGAAGAGATTGGAAGCGACGACCACGTCGAGACTTTCCGGCGCCATGATCATGCGCGCGGCGAGCGCGTCGACATGATAGCTGGTGACGGCGACATCAGGATATTCCGCCGCCAGCTTGCGGGTGATCTCGTCCCAGAACACCATCGAGTATTTCTGCGCATTGGACTTGGTGACGGAGGCGAGTTTGCCGTGCCGCGACCGCGCCTGCTCGAAGCCGAAGCGCAGGATGCGCTCGACGCCGGCCCGGGTGAAGATCGAGGTCTCCACAGCGACCTCGTCCAGTGTGCCCTGATGCACGCGCCCGCCGGCGCCGGAATATTCGCCTTCGGTGTTTTCGCGGATGCAGAGGATGTCGAAGCTCTCGGCCCGCAGCGGACCTCTGACGCCCGGCAGCAGGCGGTGCGGCCGGATATTGGCGTATTGCACGAAGGCCTTGCGGATCGGCAGCAGCAGGCCGTGCAGCGAGACGGAATCCGCCACCTCCGCCGGCCAGCCGACGGCGCCGAGAAGGATGGCATCGAAGCCGCGCAAGGTGTCGATTCCGTCCTCCGGCATCATGCGGCCGGTCTCCTTGAAGAAGCGGCAGGACCAGGGGAACTCCGTGCCTGCAAGGCAAAAGCCTCCCTGCTTGGCTACCGTTTCCAACACCGCCCAGGCAGCGGCAATGACGTCGGGGCCGATGCCGTCACCGGGGATCAGGGCAATAGAGTAGGTTTTCATCGACATCTCTTCACAGGGTGATCAGGACGCTCTTGGTCCTGCGATTGGCGAGGTAGGCTTCGCGGCCAAGGTCCTTGCCAATCCCGGAGCGCTTGTAGCCGCCGGTCGGCAGGATGTGGTCGCGCGAGCGGCTGTAGCGGTTGACCCAGACGGTGCCCGCCTCGAGCCTGCGCGCGAAACGGATCGTGCGCGACAGGTCGGCGGTGAACAGGCCGGAGGCCAGCCCGTAGGTCGGATGGCTGGACAGCGCCAGCGCCTCCTCCTCGCTGTCGAAGGTCTGGACGGTCAGGACCGGGCCGAAGATCTCCTCGACGATCGCCGGATTGCCCTGACTGACATTGGCAATCAGCGTCGGTTCGTAAAAATAGCCGGGAGCTTCCATGGCCCCGCCACCGATCAGGCATTCGCCGCCGGCGGAGACAGCGGCTCGCACGATGCCATCAACGCGCGCCCGCTGCCCGTGCGAGATGATCGGCGAATATTGCGTCGTCTCCTCCCAGGTCGGACCGGGCCGCACGGCCTTCATCTTTTCCAGGATCGAGGCCGTCAGCCGGTCGGCCACGCTCTTCTCGACGATCAGGCGCGTGCCGGCCACGCAGGCCTGGCCGGCATTGAAAGTGACGCTGCCGGCGATTGCAGTCGCCGCTTTGTCGAGATCGGCATCGGCAAAGACGATCTGCGGGCTCTTGCCACCGAGCTCCAGCGTCATCGGCTTGACACCGGTGCGGGCGACGTTCTCCATGATGGCTGAGCCGGCGCGGGTCGAACCGGTGAAGCTGACCTTGGCGATCTCGGGATGACCGGTGAGCGCCGTGCCGGTCGTCGGGCCGTCGCCGAGCACCACGTTGATCAGCCCCGACGGCAGGCCGGCCCTGACCGCAAGCTCTGCCATGTAGATAGCCGAGAAGGGCGTCATTTCCGACGGCTTCAGCACGACTGCATTGCCCGCGGCCAGCGCCGGGCCGAGTTTCCATCCGGCCATCGAGATCGGAAAATTCCACGGCGTGATCGCACCGACCACGCCATAGGGCTCGCTCATGATCATGCCGAGACTGGCGTCGTCGGTCGGCACCAGCTCGCTGCCTTCCTTGTCGGCGAACTCGGCAAAGAAGCGGATCTGCTCGGCGGTGACGGCGATGTCGCCGGCGACGAGCTGGCCCACGGGCCGGGTCGAGCTCAGGGCCTCGATTCGGGCGAGCGTTTGGGCCTCCGCCTCCATCAGATCGGCCCAGGCGTGGAGCGCCTTGGTGCGCTCGCGCGGGCGGACGCCGCCCCAGTTGCTGGCTTTCAGCGCGGCCTTCGCGCTTTCCACCGCCCGGTCGACCAAATCCACACCGGCCACGGGGCAGGCGGCATAGGATTTGCCATCGGACGGACGGCGCATCTCCATCGCTCCCTCGGCCGAAACCAGCTCCCCATCGATGAAGTGGCCGACGGGATGGGCGATTGTATCGGGATTGAAGCTCAGGCTCATGGGCAACCCACTTGGCAGGATTGGCCTGAGCCTAGCCCGTGCCGGCACGCAGCATGCGCTGTTCGGTGATCCGCCGCCGACGAATGTTGCGTGCCGGGGACAAGAGACGGCAAAATCTTCCGCGGAGGTCGTGGCCTGTGCAGACGCTCGCTAGCCCACCGTGACGTAGATTTTGCGCACGGTCTCGATGGTCTTCCAGACACCGGTGAAGCCCGGCTTCATGACGAAGCTGTCGCCGGCCCGGTAGGTCACCTTTTCGCCGGCGTCGGGCGTGATTTCGACCACGCCGGCGAGGATATGGCAGAACTCGAAAGTCTCCCCCTTGATCGAGCGCGTTTCGCCGGGCGTAGCCTCCCAGACGCCGGTATGGACAAGGTCGTCCTTGGCGACGTCCTGAGCCCAGGTTTTGAAGGCGGGGTCGCCGGCAATCAGCCGCTCTGGCAACGCGTTCGATTCGCGAGGCGAAAAGCTTGGGTTGATATCGATGGACTTGAGCAGGGACAAAGGATGGCCTTTCCAGTTGAATTTCAATAACCGCGCGACCGGTCGACGAGCCCGATGGGATCGAGACCGGCGCGGTGGCGCCTGATGTTGTCGATTACGGCGCGCGCGGCGCTCGCGGGTTGGGTGACGCTGGCTATATGCGGAGTCAGGATGATCTTCGGATGCGACCAGAACGGATGTCCCGCGGGCAGCGGTTCGGGATTGGTCACGTCGATCATCGCCGACGACAGATGGCCGCTATCGAGCGCGGCGACAAGCGCTTCTTGGTCGAGCTGCGGGCCTCGACCCGTATGAACGAGAGACGCCCCTTCAGGCAGTTTCGCAAACAGGCCGGCATTCAAAAGTTCACGCGTCTCCTCGGTCAATGGCAGCAGGCAGACCAGGATGTCGCTGGTTGCCAGCATTTGCTCTAATCCGAGCTCGCCATGATGACAGGCCACGCCCTCGATCTGCCGTGGCGAGCGGCTCCAGCCGGCGAGCGGGAAGCCGAAGGGTTTCAGCCGGTCGAGGACAGCTTGGCCGAGTTGGCCCAGGCCGAGCACGCCGATCCGGCGCAATGCTGCCTGGAGTTGCGGGATGTCGCGCCACTGTCCGGCGCGCTGCTGTGACAGATAGGTCGGCAGGTTGCGGTGGAGAGCGAGCACGGCGAGCGTCACATATTCCTGCATCATGCGCACGATGCCTTCCTCGATCATGCGCACGATCTTCACTCTCGCAGGCACTGCATCGAAGCGGAACTGGTCGACGCCGGCGCCGATGGAAAACAGGATCTCTAGATTCCTGTAGCGGGAGAGGTCCTGCGGAACGGTCCAGGTGATCAGATAGCGCACGGCGTCGGGATCGACCGTCGCCGGGTCCATCGCGAAGGGCAGGTCGGGCAATTCGCTAGCAAAGACCTCGGCAAAGACCGCACCGCGCTGCGCATCGGAGTTGAACAGGAAGGTCATTCCGGCTGCTCCTTCAGCCCACGCAACGCGCGCCCAGCGCGTCGATCATCTGCCGGCAGGCGGTGAGTTCGCTGGCGAAGATGTATTCATCCGGCTTGTGGGCGCGGCCGATGTCGCCGGGGCCGCAGATGATCGCGTCCAGCCCCGCGGCCTGGTACAGCCCGGCCTCGGTGCCGTAGCTGACGGCGGCGAGCGGCGTCTGGCCGGTCAGCTCTTGCAACAGCGCCGCCAGCGGCGCGTCCTGCGGCAGCGACAGCGCCGGATAGGCGCTGACCGGCGTCCACTCGACACGATAGCCTTTGGCGGCAATGGCCCCGGTCCTCGCCTTGACGGGCGCGAGCAGGCTGGCCGGATCAATGCCGGGTACAGCGCGCGCCTCCAGATCCAGCGTGCAGGTATCGGGGATGATGTTGACCGACTGGCCGCCGGCGATCACGCCGGCCTGCAGCGAGGAATAGGGCGGCTCAAAGGCCGCATCGAACGGGCCGTGCATCAGCCCTCCGGCTTCGCTCACGGCCGTGCTCAGGACATCGGCCATCGCATGGATGGCATTGAGACCTAGATCGGGGCGAGAGGAATGGCCTGAGCGCCCCCTTATGGTCACGCGGGCGGCCGCCTTGCCCTTGTGGCCGCGCACAGCGCGCATGCCGCTCGGCTCGCCGACGATGACGCCGAGCGGCTTGGCGCAAAGTTCGGGAAGGCGGGCGATCAGATGCGGCACGCCGCGACACCCGACCTCCTCGTCATAGGAGAAGGCGAGGTGGATCGGCCGGGCGAGGCGCAGTCCCGCGAGCATGGGCGCGGCCGCAAGCGCGGCGGCGAGAAACCCCTTCATGTCCGTTGTGCCGCGTCCATACAGCCGTTCGCCCTCCCGACGCAGGGCGAAAGGCGGCGAGCTCCATTGCGGCTCGCCGGCGGGGACGACGTCCATGTGGCCGGAAAGGACATAGCCAGGAACATCGGCGGGGCCGATTGTCGCGAAAAGATTGGAACGGTCGCCTTCCGGCCCGGGAAGCAGGGTGACCTCAGCGCCATGTTCGTGGAGATAGGCCGCGATCCAGCCCGCAATGTCGCCGTTCGACTTGCCGGCGACCGACGGAAAGGCGACAAGACGGTCGAGGATGTCAAAGACGTCCATTCCAGACCCTCAAGGCATTTTTGGGTTTACGGGCTCGGTCCCGCTGGCCATAACTGCAGAATTGCCGCAGAGCATGGGCGCGTTCTTTCGCGATTGCGTGCCGAAAGCGGAAGTGTTTCAGTCGAATCTTGCGTTGGCGCGCGGCATTCGAGCAAATCGTATCGGTCTGGTTGTTTAGCGTTGGCAGGGCAAGGGGCGTTTGCGTCACCCGCTGCGCAATCTTTCAGAGGCAAGGAATTGAAGCCGTCCGAAAGCTTGAAAATCGATGCCTTCTCGATGCGGATCGCCGACATCGAAGCCGTCGAGCTGGACCGCTTGCATGCGCTCTCCCTGTCGGTGGGGTGGCCGCATCGGGCCGAGGACTGGCAATTCCTGCGCGAAACGGGACAAGGCTTCGTGGCGCTCGACGAGATCGGCCGCGTTCTGGGTTCCGCCATGTGGTTCGCTCACGGCGCCGGTTTGGCGACGGTCGGCATGGTCATCACCTCGCCACGACTTCAGACGCTGGGAGCGGCGCAATGGCTGATGAAGCGGGTCTTCGACAAGATCCCTGGGCGCGACCTGCGCCTCAACGCGACCCGCGCCGCGCGGCGGCTATATCTTTCGCTGGACTTCCAGCCTGAGAAGACCGTGTTTCAATGCCAGGGCGTCGTCCGCCTGCCGGTGATGGGCGACCCGACTGAGGCGCGTCGCGACATCCGGACGCTGGACGCAAGCGATGTTCCCGCGGCGATCGCTCTCGACGCGTCGGCGTTCGGCGTGAGCCGGACGGCGCTGATTGAAAAGCTCTTCGAGCATTCGCTCGGTTACGGGCTTTTCGACGGAAACAAGCTGACTGCTTTCGCGCTTTGCCGGCCGTTCGGGCGGGGCCATGTCGTGGGGCCGGTCGTGGCCGAAAGCGACGCCGACGCTGTGGCGATCGTCCGGCCGCACGTGGCCGACCATTCGGGGACTTTCCTTCGGGTCGACACCCACATGGACAGTGGCGAGTTCGCCGCCTTTCTGTCGCACGCTGGAATGCCAGTTTTCGATACGGTGCTCACTATGTCGATGGGCAAACGCATCAGCGATTTTGCTGCAGGTGGCCCGGTTATGCCGAAGACCTATGCTCTGGCGAGCCAAACTCTCGGGTAGGTTGATGTTCGACTTGGAAGGTTTTAGCCTTTGCAATCTGAACGTCCAAACATGGACAACGCCATAACCCGCCAGCCCGCTTGCGGCCCCTTTCGGCCATTGACCAGGAGAATTCTTGGCTCTCCGCTAATCGATATCCCTAGCCAGCATTAATCTCGTTCATCGTCATAAGGTTCGCCAGACCATACGAGAGAATACGAAGGAAATGGGGTGGCGAACCAGCCGCTAACGTATTGATTTCCTGTAGGAAACGACGGCCTCGGCGACTAACAAAATCGTTATTCGCCAAGGGGCTAGGAAGCAGTTCGCCAAAGTTGATTCAAGAAGCTGATCTGCCACTCGCCGACCGCATTTATCTTCTACGGAACGGCAGCTTTGCGCCTGTTCTGACGTACACGGGCATCTCAGCCCTGCCCAAAAGCAGGCCGAACGATTGACGCACCTGGAAAACGTCGGGCTTTTGCGAATGCCGCGGTTGAGTGTTGGCATTTACTTATTGTCACGGCGCTTAGGGAAAGGCATGCCGGGACTATGGGCGGCTGCGCCGCCATCGACCGGGATGATGGCGCCGGAAATGTAAGACGCTTCCGGCGAGACCAGGAACACGATCAGGTTCGCCACTTGCTCCGGGCGGGCCATGCGTTGCTGCGGTAATTGCAGTTGCTGGTTGGTCGATAAGGCCTCCATGACGCCGGACATCATTTCCGCGGCGGTCGGCCCCGGGCAGATGCAGTTTGCCCGGATGCCGAAACGCCATAGTCGACCGACCACAAGCGCGTGAGCGCCACCAGCGCGGCCTTGGAGGCCGTGTAGGCATCGGCGAGTGGCATCAAGAGCACGATCGCGCCGCCATCGCGCATTGTCGGGCGGAAGGCGCGCACGCTGAGCATCACGCCGGTCAGGTTGACGGCGATGGTTTTGTTCCAGGCCTCCAGCGTCAGCAGCGGATATCTTGTTGAACAGATGACCGGCAAAAAATACATTGCTGCTCGAAAAGCCTGCGTCGGCGTCTCAAGGGAATCAATCGGCATCTCAAGACCCGCGACGCTTGGAAAGTCGCTGATCCATCTCAAAAGCTTCCAGTCATGATGTCGGCCTGTCGGCCAGGCTCCTTCGCTGCTTCGCTTTACAAGTGAGCCAAGATCGCCGCTGCTTCGGTTTCGGCGAAGCAAAGGACAGAAAAAGACTTCTTTTGGCGATCCGGCCCGGATGCTCTTTTGCAGGTCTAGAACACATAAGGCGCGCCCGGGAGGCGACGCATAACAAGAGAGCGGCCGCAAAACGCCGCCTGGCATAGGCCGCTTGAAAGGGGCCGATGCCGGCAACAGCCATGGGGAACCACGACAATGAAGACATTCCGCAATTGCCTGATGACGGCGGTCAGCGCAGGCCTGCTCAGCCTGGGGCTTGCCGCTCCCGCCAATGCCGGCGCCATTCGCCTCGGCATGACCACCTGGGTGGGTTATGGGCCACTGTTTCTCGCCCGCGACCTCGGCTATTTCAAGGAGGCCGGCGTCGATGTCGACCTGAAGGTCATCGAAGAATCGGCGCTTTACATGGCGGCGGTTGCCGGCGGCGATCTCGACGGCGCTGCCTCCACCGTCGACGAGCTCATGAAATACCGCTCCGACGAGCTCTGCTTCAAATATGTCGTGGCGCTCGACGACAGCCATGGCGGCGACGGCGTCGTCACGCAGGCCGACGTCAAGTCGCTCAAGGATCTGAAGGGCCAGCCCGTCGCCCTGAACGAGGGCTCCGTTTCCGAATTCTGGTTCAATGTGCTCCTGAAAAAGGAAGGCATGACCGAGGACGATGTCAGCGTCACCAACATGACCGCCGATGACGCCGCGACGGCCTTCATCGCCGGACAGGTTCCCGCCGCGGTGACCTGGGAGCCGCACCTCACCGAAGTCCGCAAGGGCGGCAAGGGCAAGGTGCTGATCGACTCCACGACCACGCCCGGCCTGATCGTCGATGTGATCGCGCTCAAATGCGACCTGATCGAGAAGCACCCCGAGGACGTGAAGGCCCTCGTCAAGGGCTATTACAAGGCGGTCGAATACATCAAGACCAACCCGGACAAGGCCTATGAGATCATGGCCAAGGGCATTGGCGGCTATCTCGAGAAGCCTGAGGATTTCGCGGCCGGCGCCAAGGGCGTGCGCTACTACGACCGCGCCCGCAACCTGGAATTCTTCGGCACGCCGCAGAAGAGCGAAGCGGCCGACCTGGTGAACTTCGCGCAGGACGTCTGGGGCAAGGCCGGCAAGCTCAAGATGACGATCGACTCGAAAACCATCCTCGACACCGATTTCATCAAGGAACAGTGAGCCATCGGAATGGCGGGGCCCGCCCGGCCGGGCCGGTCCCATCTTCCCAAAGCCGGATCTGGTCGGCCTCTCCGGGGCCGGCCTCCCTTTTCCCGAAAGCTTCAGCTTCGCGCTTAAATCACGGAGGCCATCTTATGGCACAAAGGGGGACGGCGTGGACGCGCCTGACGACTCCATTCGCCAATATCCCCGCCAGCACGGCAACCACGCTCGCTTTGGCGATGTGGGTCGTCGTGATCGGCGGCTGGGCCTTGTTGTCCTATGGCCGCGTCGTGCCGAACATGTTCCTGCCGACGCCCGGAACCGTGCTCGAGACGGCCTACCGCATGTCGCTCGACGGCAGCCTCTTCTACCACACGCTGACCAGCGCCAAAGTGGTCATCCTGGGCTTCATCGTGTCGTCACTGATCGCGGTGCCGCTGGGACTGTGGATGGGCACCTACCGGGCGGTGCAGGCGCCGCTGGAGCCGCTGGTCAACTTCATCCGCTACCTGCCGGTGACCTCCTTCGTGCCGCTGTTCATCCTTTGGATCGGCATCGGCATCGAACAGCGCATAGCGGTCATCTTCTTCGGCACGTTCTTCCAGCAGCTGGTGATGATCTCCGACTGCGCCCGCAGCGTCTCCAGGGACCTGGTCAACGCCTCCTACACTTTGGGCACCAAGCGCTCAGAAGCGGTGTGGCACGTCATTTTCCCCGCAGCGCTTCCGGCGATCCTCGACACGCTTCGCGTCACCATGGGTTGGGCCTGGACCTATCTGGTCGTTGCCGAGCTCGTCGCCGCGTCGAGCGGCCTCGGCTATATCAGCCTCAAGGCAATGCGCGGCTTCCAGGTGGATGTGATCTTCATGGCGATCGCCGCAATCGGGCTTCTGGGCCTGATCACCGACACGGCATTCCGCATTCTCCGGGCAAGGGTCGCGCCATGGGCACCTTGATCTTGAACGCATCCTCGCAAAACGCAGCCGGATCAAGGGTAGTGATGACCGAAACCGTCAAGGCGAACAATTTGGCCGGCACGGCCCATGCGGCCGGCGATCCGCGTTCGGCCGGCACCACGATGGCCATCGAGGACGTGACATTGCGCTATGGCGATGCCAATGGCGTGCTGGCGCTGGACGATGTGTCGCTGAAGGTGGCCAAGAATGAATTCTGCGTGATCGTCGGTCCTTCGGGATGCGGCAAATCCAGCCTGCTCTACCTCGCCGCCGGCCTCAATGACGCGACCTCGGGCAGCATCAAGGTCGACGGCCGGGAAGTGATCGAACCCGGCGCCGACAGGGGCATGGTCTTCCAGAGCTACACCTTGTTCCCGTGGCTCACGGTGCGCGCCAACATCGAATACGGGCCGAAGCGCAAGGGGCTGCCTGCGGAGCAACGCAGGCAGATCGTCAACCAGTATCTCAACGAGGTCGGCCTCGCGTCCTTTGCGGACCACTACCCCGCCCAGTTGTCGGGCGGCATGAAGCAGCGCGTGGCGATCGCGCGCGCCCTGGCCAATGACCCGGCTGTCCTGTTGATGGACGAGCCGTTCGGCGCGCTCGACAGCCAGACGCGCGGCACCATGCAGAAGCTGCTTCTGCGCGTCTGGGAGCGGCAGCAGAAGACGGTGCTCTTCGTCACTCATGATATCGACGAGGCGCTGGTGCTCGGCGACCGCGTTCTGGTGATGACGGCAAGGCCCGGCAAGATCAAGGCCGAGATCAAAGTCGACATCCCACGGCCGCGTTCGATGGACGTCATCCTCGAACCCGACTTCATCGCGCTCAAGCGCCGTATCCTTGGCCTTCTGCACGACGAGATCGACGAGGATCACTGAGCGCAATTTCCAAGAGCAAAAGTCGAGGCAGTCCAGCAGTGCTGAACGCCGATCTGCCCCGATGTTGAAGGGTGAGACGGCCTCTACCTTTCGGCGTTGCGCGCCGGGCCGAGGATCATCTCCGAAGCCTTTTGCCCGATCATCATGCTTGGCGCGTTGGTGTTGCCGCCGATCAGCTTCGGCATGACGGAGGCATCGGCGACCCGGAGTCCGTCCACGCCTCGCACCTTGAGTGTCGCTGGATCGACGACGGCCATGTCGTCCGTTCCCATCTTGCAGGTTCCGACCGGGTGATAGACGGTCAGCGCCTCGGCGCGCAGATAGGCCAGGATCTCGTCGTCGGTTCGGACATCCTTGCCCGGCAGCATCTCCTGGCCGCGCACCGCGTCGAACTCGGACGAGGCAAAAATCCGGCGCGCGATCCTGAGGCCCTCCACCAGCACCATGGCGTCGTCTTCATGCGTGAAAAAGCGGTGGTCGATCAGGACGTCGCGGCGAGAATTGTCGCGCGACAACCTGATCTCGCCCACGCTTTTCGGTCTGAGCACGCAAGTGTGAATGGCGTAGCCGTGGCCGTATTCGATCAGCCTGCCGCGATGGCTGCGATAGCCCGGCACGAAATGGAACTGAATGTCGGGCAGGCCGTTCGCGTGCTTGGTCTTCGCAAAGCCACCGGCTTCGACGTAGTTGGTGGTGAGCATGCCCTTGCGGCGGGCGAAATACTGGAAGGGCGCCGCTGCCATGCGCGGCAGGTTGGCGAGTGAGAGGCCGAGCGTCCTGGTGCTTCTGGACCGCACGGTGATCATGCCATCGACATGGTCCTGCAGGTTCTTGCCGACGCCCGGCAGGTCGAGGATCGGCGCGATGCCGATCTGCTTGAGCTCGGCTGCCGACCCGATGCCGGATGCCATCAGGATCTTGGGCGAGTTGATGGCGCCGGCCGACAGCACGATCTCGCGGTTGGCCGAGAGCTGCTTCTGCTGGCCCTCGTGCCGCACGCGCATTCCCGTGGCGCGACCCCCGGCGATGACGAGGTCGATCACCTCGCATTGGCTGAGCAGCGTCAGGTTCTTGCGATCGAGGACGGGACGCATGAAGGCGCTGAAGCTGCTGAAGCGCTGTCCACGATCCTGCGTGACGTTGTAGATCCCGAGGCCGAACTGGCTTGCGGCATTGAAGTCGGTGTTGGCAGGCAGACCGGCGCTTGCGCCAGCTTTCACGAACATGGCGGAAAGCTCGTTCGGATCACGGGGATTGTCGACCAAAAGCTCGCCGTCGCTGCCGTGATAGCGTGGGTCCTGGGCAAGCAGGTTGCGCTCCAATTTCTTGAATACCGGCAGCACATCGTCATAAGCCCAGCCGGCGCAGCCGAGTTCGGCCCACTCGTCATAGTCCTGGGCGGCGCCGCGAATATAGACCATCGAATTGATCGAGCTCGATCCGCCCAGCGCCTTGCCGCGGTTGACCGGAATGCTGCGGTTGTTGAGGTGGGGCTGCGGCACGCCGACGAAACAATAGTCGTAGTTCGGGTTGCCGTAGAGCGAGAGGATGCCCGCCGGCACCTTGACGCGCAGACTGTTGTCGCTGCCGCCGGCCTCGATCAGGCACACTGTGACCGACGGATCGGCGCTCAGCCGATTGGCGACCACGCAACCGGCCGAGCCGGCGCCAACGACGATGTAGTCAAAGCTTTCGGTTTTCATGCCCAGCCCCTCGAGAATGCCGGCGCTCGAGGCATGGCAGAACCGGCCGCCGCGAAGGCGTATCCTTGTTCCGGAACCAGTTCCGCGCGGACACATGTCCGGCTTCGCCCGCCACCTCATGCAGCGCTGTCGATCCGACCGCCGGGACTCTAGGTGCGTCTATCGGTGCGAGAAATTCGGAAATGGTTACGCGTGACTTCGGAGATTCGTTATGGGCGCCCGCCGGCACGTGCTGCTACTTGTGAGCGCCAGCAGAGGAGCGGTGGGATGGCGCAGCCTGGCTGCATCCACCAACTGCCCGAGATCGTTTTCATCCCACGCGGCGGAAGCTGTCGGATGGTCAGAAGAGGACCGAGCATGTCGGTTGAGAAGGTAGACACGCTCGTCGTCGGCGGCGGCCAGGCCGGGGTGGCGATGAGCGAGCATCTGAGCAAATGCGGGGTGCCTCATCTTGTGCTTGAGCGCGGCCGGATCGCCGAGCGCTGGCGCTCGCAGCGATGGGACTCCCTGGTCGCCAATGGCCCGGCCTGGCATGACCGGTTTCCGGGCATGGAGTTTCCGGTGACGGGTCCCGACGGTTTTCCTCCCAAGGAGGAGGTCGCCGAGTATTTCGTCGCCTATGCAAAGCAGATCAATGCGCCGATCCGCTGCGGCGTGGAGGTCAAGCTCGTGCAAAGGAATGTCGGCCGTCCTGGATTTAGCGTCGAGACCTCGGATGGGGTGATCGAAGCCAACAGCGTCGTGGCCGCGACCGGGCCTTTCCAGGTCCCGGTCATCCCACCGCTCGTTCCTGCCGATGCCGGCATCCTGCAAATCCACTCCAGCGCCTATCGCAACCCGGCGCAATTGCCGAAGGGCGCGGTGCTGGTGGTCGGAGCGGGATCCTCGGGCGTGCAGATTGCCGATGAGTTGCAGCGCTCAGGCAGGCGCGTCTATCTCTCGGTCGGCCCGCACGATCGTCCGCCGCGCGCCTATCGCGGGCGCGACTTCTGCTGGTGGCTGGGCGTCCTCGGCAAATGGGATCTCGAAACTCCAGGGCCCGGCACGGAGCATGTCACGATCGCGGTGAGCGGCGCGCGCGGCGGCGAGACGATCGATTTCCGCCGTCTGGCGGCGGAGGGGCTTACGCTTGTCGGCATGACAAAGACGTACCAGGACGGCGTGATGAGTTTCGCGCCGGATCTTGCGAAGAACATTGCCAGGGGCGATGCCAGCCTGATGTCGCTGCTGGACGAGGCCGACGCCTATGTCGAGCGCAATGGTCTCGACCTTCCGGAAGAACCTGATCTTCGCAAAATCGATTCCGACCCGGAATGCGTGACCAATCCGATCCTCAAGCTCGATCTTGCCGAAGCCGGGGTAGCGACGATCATTTGGGCGACGGGCTTCGCCGTCGATTACAGCTGGCTGAAGGTCGACGCTTTCGACGAGAGGGGCCGACCAAGGCATCAGCGCGGCGTCTCGACAGAGCCCGGAATCTATTTCCTGGGTCTGCCCTGGCAGTCGCGCAGAGGCTCGAGCTTCATCTGGGGCGTCTGGCACGATGCCAAACACGTGGCCGACCGTATTTCGACGCAGCGCAAATATCTCGCCTACCACGCCGCCGCGACGCGCGAGACCGTGGACGCCTGATCAAAGCTGCGAGCCCGATCCCTGATGGAGACCAAGATGGCGCATACGCGAATTCGCAAATTCAACACCAAGGACACCTATCCCGAGCAGAAGCTCGACAACGATCTCTGCCAGGCGGTCGTCACGCGCGGCGGCCGCACCGTTTATCTGCGCGGCCAGTGCCCGCAGGATCTCGACACCGCCAAGAACATCGACAGCCACGATCCGGTCGAGCAGACCCATAAGGTCATGCAGAACATCAAGCAGCTCATCGAGGAGTGCGGCGGCACGATGGAGCATCTGGTGAAGGTGGTGGTCTACATCACCGACGTCCGCCACCGCGAAGCCGTCTACCGGACGATGGGCGAATACATCAAGGGCGTACATCCGGTTTCGACCGGGCTGGTCGTGTCGGCGCTGGCGCGGCCGGAATGGCTGGTCGAGATCGACGGCACCGCCGTCATTCCGGACTAAAGCGCCATGACTTTTTCTATCGTCGCGCGCTGCAGGCGCACGGGCATGTTCGGCGTGGCGGTGTCGTCGTCGTCTCCCGCGGTCGCGGCGCGTTGCGCCTATGCGCAGGCGGGCGTCGGCGCGGTCGCCAGCCAGAACGTCACTGACCCGACACTCGGGCCGCGGGCATTGGAATTGATGGCGCGCGGCGCCTCCGCCGCGGAGGCTGTCGCGATCCTGAAGCGCACGGCCGCCTTCAGTGAATACCGTCAGGTGCTGGCGGTCGACGCCGCAGGCGTCAGCGCGATCCACTCCGGGCCGAAAGCGCTCGGCATCTGGGCCGAGGCGCACGGCGAGGACGTTGCCTGCGGAGGCAACCTGCTCGCGAATGACGGCATCCCGCGTGCCATGGTCGACGCCTTCCTTGCCTCCGAAGGCCATCTCGGCGACCGGCTGATCGTCACGATGCGCGCCGCGCTTCATGCCGGCGGCGAGGCGGGGCCTGTCCGCTCCGCCGGCATGAAGCTGGTCCGCGATGTGTCCTGGCCCGTCGCCGACCTGCGCTGCGACTGGACGGAAGCGTGTCCGATCGAGCAGCTGGCAACGCTGTGGGAGATCTATAAGCCCCAGCTCGATGCCTATGTCACCCGCGCCCTCAATCCGTCCGACGCGCCGAGCTACGGCGTCCCCGGTGACGAATAGTCCGACCAGTTCTGGAGCGAGCATGAGCGAACTCAGCCACAAGGAGTGGGTCGGCAAGGCGTCCGCGATTCGCTTCCGCGACAAGGCGTTCATCGACGGCAAGCCGGTGCCGGCGCGCTCCGGCCGGACCTTCGCCAGCGTCAATCCGGCCACGGGAGCGACGCTCGCCGAAGTCGCCTCCTGCGGGGAGGAGGATATCGATTTCGCCGTCGCGGCGGCGCGGCGCAGTTTTGAGGCCGGCGTCTGGTCGCGAACGAGTCCCCAGCATCGCAAGCAGGTGCTGCTGCGGCTGGCGGAGTTGCTGCGCGAGAACCTGCAGGAGCTCGCGCTGCTGGAATCGCTGGATATGGGCAAGCTGGTCAAGGATGCCGCCACCATCGACGTGCCGGGCTCGGCGGCGATCTTCCAGTGGTATGCCGAAGCGATCGACAAGGTCTATGACGAGGTGGCGCCGACGGGCCAGGGTGACCTAGCTCTGGTGCGGCGCGAGCCGCTTGGCGTCGTGGGCGCCGTCGTGCCTTGGAATTTCCCGCTCGACATGGCCACCTGGAAATGCGCGCCTGCGCTGGCGGCGGGCAATTCGGTGGTGCTGAAGCCGGCCGAGCAATCACCTTTCTCGGCACTCAGGCTGGCCGAACTCGCTATGGAGGCGGGCCTGCCCGCCGGCGTGCTCAATGTTGTGCCCGGCCTGGGTGAGACCGCCGGCCAGGCGCTTGGGCGGCATATGGATGTGGATTGCCTCGCCTTCACCGGGTCGACCGCGGTCGGCAAGCTGTTCCTGCAATATTCCGGCCAGTCGAATATGAAGCAGGTCTGGCTGGAGACCGGCGGCAAGAGCCCCAATCTGGTGTTCGCGGATTGCGGCGACCTGGACGCGGCTGCCGACATGGCCGCCTTCGGCATCTTCTTCAACCAGGGTCAGGTCTGCTCAGCCAATTCCCGGCTTCTGGTGGAGCGCGGCATCAAGGACGCGCTGGTCGAGAAACTGGCCGAGCGCGCGGCGGCGACGCAACCCGGCGATCCCCTCGACCCGGCATCCAGGATGGGTGCGATGGTGGATGCGCGGCATGCGGCGACGGTCATGCGTTTTATCGATGGCGGCAGGAAGTCAGCCCGGCTGGTCGCCGGAGGCCGCCGGGTGGCCGTCGACGGGCGCGGCAGCTTCGTGCAGCCGACGATCTTCGACAATGTCTCGCCCGAGGATCCGCTCGCCCGCGACGAAATTTTCGGTCCGGTCCTGTCGGTCATCGCCTTCGATAGCGAAGAGGAGGCGCTCCGGATTGCCAATGACAGCGTCTACGGCCTTGCGGCATCGCTTTGGACCGACAGCCTGTCGCGGGCACACCGCATTGCGGAGCGACTGCGCGTGGGCACAGTGTCGATAAACACCGTCGATGCGCTGAGCCCGATGACGCCGTTCGGCGGCTTCAAGCAGTCCGGCTTCGGGCGCGACCTGTCGCTGCACGCGCTCGACAAATACACCGCGCTGAAAACCACCTGGATCAAGTACTGAGAAGCGGCCGCGACTTGATTGCAGCGACCAAACGGGCATCATAGAAGCCCATGCCGCTTCGTTTCACGCTCAGACAACTCGAGTACTTCGTCGCCGTCGGCGAGGCGGGCTCTATTGCCAAGGCGGCCGAGCAGGTGAACGTCTCGCCGCCGTCGATCTCGGCTTCGATCGCCCAGCTCGAGGCGGAGTTCGGCGTCCAGCTCTTCGTGCGCAAGCATTCGCACGCGCTTGCACTCACGGCGGGCGGACGCCTGTTCCTCAAGGAAGCCGCGCGGCTGCTCAACGATGCGGATGCGCTGCATGACATTGCCGGCGATATCGCGGAGAAGGTGCGCGGACCGCTGGCAATCGGCTGCCTTTTGACTTTCGCGCAGATCGTGCTGCCGGCGTTGCGCCGGAAATTCGAGGACGCCTATCCGGACGTGCGCGTCCGGCAGTTCGAGCGCAACCAGGGTCAATTGTTCGAGATGCTGCAGCGTGGTGAAATAGACGCAGCACTGACCTACGATCTCGAACTGTCGCAGGACATGACATTCGAGCCGCTGATGCAACTGCCCGCCTATGTGATGCTGCCGGCCGCGCATCGCCTGGCGGGGAGGACGGGCATCACCCCCGAGGAACTGGTCGATGAGCCGATGGTGCTGCTCGATCTGCCCTACAGCCGCGAATATTTCCTGTCGGCTTTCCAGCCCAAGGGACTTCGGCCAAAAATCGCCGAGCGCACCGGCGACATCGCCGTGATGCGCTCGATGGTCGCCAATGGCTTCGGCTACGGCATCGCCAACATGCGGCCGCTCAACACCATGTCGCCCGACGGCAAGCTGCTGGTCTTCGTGCCCTTGCTGGGAGACATCAGGCCGCTGACCATGGGAATTGCGCTGCCGAACGCCGAGCATCGCACGCTGACGGTGCAAGCCTTCATCGACCACTGTCGCCGCTTCGTCGTCGAGCAGGGCGTCTTCGGCACCGAACGCATCGTCAAATGAGGAGGGTCACGGCCAGCCGTCGGCGAGCCGCGACAGCAGCCTCTCCAGCATCTCGTCGCAACGCCGCAGCTGTTCGACGCTGATAAATTCGTCCGGCTTGTGCCCCTGCGCCATCGAGCCCGGTCCGCACACGACGGCCGGCGTGCCGAGATCGCGGCTGAACAATCCGCCTTCCGTGCCGAACGCGACCTTCATGGTATCGTTGGCGCCGGTCAGCGATTTGACGAAGGCGACCGCTTCCGAAGCGACCGGCGTGTCGAGGCCCGGGTAGGTGTTGGTGATCTCGATGTCGATCGCGGCTTCGGGCGCGATTGAAGCGGCATCAGCGGCAATGCGCGCCGCGGCAATGCACAGCCTGTCGAGAATGCCGGCGGCATCATCGGCGGCGACGTTGCGGATCTCGAAATCGACCACGCAAAGGTTGGGCACGATGTTGAGCGCCACGCCGGCATTGATCTTGCCGACATGCACGGTCGTGTAGGGAATGTCGTAGTCGCCGTCGCGCGCGCCGTCACGGACCAACCGGTCCTGTTCGTCGCGCAGCGCGCGCACGAAATCGCAACCGAGATGGATGGCGTTGAGTGCCAGCGGAGCGAGCGCCGAATGGCCTTCGCGTCCCTTGCAGAGGGCGCGCGCCGCGAGCTTGCCTTTGTGCCCGGTCGCCACCTGCATGTTGGTCGCCTCGCCGACGATGCACAGCAGCGGGCGTTGGGGTGCCGCGCTTAGCATTTCGATCAGGTCGCGCACGCCGAGACATCCGATCTCCTCGTCGTAGGAGAGCGCCAGATGCAAGGGTGTGCGAAGCGCTATTTTCGAGGCCTTGAGGCTTGCCGCGAGCGCGCAGGCCACGAAACCCTTCATGTCCGCCGCGCCGCGCCCGTAAAGCTTGCCGTCGCGCGCGGTCATAGCGAATGGCGGCAGCGTCCAGTTCTGGTCGTCGACGGGAACGACATCCGTGTGACCGGAGAGCATGATGCCGGGCTTATCGGCCGGCCCGATCGTGGCGAAAAGATTGGCTTTGTGCCCGTCGGCGCTGTGGATGATCTGGGAGGCGATGCCGTTTGCTCGAAGCAGGTCCACCGCATAGCCGATGAGGTCGAGGTTCGAGTCGCGGCTCACCGTCGGGAAGGCGATCAACCTCTCGAGTATTCTGACGCTGTCCATTCCTGTCCGGTCCCGTTGCCGCAGCCGTTCTCTACATCGCGCCGCGGCGGTCCTGAAGTCGCATTTGGCTCAGCCTCGCTTCATCTGAGGCTAATCCATGCAAGGGCGATTAGGCGCGTCCTAATCCGCACAGAAGAATTCCGTAGTTTTCCCGCGCCCGTGCCAACTTATGAGTAATCTCGGCAGCAGCGGCAGCGCCAAGCCGATGGAAGGATTACATGCGCGACCCACGCTACGACATTCTGTTCGAGCCGATGAAGATCGGTCCGGTGACCGCCAAGAACCGCTTCTACCAGGTTCCGCATTGCAATGGAGGCGGCTATCGCGATCCGTCAGCCGCGGCGGAGATGCGCCGAATGAAGTCCGAAGGCGGATGGGGCGTCATCTTCACTGAGCAGACGGAGATGCATCACACCTCCGAGATCACGCCCTTCATCGAGCTCAGGCTGTGGGACGACGCCGATATTCCGGCCTTGGCCAAAATGGCCAAGGCCATGCACGAACATGGCGCGCTCGCCGGCATACAGCTTGCCTATTCCGGCATCAACGGTCCCAACCTCTACACCAAGGAGGTTCCGCGCGGCCCTTCGGCCTTGCCGATCCGCACCTTCACCAACGATCCGGTGCAGGCGCGCGCCATGGACAAGCAGGACATCCGCGACCTGCGCCGCTGGCACCGCAACGCCTTCAAGCGCGCCAGGCACGCGGGGTTCGACCTGGTATGCCTCTACGGCGCGCATGGCTTCGGCATCATCCAGCATTTCCTGTCGACCGCCACCAACCAGCGCAGCGACGAATATGGCGGCTCGCTGGAAAACCGCTCGCGACTGATGCGCGAGCTGATCGAGGAAGGGCGCGACGCGATCGGCGACACGTGCGGCCTGACGCTCAGGCTATCGCTGGACGAGATGATCGGCGAGCTTGGCTTCGCCAATTCGGAAGTGCGCGACATGATCGAGATGCATGCCGAGCTGCCCGATCTCTGGGACCTCGCCCACGGCGCCTGGGACGATTGTTCGGGGCCGTCGCGCTTCAAGGAAGAGGCGGCGCAAGAAAGCCTGGTCTCCGGCGTCAAGGAGCTGACCTCGAAGCCGGTCGTCGGTGTCGGCCGCTTCACCTCGCCGGACGTGATGGTGAGGATGATCAAATCAGGCACGCTCGATTTCATCGGCTGCGCTCGCCCGTCGATCGCCGATCCTTTCCTGCCAAGGAAGGTCAAGGAGGGCCGCATCGAGGACATCCGCGAATGCATCGGCTGCAACATCTGCATCACCGGCGACATGACAATGTCGATCTCGCGCTGCACGCAGAACCCGACCTTCATGGAGGAATGGCGCAAGGGCTGGCATCCGGAGCGCATGCAAGCCAAGGGCGATAGCGACAGCGCGCTGATCGTCGGCGCCGGGCCTGCCGGACTGGAGGCCGCCCGCGCGCTCGGCCTGCGCGGCTATCAGGTCGCGATAGCGGAAGCCGGCACCGCGCTCGGCGGGCGCGTGGCGCGTGAATGCCTGCTTCCGGGCCTGTCGGCCTGGGGCAGGGTGCGCGACTATCGCCAGTATCAGCTCAGCCAGATGCCGAATGTCGACATCTATTTCGAAAGCCGGCTGTCGGCGGACGACGTCCTGTCCTTCGGCTTCCAGAACGTCGCCATCGCTACTGGATCGACTTGGCGGCGCGACGGCGTCGCGCGCGCCCATGTCGTGCCAATGCCGATCGACGCCGCCATGCCGGTCTACACGCCCGACGATCTGATGGGAGGCAAGGTGCCTTCCGGCAAGGTCGTGCTGTTCGACGACGATCACTACTACATGGGCGGCGTGCTGGCGGAGCTGATGGCGCGGCAGGGTGCGCAGGTGACGTTGGTAACGCCGTCTGCCTATGTCTCAGACTGGACCCGCAACACGCTAGAGCAGGGTGCCATCCACCGCCGCCTGGCGGCGCTGGGGACAGATATCGTCCTCAACAGGACTCTCACGACCATCGCGTCAGGTGGCGTCGTGACGGCCTGCGTCTATACCGGCGCGCGGCAGGAGGTGGCAGCCGATGCCGTGGTCCTGGTCACGTCGCGCAATCAGGACGATGCCGTTTGGCGCGCGCTGAAAGCCCGGGAAAACGAGTGGGCCGGCAACGGCATCCGTTCGATCAAGGTTATCGGCGATGCCGAAGCGCCGGGGCCGATCGCTTGGGCAACCTATGCCGGCCACCGCTTCGCCCGCGAGCTGGACGAGGCCGATATTGGTGACGCCCTGCCTTTCCGGCGGGAAGTGACGGCGCTGGCGGCGCAATAGGATAGAAGAGGGCAGCCGCAACTTCCCTTCCACTCTATTCTGCCCGCAAGCGGAGCGCGTATTTCCAGCAGGTATCATCCAATAGAATGCTGCCGACAACAGTCGGGGGAGCTTCGCGTTGAGGAGCTCGATTGCCTCTCCCGGTGGCGACCTCTTCCGTCGACGGTCGCTTCAGTCGAGCTGCAGGCATGCGGCCAGCGCGATCGGCCCGAGCGGACAGTGCGGCGCCACAGCCACGTCATAGGCTTCGGCCATCGCCGCGATCTTGCGGCTTTTGGTGATGCCGCCGGCGTGCGACAGATCCGGCCGACACCGCTTCCTCGAACACCGACTTGAAGTCCCACCCGCTGTAGAGCCGTTCGCCGAGCGCGATCGGCGTCGAGCCGAGCGCGGCGATCTCCTTCAGCGCCTCGCGGTTTTCGCTGAGCACCGGCTCTTCGATGAACATCAGCCGGTATGACTCCAGCTCCTTGACCAGGATGCGCGCCATCGGCCGGTGCACGCGGCCGTGGAAATCGACGGCCATGCCGATATTCGGCCCGACCGCCTCGCGCACCATGGCGACGCGCTCTATAGCCGTGTCTATCTTGTCGTGGCTGTCGACGATCTGCAGTTCCGAGGTGCCGTTCATCTTGAGCGCCTGGAAGCCGTGCGCCGCCACATTCCTAGCGCCGGCCGCCACTTCCGCCGGCCGGTCGCCGCCGATGTCTCGGCGGCATTGCGTGAACGACGCAGCCAACGCCGGAGATGTTCACCATAAATCGACGGTGTCGTTGTTCGCGGTCGTGTGTTGCCGTCAACACCCGCCTCGGCTTGACCGCCGTGCAACCCGCCCGGCGGTCGGTATTCATTGCCGATTGGCACTTTCAGCGTTCCACATACACGATGCGGCGCGTCGACGGCTCAACCAGCACCGGTCGGTTGTTCACATAGACATAGCGGTAGCGGTAGTTCGGGATCTTCTGTAGAGCCACCGTCTCAGGCAAGGTCGCGCCGGTTACAACCTTTCCTTGAAGGTAAACAGGCTTGACCCGATGCGCGCTGATGTACGTGCGCACCTGTTCGGGCGGATTGATCACGGTGCCGGCTGCGCCGCCGCCAACGACCCCCGCCGCGCCGCCCACAGCAGCGCCTACCGGTCCTCCGATGATAGCGCCGGCGATCGCTCCGGTGGCGCCACCAGCGACGGCTCCGGCATCAGCCTGATCGCGAGGAGGTTTCACGACCGCGATGCCGGAATTGGCCGGTCGCTCGGTTAAGACGACCCGATTGCCACCGAATTCTGCGGTAACGTAGTCGGAATAAACCCAGCCCTGACCACCAGCTTCGGCGATGGTGCACCATTTCGAGTTTTGCAGACAGCCGTTCAATGTGGCCGTCTGGCCTGCCCGCAGCACGCCGATGACCGGATATTGCGAGCCTGGACCGGCGCGAACATTAAGGTTTGTAGCGGCTGATACGGGAGTGTCGGCAAAAGCTGCGCCAGACAAGGCGACAAGGGCGCCTGTCACAACGGGTAACAAAAGCTTTCTCATCGTTCTGTCTCCGTTTCATGGTTCCCTTCAGAGCCAAAAACGAGGAAGAGCCACGTGCGTTCCGCTGGCAGGATCGCGGAACGGCTAGATTCCAAATGTCACCATCGGGTCGCTCTGCTGCTCCCGCTTGAGTCGAGATATGGTCGGGTTGCCATCATCGGAGCGGCCGATCTTGCCGCACCCTGCGCGGTCGGCCCTGGAGTCGCTGAGGTCTGATCGGTGGGACAGCCATCGTTGCGGGCGAAGCCGGACAGGTATTGAAATGTCGGCATTACTGACGCTACCGGCTCGCGCCAGCCGATGCCATGCCGAAGGGCATGAAGCGGCCCGCCACGCAATGGGTTCGGCCGGGTCTAATAGGGCGAATGAAACACATGCGCGGCGAAGCTGTAGGCACGCGATAGCGTTGGACAACAGCCACGCTGCGTTGCCCGACGCCTTCGATATGCGTGTTGTTGCTGTGCGGATTAAACGGATCGACCGTTTGCAAAAGCGAATTGGTGTTGTTTGCGTCGCCGGACGCAAGCGTCATCGTGTCGTAATTGTTGAAATAGTCGGCAGCACAACCCGACAAAAGTGTTACGCTCACCGCGGCAAAATACGATCGCAAATCCATTGAGGCATTCCCCGACACCGGCTGGCATAATGCTCCATTTGCATTTTGTTGTCGAATTCGAGTTTGACCGCTTGCCATCCGTGCCAAGCTAAGCAACGTTGGCAGCGGGTTTGAGATTTTGGGGGGGACTATAAAGCGGTTTGCTTTAACCGTTGCTACGATCGTTTGCGTTGCAGGCTGCGCTACACCACCGGACAAAATAGCAGGCGTGCCCAATGCTGGCCCCTGCACGCAAGCCGACAAAGAGCGCCTGGCGGTTCTGACAAACCAGCAGAACAAGGCGGCTACGGGTGACGCGCTTGGCGTCTTCCTCATTGGCGTGCCGGTCTCATCAATGTCCGGCGGCGACCATGAGACCGAGATCGCCGTGCTGAAAGGACGCTGCGGGCCGCCGAAGACGTGACAGGCTGAGTCGCAGTCAGCGTAAAGCCGCACGGACAACGACTGACGGTCCTAATCAACGTCATGCCCCAAGTCCCTATTGCGAAACTGCGCAAGGCGCATATTCTTTGGCATGGGGTCTTGATCGAGCAGTCCAAGGACCTGGACCCTGGACGCGGTGCTATTTGGTCGAGGATGGCCGAACTTTCAATAGAGCCATCCGTGGGACAGAGCCATGCAGCACGGAGCCGTGAGTGATCCGGGCATGGGCCGAGGCCAGCTTGAGGCGGCCGACGGCGATATTGTCCGCGAGCAGGCCGTCCTCTTTCGTCTCACCGACCGACTTTACCGTGCCAACGGCCTTGGCGAGATCTACGATGCGGCGCTGGATGCCATATGCGACGCCCTCGGTTCGTCACGCGCCTCGATCCTGAGATTTGACAGCCACGGCGTCATGAGCTTCGTCGCCTGGCGCTCACTCTCTAATGAATACCGCGAGGCAGTTAACGGTCACACGCCGTGGACGCGCGGGGAGCACGATGCCGAGCCTATCTTTGTCGAGGATATTCGTCTCAGCGGTGAATCTCAGCAGATCATCGACACGGTCCTTGGCGAGGGAATCGAAGCGCTGGCTTTCATCCCGCTTGCCACCTCCCGCGAGCTCATCGGCAAGTTCATGGTCTACTATCCGGCACGCCATCGCTTCGGGGATCGTGAACGCGAACTTGCGTTGACCATTGCCCGTCAGCTCGGGTTTGCGATCGAACGGGAGCGGGCGGAAACCAGTGCGATGCGACTGAGCGCGCTCGTCGAATCCTCGGATGATGCAATCATCGCGACCGATTTGGATGGCATCGTCACGGACTGGAACAGCGGCGCTGAGCGTCTCTACGGCTACGGCCGCAAGGAAATGGTCGGACGTCCGCTCATGTTGCTGATACCGCCCGATCGGCAGATCGAGGAGCGGCAGATCCTGGTGCGCATTCGCAATGGAGAGCATGTCGAGCACTTCGAGACCGTTCGCCTGCGCAAGGATGGCAGCAGCATTCCCATCTCTTTGACCGCTTCCCCCATCGCGGATGCGTCTGGCGCAATTGTCGGTGTCTCCAAGATCGGCCGTGACATTTCCGAGCGGCTGCGGGCGCAGGAGCAGCAGGAGTTGCTGCTTCGCGAGATGGACCACCGCGTGAAGAACCTCTTTACCATCGCAAGGACCATCGTCAATTTGAGCGCGCCAGCTGCTGAAACTCCGGCCGCGCTCGCCTCCACCGTTTCTGACCGCCTCGGCGCCCTCGCGCGGGCCCATGCGCTGACGATGCTCCCCTCGACTGGCCCGTCTGTTCATGGCGCGACGAGCCTACATGCATTGATCGCCGCAATCCTCGCGCCATACCGGCATGGAACTGACGAGCAGCCCCGCTTCGCGATCAGTGGCATCGATCTGCCGGTGCCTCCAGCGATGATCACGCCGCTTTCTCTCCTGCTACACGAATTCGCCACAAACGCTGCCAAACATGGCAGCCTCTCGGCGCCCGCCGGCTCGATCGAGATCGCTTGCTCCAATAGAGACGGTAAGGTGAGTGTCCAGTGGAGAGAGGTAGGAGGACCACCTCCGGTCGCAACCGAAGACGAAGGCTTCGGAAGCCGCCTGATCCGCGCCGCCGCGAATGAGCTCGGCGGAGTCGTGCGAGATTGGGACCCCGCCGGAATTGTCCTTGAGATCACGATCGATAGTGAAAGATTCTCGGTCTGATGCCCGAGCCGCTTGTCAGCGCAGCAGCCCGTCGCTCTCAAAATCCTCCCATCCGCGCAGTTTGGCCTCCGAGTTTTCGTCTCGGCCATTCCTGGCTGAATGGGCAACCTCGCGGCCCTTCTTTTGCGCACGCTTGACTGCCGCCTTGGCGGCAGCGCGTCGCCGGTTCTCGGTGCGGGTGGCGTCGTCTTCTTCGCGCCAGACGGTGACCAGATCGCAATCGAGCACATCCTCGATGTGGCGCGGGTCGAAGACGTGGAAGGTGATCTTTCTGGCGCGGCCGCGAAGCTTGACCGTTCTGGTCCCCGAGCTCTGCAACCGACCATCCTTCAGCCAGCGGTGCCGCTCGCCCGACGAGATCGTCAGGATGTCCTCGACTTCGCGAGGGATGACCGGAAGGTCCTCGATGTCGCGCATGGCTTTGGACACGATAGCCGCTGCCGCTTGCACATCGGCATCGACGCCCTCCGGCAGGCGCAAGGTGAGCACGCGGGATTCGATGTGAAGCAGCTTTCTCAGGGGCGCGGGAAGGCGCGCGCGGATCTCGAGGAAAATGCCCCTGGCCCGCATGGACGATCCCAGAGTCGCCGCCGGTGAAAGCGGCCACTCAGCCATTAATTTGGCGGTCGGTTCGGTTTTTCGGCGCCCGGGCATGTCCCATAAATAGGCCGGGCTGGGCCTGGCACAACGCCGGTGCAAGAGGCAACCCGGTGTGACGCGGCGCCACCGATCTTGGACAGAGGATTCTTCCAAATATCCGCCATCTGAGAACCCTCAACGGAGCGAATTGTCGATCGGCGAGTTAGGCTGGCTAGACGGAAGAGACTGGATTGGACGGATGGCAGCATCGAAAAGCAACGGTCACTTCACGCCAACCAAGGCGGCGCCGGAAGGCCTTGCCCCTGCCCTGGCGCGAAACATTGAGGCGCTGATCGAGAGGCGTAAACGAGAAGCCACGGCCGCATCGCTGGAGGAGCGCGCGGCCGCAGCGATAAGCGGCTTCGCAGGAAGCATGGTCTTCGTCTACTTGCACATTGTCTTCTTCGGGATCTGGATCGCCCTCAATCTCGGCATCCTGAGCTTTGTCAGACCCTGGGACCCATCACTGGTCATCTTGGCTATGTTCGCCTCGGTCGAGGCCATCTTTCTCTCGACCTTCGTGCTGATCAATCAGAACCGAATGAGTGCGGAGGACAATTCCAGGGCAGACCTCGATCTGCAGGTCAGTCTGCTGAACGAGCACGAAACCACCAAGCTTATCAAGCTGGTGGAGGAGATTGCCAAGCGTCTGAACATAGATACCGATGCGGATCACGAGCTCAAGGAACTCAAGCGCGATGTGGCGCCGGAGGCGGTTCTGGACAAGATTGAAGAGGTGGATGACCGTCGGACGCCCAAGTGACAGCTCGCCAATAGAAGCGGCAATTTGAAACTGAGGCGCTACCAGGTTGGGTCAATCAGAGGATAGGAGCATGTTCGACCACATCGGCTTCAACGTCGGGAATTTAGAAAAATCGCTCGCCTTTTACAAAGCAGTGCTCGCTCCTCTCGATCTTGGCGTGCTCGAATCCGGAGAGGGCTGGGCAATGTTGGGTGGCCATGCCGGTCGTCTCTGGATAGGGGCATTCGGACCTCCTCCTGCACCTATCCACATAGCGTTCCGAGCCGGCTCCCGCGCTATGGTGCACTCGTTCTACAAGGCAGGCCTCGCCGCCGGAGGTCGCGACAATGGCGCGCCTGGCATTCGCGCCCAATACGCACCGGATTATTATGCAGCTTTTGTGCTCGACCCGGACGGCCACAATGTCGAAGCCGTAGCCTTCGCCGCAGATGTCTGAAGCAGCGCACTCCACGTAAGGAAAACATTGTGACGCGGATCGCGACCTTCAACGTCAACGGTGTCAACGGCCGGCTGCCGGTGCTCCTGAAGTGGCTGGCCGAGACTGACTATGACGTGGTCTGTCTTCAGGAACTGAAAACGTCCGACGAGAAATTTCCCATCGAAGCAATACGGGACGCCGGTTTCGGCGCGATCTGGCACGGCCAGAAATCCTACAACGGAGTGGCGGTGCTGGCGCGAGGGAGGGATCCGGTCGAACGTCGCCGGGGCTTGCCTGGCGATCCCGACGACACGCACAGCCGATATCTAGAGGCTGAAATCGACGGCCTGGTCGTCGGTTGCATCTACCTCCCGAACGGCAATCCGGCGCCGGGCCCCAAATTCGATTATAAGCTGCGCTGGTTCGAGCGTCTTGTCGACTACAGCAAATCGCTCTTGGGCGAGCGCACGGTGCTTTGTGGTGACTTCAACGTCGTCCCGACTGAGATCGATGCCGTAGTACCTCGCCGCTGGTTGGGTGACGCCGTCTTCTTCCCGGAAAGCAGGAAAGCCTATGCCCGCATGCTGGGCCTGGGTTGGGTGGATGCGATGCGTCGGATCCACCCGGGCAAGGGCATCTACACCTATTGGAATTTTTCGTATCGCGGCGGCTACGATCGAAGCTCCGGCCTGCGAATGGATCATCTGCTTGTAAGCCCGTCCCCTGCGGAGAGCATTCTGGCCGCAGGTGTCGACGTCGAGACCCGTGGATGGGAAAAGCCGAGCGATCACGCACCCGCCTGGATCGACCTCGGTTAAGACAGTTTGCTTGACCGCTCAAAAGACAAGGTGCTTGCGCTTTCGTCCGGTCTTTCTCGGATAGGCCTTCATGTCAACCGCGTTCCAGACGCCCCTCGCGGGTGGCGGGCTCAGCGCACCTTCACAAGCGGAACCTAATGTTCGCCTGCCGCTTATGCCGGAATGAGCACCAGAGGCATCAACTTCCTCGATAAATGGATGGCAGAGCACCTGCCGAACGCCATGACAGATGATCCCATGGCCGTCAGTGATCTCGCCGATGAGATGATGAAAGGGGCAGAGCGAGAACGCATTCCGGCCAGCGAAATCCACGAGGAAGTTGATAGTGTGTTCGGGGTGATCTTCGAGGCGATGCATCATCGGGAAGGCAGCTTGCCCGAGGCTGAGAAAGCCGTGTTGGATCAGTTAGCGGCACGGCTGGCCAGGGAGGCCGGCATCTCAGATGACCAAGCTGGCGAACTGCTTAAGCGCATCGGCACGGACTGGGACTCGCTCCTTAACGAAGCGCATTTTCTGAAGGAGCTTGAAGGCAGGCTAGAGCAGGAATAAATACCTCTTCGGTGCGGTGACCCCTGCGCGAAGCACCAAATCGTCTGGACGGACGATCGGGGAACAGGGTGCGAAAATCCTCTACCTTTTCCAACAGCGTCTGTTGACCTCGACCTGCTTCGGACGAACTTGAAAAGGCAGGCTAGCCCCGGCTTGGTTCAGGCAGGCGGGTTCGCCGGTTCGTGAGGCCCCCGGGTCAGACGGCCCAACGGAAGTCCAAACGGGGCTCCATTTTTCCGAGTGGTAAGCGCCTCATATCGAACTTCTTGACCGCGTCGCTTTCGCTAGAAGCGGACAATCAAAGCGTAGAATCGGCAGCTGGATGGGCCAGCACAAGCGGTCTATGAAAAAGACCAGCACGCCGTAGATAGACGACAAGCTAACTTTCACCAGCCGCGCCTGTGCCCTGTTGCTAGAAGTTCAAATTTGACCTTTCATGATCATGATTTGTCTAGAGTCTTTCCCATAGATTTTATAGCGTCTGCGCTATGAGTTTCGGCAGTTGTGAATCGCCGCCGGCTTACTATGCCGACGATAGGAGAACGCAATGACCCGCACTCACGTTGAACGTCTTGGAGAGTTCAGGGAAATCCTGGTCGCGACTCGACGCGAAGGCGTCCGTAATGTGCACCATACGCGCGACGCAATGCGGGCAAGTGGCTTTCAGATCGGGGATAGCGAAGGCTCCAGCTATGGTGCTCAGCTGAAAGCGCTCCAAGAAGAAATTGAGGCAGTTGATCGCGCCATCGAAGACGAGAAGCGGCTGGCCTTGGCTCTCGAAGGACGAACTCAATCCCGCCGCCCGACCAAGCCAAGGATCGTGAAGGCAACATAGAGTTAGCGCAATCGTTGGAGCTGGTTCGCGGCCCAACTCGGCTACTCTAAAAATTATGCTGATGTTTGCCCCTCGACCAGGCTTTACACCGTCAGCGAGTATTCCGCATCGTTGCTGAGATCTCGCCATAGGGCGTGAGCCCGCACCGGCCCACTGACATAGCCTTGGCGCACGCCTTGCTACCCCAGCCGAACGCCTGCACATCCTCCTCGGCGACGCCGCCGTCGACCATTAGCTGCTTGAGCCCAGCTGGCGTCCAGCGGTAGTAGTCATGCTGGCGCGCATGCACGTAGAACGGGAAGGGTGTGGCCACCAGCGTCCAGCCGCGGCTTGCTCATGACGTGGATGTTCGCTTCGGCCGCTTGCGGGCCCTGCACATGTTCCAGCGCGCTGACGGTCGGTTCGGCAAAAGGGCCGAGAGCCATGACCGTGAGCCTTGCGGACAAGTCGCGGCTTATCGAAAATCCGCGGCATGCGCCCGTTCTGATCAATCTGGCAAAGGCGTGCACGATGGCGAAGCCCGCGCCGACAGCAACCCCGTAATGGAGGCTTACCATGGCGCGGGCTCTCCGCTTCTGAACCCGGGATACCTGAAACTGTCAGTTCAGCGTCGGTTCGCCCATCGTCTCGGCAAGAAAGGACGCGACGATCAAATCGTCCGCGTCGATGCGTAAGGAGCCTTCGCCGCGCCCCATGATGGCCGCGACCTTCTGGAAGGTCTTGATCTCATGCTCGGTGATCCTGGCGTCCCGCATCCTGGTTCTCAGATCGGCGACACGCATCCCGAGCGACCGGGATGTTCCGATTTCTCTATTCGACATTGGTCAGTCCTCCTCCCCCCGCTCGTATCTGTTTCGCCGCCGCCCGAATTCGCAGCCTGCCCACAGTGAGGAGCATCAGCATGCAAGCTCGTGAGAATCTTCTGATATTATGAATTAATGATGAATTCGCGCGACTGTAGTTCAGCCCTGGATCGACCATCGTGATCACCGCGCCGCGCTCGGAGTATTCGAACGTGTCCAGAATCTTGTGAATGACGAAATCAGCTACATTGGGCGCCGAGCCGGCGTGATCTTCCCTCCATCCCGAAATCAGCGCGTCATCCCTTGGCAGCAGTCGTGTGCCTATTAAGTCTCCGACAACTGCACGACCGTTAAATATGTAGCGACTTGTATTAGCGTCCAGAATTATTAACGCTCCGCAGCATCGGTTGCGTCCTTGGAGCAGGCAGCCTCTCGGCAGAAGCCAGGCCGGGAACCGGATCTTTGACTGGCTGCTTTCCAAATGGGGTCTGGTCAGGTCGCGGTGTCGTGCAAGCGAGCGGCAAACGACTAGAAAATAGCGGCGTCATCGAGTTGCCGGATTTGTGGGCCCAGCACCGGCGAACGCCTTCCAGCATCAACCCTTGCGGCTACTGGCCAGGTGAATTGCCCAGCGCGTTGGAACCTCTTGCGAAACCGGGTGTTAAGCTGGGTTCAGGGGAATTCAACCTTTCATGGAACGACGAGTCTTGCCCTCCAGCATTTCTGGCGCGAAATCCCTGGCCCATGGCGAGCAGGTCGAAGGGCCCCGTGCGGTCCTGCTCCTCGGCAACGAGATGGAAGATTTCTTCGAGAATGCAGCCGTGGCTCTCCACCTGGTGGCCAATGACGGCACCATTTTGCGCGCCAATCGAGCCGAACTGGACTTGCTCGGCTATTCCGCGGAGGAATACGTCGGCCGCAATATCCGGGAATTTCACGCCGATGCCGCCGCAATCGACGACATTTTGAACCGCCTTTCTCGGCATGAGCAGCTTCAACACTATCGCGCGAGGTTGCGCGCCAAAGACGGCTCCATCCGTTGGGTGGAGATAACATCAAATGTTCGTTCGGCTGGTGGTCGGTTCCTCAACACGCGCTGCGTCACCCTCGACGTAACTAACAAGGTCGAAGCGGAAGAGTTGTTGCGCGAACAGGAGCAGAGACTTGCCCTGACCTATCACAGCGCTGGTGTGGGAATCGTGGAAGCTGACGCCGAAGGCCGGCTGCTGCGGGTGAACGGACATTTGTGCCGTCTTTTGGGCTGTACGCAGGAGGACCTTGTTGGCCGATCTATTTTCGATCGGACCTTTCCTTCCGACGTCGAGGCGGATCGCACGAAATATCGCCAACAGGTCGCCGGCGAGATCAAAAGCTACACGATCGAGAAGCGGTTCGTCCGCAAGGACGGGTCGCTTTTCTGGGCTGTCGTAACCTCTTCCAGCGTTTACGACGGCATCGGGCGGTTTCACTACGCAGTACGGGTGCAGCACGATATCACCGAGCGCAAAGAGATCGAGGCGACACTCGCGCAAAGGGCCGAGGAGCAGGCTGCGCTGCATCAATTGACCGAAATGCTGCAGCACGCCCATACCCGCGAAGACGTCTACGAGGCTGCGCTCGATGCGATCCAGCGCGGGCTAAGATGTCAGCGCGCTTCTATTCTGCTTTTGGAAGGCGGAGTGATGAAGTTTGCCGCCTGGCGGGGCTTGTCGGACGCGTATCGAAGCGCCGTGGAGGGCCATTCGCCCTGGTCCGCAGCAGACCACGATCCGCAGCCAATTTGCATGCGCGATGTGGAACACGCCGAGCTCCCGAGCAACTTAAGAGACGCAATCCGAACAGAAGGCATCGGCGCGGTCTGTTTCATTCCGATAATCGAAGGCGGGCGTCTGCTGGGCAAGTTCATGGCCTATTTCGACGAGCTGCACGAATGCTCGGCAGAAGAGATTGAAGTCGCCCGGACAATCGCGCGCCAGCTCGGGTTCGGCATTGAACGTGTCAGAGCACAGAATGCGACCCAGCGACTGGCGGCAATCGTGGAATCCTCCCATGACGCCATCGTAAGCAAGGATCTCAACGGCATCGTCTCGACCTGGAACTGCGGCGCCGAGCGCCTCTTCGGCTATACGGCCGCGGAGATGGTAGGCAAGCCCATCACCACCATCATTCCTAAGGATCGGCAGCACGAGGAGCCGCTGATATTAGGCCGCATCCGCAACGGCGAACTCGTCGATCATTTCGAAACGGTTCGCCGCCGCAAAGACGGAACGCTGATAGATATCTCTCTCACAATATCGCCGGTGCGGGATGCCTCAGGCCGTATCGTCGGAGCTTCCAAAATCGCCCGAGACATAACTGACAAAAGGATAGCGGAAGCGAAAATACAAGACAGCGAGCGCCAGCTTAAAGACCTGCTCGCTGCCATTCCTGCCGCGATCTACACCACCGATCGCGACGGCAAGATCACCTATTTCAATGAAGCGGCGATGCAACTCGCCGGCCGAACGCCCGTGATTGGCACCGACGAATGGTGCGTGACATGGAAGCTCTACTGGCCGGACGGAACGCCGCTTCCCCACGATCAATGTCCCATGGCCATCTCGTTGCGCGAAGGGCGGCCCGTCCGAGGATATGAAGCGGTGGCCGAGCGGCCGGATGGAACCCGGGTTCCATTCATTCCCTATCCGACCCCGATGCGCGATGCCGCTGGAAACATCACCGGCGCCATAAATATGCTGGTCGATGTGAGCGAGCGTAGGCAGGCCGAAACCCAGCAACGGATCTTGCTCGACGAGCTCAATCATCGCGTGAAGAACAACATGATGATGCTGAAGTCCCTGCTTTCGGTTGCGGCGAGGACCAGCAAGAGTTCAGAGGCCCGGACCGTTCTGGATGAGGCCAGCAAGCGGGTGGCCGCCATGGCTGCCGCTCAGCGAGTCCTCTATGACACGCCCGACGCCATCAACTTCGGTGCCCGACCTTTCTTGGGAGCTGTTTGCGAGACCGCAAGACAGATGTTCCCCCCGGCTGTTCAGTTGTTCTGCGAGGCAGATCCGATCCAACTGCCAAACGACATTGCGATGCCGCTGGCGCTCACTATCAACGAGCTTTTGATCAATGCCGTGAAGTACGGCTTGCCGGGAAATGGGCCTGGAACCATCCGTGTTTCCATCAGACAGAACGGCCGAGCCATTAGCCTTGTGGTCGAGGATGAGGGCCCGGGCTTCGAACTGAGTTCGGTGCGCTCGTCGTCGTCAGGCCTGCGACTTGTCGAAGGCCTAGTGCGACAGATCGGCGGGACTTTTGAAGTTAGCCGGCACCCGTCCAGATGCACCGTGACCTTTTGTCTGATGCCCCAGGAGATTGGCCTTGCGACCGAAAGCAGCGATACCTGAGTTGAGCCGTGCGGGGGATATTAATCGATCGTTCGGGCCGCAGGTCGTCTTCTCCCGAGATGATGTGAGCGGAGGACACGCTGAAACCACTCTGAACCAGTCGATCTTGGTCGTCGAAGACGACTACCTGATCGCGCTGGATATAGAGGCCGGACTGCTGGCCGAAGGCTTCTCGCTAGCGGGCGTCGCGACCAGCGCCGATGAGGCGATAAGTATGGCGCTCTCGACCAAGGCGGTGATTGCCCTGATGGATATCCGCTTGCTTGGCAAGCGGGACGGCATCGACGCGGCCGTGGAATTGTACCGCGAGCTTGGCATACGATGTATCTTTACGACGGCGCACGGTGATCGCGACTTGAGGCTTCGAGCCGAGGCGGCCAGACCGCTGGGTTGGGTGCAGAAACCCTATTCTATAGCGACGCTAGTCGCAGCCATTCGAGATGCCTTTCAGGAGCTCGAGAAGGAGAGCTGAACGCGCGGGGAGGGCCAATTAAGCAGTTGGATCCGCCGAGCGCGCCACATCAGTGCTTGATTTTGGGTGCCAAGGTGCTCTGCTCTCTTCGCCTTGAGGCAGGTTCATCTCGGTCGCGGCCTTGCTTGTACATGATCACGGCTTTTAACGTTTTGGGGGCTGTCGCGCCCCATCTTCGGAAGATCTGCAAGGCCGTCCGGATATATCGTGACCCTGCCTTCCTCGACATGCGTGACAGCGCCCATGCGCTCGATCTGGTGGGAGCAGGATATGGAAGGGCCGGCGAACGCTGCGGGATTGCCTCCGCTCCGGATGATTCTCGACACCAACAACAGGTTGATGTACGAGCCGCTGCTGGGGAGATCGAGCCATCGCGCGCCGAATTCGCCGGGCGCATGATCGGGGCCTTTGCACGCGTGGCCGCAATCTGTTGGCTGATGATCACACGGTCCGCAATCGAGCTGTTCTGAAGGGTTCGCGAACCCTGCGCAACCGAAACGCAACGACAACGTCTGGCGACCAACGCTGACTAACGTCTCGCACCCAAAGTGCTCGAAACATCAAGCGAAAAGTGCAGACAGGTGCGGGAGACGATTCCGCCTCTCCGCTCTTGCAGGCTCGTCTACCCGTCAGGACGGTGACGGGTAGACGAAACCGAGCCTCGTCAGGTCGGCAGGTTCAATCAGCCCGAATCTTATTTTTTCTTGCGAGCGGCGGCTTCGGCGCGCACAGGCGCCTCGTTGATATTGGCCGCGCCGCCCATGTCGCCATTCTTGGTTCGTCCGGCCCCCGGCCCGGCGCCTATATCCGCGCCTGTGGTCGGATCGGAGGAGGGATCCGAAAGCGTCCGCTCTCCCATTTTTGTAACCACTTTCATGTCTTTGGCCGCCAGCTTGACTGTTGCTGTCCCATCGCCATCGTCCGCTGGCATGACTTCCTCAAGATCGTCCACGCGGTCCCATTCGTCTCCCGAATTCCATGGCCCATTTGTGTCCCCTTCACCCTGCGACGTGTTGACGTACATACTCGCATATTTCTCAATGCCGGGGAGCTTGCCCGTCGGAAAGTTGTTCTCGATCGCGTAGAGTGCTTTCTCGAAAGATTTTTGATGCGCGATTTCGCGCGTCATGAGGAATCCGAGGGCGTCTTTGACGCCGGGATCTTCGGTGATGTTGATCAGTCGCTCATAGACGATCTTGGCACGCGCCTCGGCGGCAATGTTAGACCGCAGATCGACGGTAGGCTCGCCGCGGGAATCGATATAGGCGGCAGTCCACGGGACTCCGGCCGAGTCGCACAACGCAGGTGCGCCGCCAAACAAGATGGACTCTTTGGCCGTCGTGCCGCTTGCGCCGACCATCAAGTACAGTTCGGCTTCTTTCATCTGCCCTTCGGCCAGCTGCGCCTTCAGGCCTTTGTTGAGCATGGTGACGATCGAGCCGACGACCTCGAGATGACTGAGCTCCTCGGTCGCTATGTCGAGCAACATGTCCTTTCGGCCGACATCGTCTTCGCCCAGCCCTTGGGTGAAATAGCGCATTGCGGCGGCAAGCTCGCCATCGGCGCCGCCGAACTGCTCCATGATCATGCACGCCAGCCTCGGATTCGGCTCGGAAACGCGAACGGTGTATTGCAGTCGTTTATTGTGCATGAACATGAGGCTTCCTCCAAGGGTTGGGGCTTCCTAACCTCCCGACACCTGGAATGTTCCTGCGTATAGACAGAACGACTTAAATCGTGCGTCTTCTGAATCCGCGGAGCCGCGTTGACGTCGCGTGCTCACCCGGATCCGACTTTGCACGAGAATTCCTGCAAGCTAACCTTATGCAATACTTAAGTGGGAGGACCGAGACGATCAGAGCGCGTTGAGGCGCCGACGTGTCAGTCGGGCCTGAAGGAGGACTACGACCAGGAGGAACAGTCCTCGGATCACTGATTGCCAGTAGGCTGAAAGCGAGATCCATCCCATGCCGTTCTCGAAATTCAGAACATTGAAAAGGATGCCGAGCAGGAGCACGCCGGCGAGCGTGGTCACAACCGAACCCGAGCCGCCGGTGAGCAGCGTCCCGCCGACCACAACGGCTGCTATGGCGAACAATTCCCAACCCACTCCTTCAATGGGCTGTCCCGCCCCAAACTGAGATGCCAGGATAACGCCGGCGAGCCCTGCGAGTCCCCCGCTCGCGACATAGACCAAAAACTTCACACGATCGGTCCGCAGGCCCATGAGACGCGAAGCATCCTCGCCGCCGCCGATTGCCAACACCGCCCGTCCGGTACCGGTGTAATTCAAGACAAGGGAACCAATGAGATATGCCACGACGGCGATCGCCGCCGGGATCGGAAACGTCCAGAAATTGCCTTGGCCGATGGCAGTGAAGCCCGATTCATAGGAGACCGAAACGGTCTGGTTGCCCGCAAGCAGGAGGGCCGAGCCACTGGCGGCCTGCATCGTGGCGAGAGTGGCTATGAACGGCATCAGATTGGCGCGTGTGACAAGGGTCGCATTGATGAGCCCGGCGGCCAGCCCAGCGCCTATACCCGCCGCGAGACCAGGAACGATTCCATAAGGGCTTGCCAATGCCGAAGCCACGCTGCCCAAGGCAGCGACGGAGCCCACGGAAAGATCGATTCCCCCTGTCATGATGACGAAGCACATACCAAGCGCCACCAGCGCGAACATGGAATTGTAACGCAGGAGAGTCATGACATTGTAGAAGCTGACGAACCGATCATAACGCAGAAAACCGAACAGAATGAGCGCAGCCAGGGCGATCAATACGCCGTAGGTGCCAATAATGCGGACGAGGCGAGCGCGATTCATAAGGCTACCCGCGATGCTGCTGCTGCAGCCACACGGCGAGTGCGATGATTCCTGCCTTGACCACCAGGGCAGCGGCGTCAGGCACCCCGTTCGCCAGAAGGGTGTAGCGCACCAGTTGAATGGTAAGCGCTCCCAGCAGGCTACCGACGATGGTGGCCTTGCCGCCGCTGAGCAGGGTCCCGCCCACGGCAACAGCCGCGATGGCATCGAGTTCCATACCAAGGCCAACCAGGTTGGCATCGCTGGAGGAGTTGATTGCAATCACGATAAGCCCGGCCAGCCCGGCGCAAAGACCGCTAATGCCATAAACCGCAATCTTTACCTTGGAGACGGCAATCCCAGCTAGTTCGGAAGCCTTTTCATTACCGCCGACCGCCAATATGCGTCGCCCGAACAGCGTTTTTTTCAACGCCCATGCAGCTGCCGCGACAATGACAGCCATGATGATGACTTGCGCCGGGATGTCCAATGGTCGAGCAAGGCCGATCCATTGAAATTCAGGTACGCGGAAGGTTTGCAGGTTCCCGTTGGTCATCACCTGAGCGATGCCGCGGCCGGCGATGAACAGAACCAGTGTCGCGACAATGGGCTGGATGCGGAACCGGGCGACCAACCAGCCATTGAAGAGCCCCAACAGCCCGGCCACCGATACCGAGACGGTCATCGCGGCAGCCACGGCCAGGTGGATGCTTCCGATCGGAAGGATCTTGCCCATGAAGATCATCGGGGCCAGCGCACCCGAAATCGCCATCAGAGATCCGACGGAGAGATCGATGCCGCCCGTGGCTATGACGAGCGTCATCCCGACGGCTACGATGACGATGGTGCAGACCTGGGTGAGGTTGACGTTCAGCGTCTGCATTGTCGCGAAATTGCGTGTGAAGGCGAGGTTGAACGCAACGAGCAAGAGAAGTGCGATCAAGGTACCGTAGCGTGACAGAAAGCCGAAGAGGTCGAAGCTCCGCGCGACGGCATCCCGCTCCGCATATGACCTCGGCAGCTCGGTCATGTCGTGGCCCCCCAGGACGCGCTTGTCCCGTGCGCCATCGCGGTCAGCACTTTTTCTTCGCTAGCGGCTTCAGCTTCCAACTCGGTCACGCTGACGCCATCGCGCAGAACGAATATGCGATCCGCACCTTCGATCACTTCCTCCAGCTCTGACGAGATCATGAGCACACCGAGGCCCTGGTCTGCAAGCCTCCGGATCAGACGCTGGATCTCGCCCTTGGCACCCACATCGATTCCCCTTGTCGGCTCGTCGAGTATGAGTAGCTTCGGATTCATCGCCAGCCAGCGGGCAAGCAGCACTTTCTGCTGGTTCCCACCCGAAAGCTCCCGCATCTTCTGATTGGGTCCGGAGCATTTAATGCCGAGCTCGCGGATGAACCGCTCGACGATTTCGCGCTGGCGCGAGTCGTCCAGCACGCCGTTGCGGCTGATTTTCGGAAGCAAGGCAAGGGTGAGGTTTTCTGCCACCGTCATCTCCGGCACGATACCTTCGCCTTTGCGGTCCTCGGTGCAGAAGCCCATCCCGGCGGCGATCGCGTCGGCGGGACGGTCGGGGTGGTACGCGGCACCCTCCATCGTCATCTGGCCGGCGCTTGGGCGATCGGCACCGAACACGAGCCTTGCAGTTTCGGTGCGACCCGCGCCGAGGAGGCCCGCAAACCCCGCGATCTCGCCGCGCCGGAGATCGAAGCTCACATTGCGGACAGCCTGCCCGGCCCCAAGCCCTCGGGCCGAAAACATTACATCCCCGATTCTAGAGCGGTCGCGCTCGCCGAAGGCTGTGGCGTGACCCTCGACAGCCGCGACATCGCGGCCGAGCATAGCTGCGACAAGTTCCAGTTTGCCGATTTCTTCCATTGCGGCGCTGCGCACTGTGCGGCCGTCGCGCATGATCGTGACCTGGTCGCAGACCTCATACAACTCGTCGAGCTTGTGGCTTACAAAAATGACGGACACCCCTTCAGCCTTCAACTGATGAATGACGCTGAACAGCACTCCCACTTCGCGTTCGTCGAGCGACGAGGTCGGTTCGTCCATAATGACAAGGCGAGCGGAGAACCCTATAGCCCGCGCGATCGCGACCATCTGCTGTGTTGCAGTGTTGAACTCGCCAAGCGGACGGCGAACATCGATGCCAATTGCGAAGCGGCTCAGCAGGCGCTCGGCTTCCGCGTGCATGGCATTCCAGTCGAGCAGGCCGTAACGGCGCTGTTCCCGACCCAGGCAAATGTTCTCCGTCAGTGACCGTAGCGGGACCAGATTGATCTCCTGATAGATCGTGCTGATGCCGTTGACTTGTGCCTGGTGGGGCGAGTGGACCTCAAAGGGCTCGCCTTCGAACAGCACTTGCCCGGCATCCTTACGGTAGTATCCGGTCAAGACCTTGATCAGCGTTGATTTGCCCGCGCCGTTCTGGCCTATCAGGGCATGGACCTCGCCTGAGCGCACGCAAAGCGACGCATCCGCCAGCGCCGGTATGCCTGCGAAACGCTTTTGGATGTCGCGCATGTCGAGAAGCAGCGTGGAAGGTCCGTCCGGCGGCCGCGTCATCAGCAAAGCTCCGAAAAAGCCTCCCCGCCGAGGCGGGGAGGCGCCTTTATCCAGACAACTCAGAACGCCGTACTGATCTTATCCTTTGCGTTCGTGCCATCGTAGAAGTCGTCGTCGTTCTTGATGAAGGGCGGGATTTGCTTTCCAGCGGCATAGTCGGCCATCGTGGCGAAAGCCTTCGGTCCGAAAAGCGGGCTGCAGCCGCAGATGGCGCCGATCTTGCCGTCGACGATTGCTTGCACGCCGTCCTTTTCGCCGTCTATCGAGACAATCAGCACATCCTTGCCGGGCGTCTTGCCGGCGGCCTCGAGAGCTGCGATCGCGCCGAGCGCCATCTCGTCATTATGGGCATAGATGATATCGGCTTCAGGATGGGCCTGCAGCAACGTCTCGGCCACTTGGCGGCCCTTGTCGCGAGCGAAGTCGCCCGACTGTGAGGCGACAATCTTGAATTCCGAATGCTTGGCGATGATGTCGTCAAACCCCTTCTTGCGGTCGTTGGCTGGCGAGGAACCGGTGGTGCCTTCCAGCTCGATGATCTTCGATTTTCCATTGGCGTTCTTCACCACCCATTCGGCGATGCGGTTACCCTCATTGATGAAGTCGGAACCAATGAAGGTGACGTAATCCTGTCCAGGCTTGGCCATGGTGTGATCCACGTCGCGGTCAATGAGAAAGACCGGGATGCCGGCATCACGCGCGGCCAGGATGACCGGCACCAACGGCTTGTCCTCGCGGGGAGGCAGGAAAATCGCGTCGACGCCCTGCGCGATCATGGAGTTTACGTCGGAGGCCTGCTTGGCCGAGGATCCGGCGGCATCAGTATAAACGAGCTGATGGCCGAGCTTTGCAGCCTCATCCTGCATGCTTTTGGTTTCCGCTAGCCGCCATGGATTGTTGCTCTCGGTCTGGGCGAAGCCAACTTTATACTTGTCTTTCTTGGCAAGTGGCGGGAGCGCGGCGAAGGCGCGTGGAGCGAGGGTAAGAGCGGCCACGCCGACGGCGGAGCCTACCAACAATTTCCGACGGGTAATGATCATGCTTTCCTCCTTGGTTGTCGCGTTTTGACGCCGTTGAATATTCCTCGCCTATGGCGGGCTAGGTCAGCTCGCTTGCAGACTCCGCCCTCGATTGAGTCACTGCGCCCGCTTCCAAAATGAAATCGGCGCAGCGGTCGCCCAGCATCATGGCGGGTGCAGCCGTGTTGCCGGCGTTGATGTTAGGGCACACCGACATGTCGGCAACGCGCAGGTTCTCTATTCCGCGCACCCGCATGGCCGCGTCCAGAACGGCCATTCGATCGCTGTCCGGGCCCATGCGGCAGGTGCCGGCCGGATGGTAATTCGTTTTGACGAAGCGCTTGCAGTGCCTTTCGAGCGCCGCGTCGCTGAGGTCGTCTTCCCGGGGGACGGCTACAGCCTTGACGCGGTCAGCCAGTGGCTTCGCGTGGAATGCCTTCAGGAAATAGCGCTGGCCGGCAATCATCTGCTTCATGTCGTCTTGATGTTTGAGCAGGTGCGGAGAGACGACCGGCATGTCGTTCGGATCTGCCGAACGCAGCTTCACGAAGCCACGGGACTTCGGCTTGACGACCACGGTCGTCACAGTGAGGCCGTAGGTATTCTCGACCAGGGTCAGGATATCGCGGTCCAGGTACACATGGGGCACGCAAAAAGCCTGGATCGTCGGTTCGCCATCCGGGTCGGTCGGATTGACAAAAGCCCCGGCCTCGACTCCCGCGGACAGGATCGTACCGGCGCCGAAAAGCTTGAAGTGCAGGCCGTTCTTGATCATCCGCCAACCCTGGCCCTGCTTAAAGTAGCCATACGGGCCGTTTGCTGTGGCAATGATGGGCACTTCCGGATGGTCGATCAGGTTCTGGCCGACGCCTGGAAGGTCGACGACGCAGGCAATGTCATGTCTGGAAAGTTCCTCGGCCGGGCCAATACCTGACAGCATAAGGAGTTGCGGCGATACCAGCGCGCCCGACGAGACGATCACGTCGCCGTCCGCATGGGCCTCGTGCTCGGTTCCCGATTGGTCAGTGTAGATTACACCCTTTGCGCGCTCGTTCTGGATCAGCAACTGCCTCGCGGCAGAATTCAGCCTCAGCGTCAGCCTGGGATCCTTAGCCAATGGCTCGATAAACGCATAGGCAGCGCTGCTACGCTTCCCGCGCCGGTTCATGAACTGATAGAAGCCCACTCCGCGTTGCGACGGCCCGTTGAAGTCATGATTGTAGGGCAGTCCGAGCCGTTGGACCGCCTGTACAAACCAACGCGAAACGTCGTCAATGTGACCGGGGTCGGAGACAAGCAACGGTCCTTCGCTGCCATGCAACTCGCCGCCGAGGCGGTTGTTGCCTTCCATGCCCGTGAAGTGGGGCAGCACCGCCTGCCAGTTCCAGCGGATGCCGGCATTGTTGCCGCGCAGCAACTCATCCCATTCGTCATAGTCCGAGGCACGGCCGCGCATATAGACCTGGGCGTTGACCGAGGTGCCGCCGCCCAGCACGTTGCCTTGCGAGATTTCGTGTTGACGTCCATCCAGATGCTGCTGCGGCTCGGTGCGGTAATAGCGCATGAACTTCGAGCCATTGATCATCTTGAAGATCCCCGGCGGCATATCGAGCAGCGGGTGGTGATGCGAATGCCCAGCTTCGAGAAGCAGGACCCGCCGTCCTGCCCTCACCAGCCGCGCCGCGACCACGCAACCCGCTGCTCCGCCGCCCACCACGATATGATCGTAAGTCTGCGTCATTCTCGCCGGTCCTCCCTCCGGCCCTCACGACATTTCAAATGTGCCACGGACATACTCCCAAGCCGCGGAAAGATGATTGAGCAGCGCCCGCTCGGCGCCATCCGGATCTCGCTCGATGATCGCCATGCAGATTTCGCGGTGGCTCAGGAAATTGATGCGGTTGCGCTCGGGCGATCGGGGCATGCGCATCCAATGCGGCGACAGCCACGCGGTGAAGGCCTTGTGCACTGCGGGCATCACCGGGTTGCGCGTGATCTGGTAGAGCACGGCGTGAAATCCTACGTCGGTGGCATAGAATTTTTCCGAATCCGGTATCGCCGCCTCGTTCATCTCGAGCGCTGATCTGAGCGTGGCCACGTCGTCCTTGCGCGCATGGATGGCGGCGTTGCGCGCAAGAGCGGCTTCAAGAAAGACCCGGGTATCGTAGAGGTTTTTCACTCCCGCCTGAGCGCTTAGCAGGTGGCCGACAACACCTTCCAAAGCGCCGAGCGCCGCGTCCAGCCCCGGCCGGCGGACCACTGGGCGAAAGCGTGGACGCGCTTCGATAAGACCGCGGCTTGCCAGGCGAGCGACCGCTTCACGCACCACGCCGCGGCCGACCCCGTACTCGGCCATCAACTCGCGCTCGGCCGGCAGGAAGCTGCCATCACCGAGCTTGCCGGAGACGATATCCGCTTCGATTCCAATCACCATGGCGTCTGCCGCGCGAGCAGCTCCGCTCGTGGCCCGCGTTCCAAGATGCTGTGGTGTACTTAACAAGCCGTCCTCCACTTCACGCAGTCATTAATGCGCAGATCGGACCAAAGCACAAGGTCCAGCGAGTTATCATCGGACCAAAATCGCGGTGGATCACCGATCTGGTTGCGATCAGCCCGATAGAGTGCAATTATGGTATGACGAAAATAGGCCAGACGATGAGAGCCTCGCAATGGGCGATACAATAATCACGGACGTAGAGGTCCGGCTTTTCCGGGTGCCGCTGCGTGAAGTAATGACCGACGCCAAGCATGGTGCTCACACGCATTTTGAGCTGGTGACAGCGACCCTGAGGCTGGCGGACGGCAGCGAAGGGACTGGTTACACCTACACTGGAGGTAAAGGTGGGCATGCGATCGGAGCCATGATCGTGCACGATCTGGCGCCGTTCCTGAAAGGACGGGACGCGACCGACATCGAGGCGCTCCATGATGGGATGCTATGGCACATCCATTATGTTGGACGCGGCGGCATCGCGTCCTTTGCGATTTCTGCGCTCGACATAGCGCTCTGGGATCTGCAGGGCCGGCGCATCGGCCGGCCACTCTGGGAAATGGCAGGCAGGGCCGGCAAGACAGCCAAGGCATATCGCGGCGGCATCGACCTGAACTTCTCCCTCGATCAGTTGCTGGCGAGCATCGACTCCTATCTCGCCGCCGGGTTCAATGCTGTGAAGATCAAGGTCGGCAAAGACGACCTCGCGGAGGATGTCGCCCGAGTTAAGGCGATCCGCGAGCGCATCGGGCCGCACACCCCGTTCATGGTGGACGCCAATTACGCGCTCGACATTCATCGGGCGATCGAAGCGGCGAAAGCATTCGCGCCTTACGAGCTGCTCTGGTTCGAGGAGCCCATCATACCTGACGATTACCAGGGCTACGCTGCCATTGCCGAGGCGACGGGCATGCCGCTGGCCATGGGCGAGAACCTGCATGTGATCGAGGAGTTCGAGCATGCCTTCGCGTGGTCGAAGCTATCCTACATCCAACCAGACGCGTCGAACTGTGGCGGCATCACAGGCTGGTTGCGGGTCGCCGAGCTTGCGCGCAAGGCTGGAATTCCGGTGTGCAGCCACGGCATGCAGGAACTACATGTCAGTTTGGTCGCAGGCCAATCAAACGCTGGTTGGGTGGAGGCGCACAGTTTCGACATCGACCTGTACACCACTCGTCCGCTCAGGCTGCAGGATGGGCTGGCAGTCGCCCCAGACGAGCCAGGCATTGGTGTCAGCTTTGACTGGCGTAAGCTGGATGGCTTTGAGGAGAGGGTCTAAGCCAGATCGGTAACGGACCGACCTGGCCCGAAAGAGCCAGCTTGCCGAGCGGACCAGCCACGGTCGCTTCGAAGCGTCGAGAGGCTATCGCGCTGGAAAAGGAGCGCGCCGCGAATAAGCAGCACCCGCCGAACGGCGAGTGGGGGTCCACGGCGGCCGGTCAAGTGCTCCCGGCAGAAGCGAATGACATATCGCTATTGGGCTGTCGCAGGCGAAGCGGAGCACCTGGCCAATGAAGCAAATGTCCGACTGCTACTACGCGCAAGGTATCAACTTTTTTGCGAGACCTCGTCCCTCTGCCCATTGCGATCACTCAAAGTTAAATGCGCTGGCATCCGAAGTGCTCACAATGGCTGAATGCCACGGTACGTTTTCGAAGTTACAAGAAACGGCCAGCGATTTGCCGATGCGTGGGTTGAACTGGACAGCCTGCGCGACATGCGACGAGAAGCGCTTAAGACGCTGCACGACATCGCCGTCGACGAAATGGCTGAGAGCGACGTCGATGAGACCCTGGCGATCTCGGTCCATGATGAAACCGGCAGGGCGATATATTCAGCAACTCTCACGGTCTCACAATCGTTGCCGCTCTTGCACCTGGTTGGCCGGTGAGAAGCGTCATAGGACGTTGCGTCGAAGTGGTCCGCCGCCGAACATTCTTGGGTGGGCCGTCATCGGGGGCCATGATCAGTGCGCGCGTCACGTGGGGTTGTGGCGCCGATCCGCCGGAAAATGAAGCTTTCATTTCCCTCCGGCGCTGCCTGCGCGGCGTCGGTCAGCATCGCCATTCGCTTGTGGATCGGCGACTTGATGCAGGCCGGATCCGTTGCCGCCGCATCGCCGGCGATCGCCATCGCCTGACACCTGCAGCCGCCCCAATCGATCTCACGCCGCTCGCAGCTTCGGCACGGCTCCTGCATCCAGTCGGTGCCGCGGAAGGCGCTGAATGCCGGTGAGTCGGCCCAGATTTCGGCGAGCCTGCGGTCTCCGAAGCGCTCGAAGCGCAGCGAGGGAATGGTCTGGGCGGCATGGCACGGCAACACGGTGCCGTCGGGCGCGACCATGAAGGCGTCGCGCGCCCAGCCCCCCATGCATGGCTTGGGACACACGGCAAAATAATCCGGCGTGACAAAATCGATGTTCATGATTCCGGCGAGCCTTTCGCGTGCCGCCGTGACGATGTCCGCCTGCCGGTTGACCGCCGCCAGGTCGGGCATCAGCCTGTCGCGATTGGCGAGCGCCCAACCGGCATATTGGACGTTCGCGATCTCCAGCCGCTCCGCATCCAAGGAGAGGGCGAGATCGATGAATTCCGGCACTTCCTCGATGTTGTGGCGATGGACCGGCGCATTGATGGTGAGGGGCAGCCCGGCCGCGCGGGCGCGGCGTGCCGTCTCCAGCTTCTTCTCGTGGCTGCCCCGGTGGTTGCCGATACGGTCGGTGGTCGCCGGACGGGCGCCCTGGAAGCTTAGTTGCAGGTGGTCGAGACCGGCTTCGGCAAAGGCCTCGATGCGGCCCTCGGCAATGCCGACGCCGGCGGTGATGAGGTTGGTGTAGACGCTGCGCGCCGAAAGCCCGGCGATCAATTGCTCGAGGTCGCGACGCAGCGTCGGCTCGCCGCCGGAAAGATGCACCTGCAGGACACCGAGATCGGCGGCCTGCGAGAACAGATCGAGCCAGGTCTGCGTGTCGAGCTCGTGGTTGGCCTTCAGCAGCTCGAGCGGATTGGAGCAATAAGGGCACTGCAGCGGGCAGCGATGCGTCAGTTCCGCCAGCATGCCGATCGGGGGCAGGAGGGGCGCGTTCATAGCTTCACCAAAAGCTTGTCCGACCATTCCTGCAGGAAGGCGATGACGTCGGCCGCCACGTCCTCCGGATCCGCGTCATAGTCGGCCGCAAGATCGGCGATGATGCGCTCGACCGTGGACCGGCCGTCACAGCGGCGCAGTATGTCGAGACTGATCTCGTTCGGCCAGAATACCTTCTCCGGCGAAAGCACGGCGAACGCCTGCCGCACGGGATCGTACTGGATGCGCACATGCCTGGGCAGCGATGGCGCCGACCGCAACGACACGATGGCTCTTTCCCGTAGTGCCGTCATGAGGCCGCCGGGCGGAAGGCGCCGGGCGGTATGTTTCCCGGCGCGCCGTAAGCATGCTGGAGCGCATCGAGCATGGCCCAGAGTATGTCGCATTTGAACACCAGCGCATCGATCGCCTGCTGCTGGCGTTCGGCCGTGTCGGCATGGGCCAGCACATAGGCGAGGGCGAAATCGGCGTCGCGCGATGCCTGTTCGGGCCGCCGGCTGAAATAGGCCAGCGTATCCTCGGTGATGTAGTCGTATCTGGCCAGCATCGCCGGCACCCGCTCGCCAATGATCGTCGGCGAGAACATCTCGGTCAGCGATGACGCGACCGCCTCGAGCAGCGTATGGTTCGTGCAGAAGGAAAGATAGGCGCCGACGGCGAAACGGGTCGCCGGCAGGGCCAGCTTTTCGCCCTTGACGGCTTCGGCATCGAGCCCAAGAGAGCTCGCCAGGTGCAGCCAGCGCGCGATGCCGCCGCTCCAGCCGTCATCACCGTCATGGTCTTCGATGCGCTTGCGCCAGGCGGCGCGAAACGCCGGATCCTCGGCACGCGCCAGGATCATGGCGTCCTTGCGCGGAATGACGGCCTGATAGCAATAACGGTTCAGCGCCCAGGCCTGCATTTCGACCTTCGACAAGGCGCCGCCGGTCATCCTGTGATGGAAAGGATGGCGGTTATGATAGCGCTCGTCGCCGACCTGCCGCAGCACGGCCTCGAGCTCGTTCTTGGACAGTCCGCCTCGGGCCGCGTCGTGGAAATCGCTCACAATTCAAGCTCCATGCCATCGCTGGCGACTTCCCAGCCAGCCGCCTTGACCGCCGCGTGTTCGGCGGAATTCTCGTCCAGAACAGGATTGGTGTTGTTGATATGGATGAAGATACGGCGACCGATCTTCACATCGGCCAGGCCGGCGATAGAACCTGCTTCTCCGGACATTGCGATGTGCCCCATGCGCGCGCCGGTTTTCTGGCCGACGCCGGCCGTGATCATCTCGTCGTCCGTGTAGACGGTGCCGTCGAACAGAAGGCAGGCAGCACCGGCCAGGCGCGCGCGCAGCGCGGCATCGATGCGCGCGCAGCCCGGAATGTAAAAAACCGCGCCGCGACCGCCGGTCTCGCTGATGCGGACGCCGATCGTGTCGCCGGTGTCCGAGCTGAAATCGGCGGCGGGATCGCCTCTTTGCTCGAGGTAGAGCGCTATCTTGCCCGGCACCGGAAAGCTGCGGACGATCACGCCGGTCGGGTGGCCGTCCGCGCCGCAGATAGCCATCTCCTGTGTCGGCGCCAAGAGACGCCGTGGCACGATCGCCGGATCAAGGACATTGAAGATCGAATTGGCCGCCAGTGTCGCGAGCACCTGCGCGGTCGCATAGATCGCGAAAGGCTGCCGCTCACGCAGGCTGAGCAGGCCGGCGATATGGTCCACGTCGGCATTGGTCAGCACCACCGCGCGGATAGGCGTCGAGCGCAGCGGTGCATCGGCCGCGGGCTGCAGCTCGGACGCTTGCGCAATCTGCTGGCGGATGTCGGGCGACGCGTTGAAGAGGACCCAACCTGTCCCATCCGCCGATACGGCGATGGATGATTGGGTTCGCGAACGCACGCCGGGCATGCCCCTGCGAGCCGCGCGGCTCAGGCGGCAATTGCAATTCCACTGCGGAAAGCCGCCTCCCGCCGCCGATCCGACGATCTTCACGCGCATGGCAATGCATGCCCAGCGGGCCAACTGACCGGCGCCACTTTTACGGCTGCGGTCGATTTGCGTCCGCGTCTTCTGATATCGCAAAGAATTGCATGCCCCGTCGAGCAGGGCATGCAAATTCACGGGCTACTTTTTCGGCCGGATTTCAGCAGGCAGATATCGCGATATCTCGAAGCCCGCCGCCACCTGACACATGGTTGGTTTCTTCCAGGTCTTCTTCATCGAGTTCTCCTTCTGCAACCATAAGATCGACGGCCGTTAGGGCCAAGTGGTCCACTTTGCTAGGCCGCCTGCAAAGCACGTTGATTGGCGTCGCTCTCGCCAAGAGCGTTGAGCGCCTCGTCGGTTGCCGATTCTTCCTTCAACGTTTGTCGGAGCAGCGGAAGAGCATCCTTGAGACCGAGCTGTTCGGCCCATGCGATCAGCGTGCCGTAGCGCGCGATTTCATAGTGCTCGACCGCTTGCGCGGCGCCAACCAGCCCTGCGTCAAGCGCCGGCTCGTCCTTGTACTCTTCGAGGATTTCCGAGCCCTCCTCGATGATGCCGTCGATAGCAGGGCAGGTCTTGCCCCTGGCCGGCTTGCCGAGCATGTCGAAGACTTGTTCCAGGCGGTCCACCTGGTCTTCAGTTTCCTTGAGGTGCTTTTCGAAAGCGGCGCTTATCTTTTCGGACTGTGCTGCTTTCGCCAGCTTTGGCAAAGCCTTCAGGATCTTTTTTTCAGCGTAATAAATGTCTTTTAGTCCGTCCAGGAACAGGCTTTCCAAGCCGTTCGAAGTCGCGGACGAAGCTTTTTTCGGCATCTTAGGTCCTCCTTGGGTGTAGGGATGCGCCTGCGGCACTCTTCCTAATCCGCCCGGAGACCCGAAGTTCCGACAAGAGTGTCATCATCGCTGGCGCCGTGCTCACAACGACTTAGCTCCGAAGGCAGTCCGGTTGAGGAGACGTCAACTTCCGCCTCGTCCGACATCGCGCATCCGCTCGATTTCCTCCGGCTCTTTGTCGTCCATTCCGGCGATCTCGTTGCGAGCCTTGGCGTTCGCCTTGATCAGCTCATCGAGTTTCGCCTGCAATGCTTGGGTGTCGCGATGCTCGGCCCTTTGAATAAACAGCGTCATTGCCCAGGTGATCAGCGTCGCGGCGCCGTGCCAGTCAAGTGTCTCCCGCTCGAAGACGTACCAAGCAAGAGTGTAGCCGCCCAAAATCAAAAAGGCCGCCGGTCGGGACGTCAGTGTGCCGACTTTGGTCAGCGCTTCTCGAAGCTGCAATGTTGCCATGCCTGCGAACGGCTGAGCGCAATCCGGGTTCCCGCTGGATACGTTGGGCTGGAACCTAGCTCGAGGCGGGAACGTCCCCCTCGTTTCAAGCGCTCTCGCCGTGGAAAGCCATCGAGTGTCTCCTCAGAGTGTTCAAGCTCCCCACCGTGCAGCGATCCGTCCATTCCCCGCCGTTTCGGATTTACGGAACATCGGCGTCATCGTCCAGTTATCTCGCGTCGAGGAGGAGGTGCTCCATGAACGCGACAAAGGAATTCCTGCGAAGCTGGCTGGAAGAGAATGTCGGCAACTTGCCGACCGACACCGAGATCAGCGTTGCGATGCTGGCGCAGCAATTCGAGCAAGACGCCGATGCCGCCGGCTACGGTCGCGAGGTGCGCGAGCAGGAGGTGGGCAACATTGAGGACGCGATCCAACGTGCACTAGACAAAGCCGGCGAGGAAAACAGAGGGTCGGAATCCAGTGCTGATCACGAGAATTCGCTGGCGCCTGTCATCGATGCCCTGGAAGATGTCGAGCCTGAACAGGATGATGCCGAGGGCTCCGGCAAGCCGGCTGTCTAGTCTAGCGGTTCTCCTTGGTCAGCGTCGAAATTACCGCGTCCAGAACCGTCTTTGGGCAAGTCTCTCCTTCGCGCAGCGCTTCGAACAGGGAGGTCACCAAGCTTTCCAGCGTTCCGCCGTGATCCTTCGACAGTTTCGAAGCTGCCTGCGTTAGCGCTTCGAATTCCAAAAGACTGAGTTAAGAGTGGCGCGTCATGGTTCCTTCCTCGCGAGGCGGACGCAGGACGCAACCGGACGCTTGCCGCACTCGTAGAAGTGCAGCGGTTCAGCCTCAACCACATTTGTTGCAAGAGGCTGTTGCTTCTCCCGGCTGCGGAGCAGTAACGAGGTCGATCCCGCTGCCCACGGAACAAAGGCCGGCCACAGAGGTTTGGCCGGCTTCCAACCTGCCCGGAAGTCAGCAGACATCCGATGAAAGCGGAGAAGGTGCTCAATGACGAAGCCCCGCCAAAACGACGATCCCGCGCGATCAACCCCAAGCAGCGATCGGACCGGCCAGCAAACAGGAGCGGACAGGGATTCGCCGCAGGAAGATCCGGTTGAAGGCTCGCGCAAGATTGTGGATCGCGAGCTCGCCCGGCAAAAGCCGTCGGCCGGGGCTGATAAGAAGGAGGCCGAGCAGAGCCTGCGCGACCAAGTCGAGGAAGAGACCGAGCTGCCTCAGAAAGGGTCGGCCTGATAGCGAGCAGGGCGGCTGTAAAGTCCCCTGCTCCGCCACACCGCCTGATTTCCAACGATGACGGCAAAGTTCAGGAAGAACCTGCTTCTGTTGCTTGCGGCGGCAGCGGTTGGCTTGTCCCTGTACAATGGCCAGCTTGCGCGACGGGCGTTGGCCGCACGTCCGCTCGGGCGCTTCATCCATCTCCGGGGAACGAAGCTGCATTTCCTGGAGGCGGGCAATGGGCAACCGCTTCTGCTGTTGCACGGCAATGGCGCCTCGGCGGAAGACTTCACGACAAGCGGCATCTTCGGCAGAGCCGCCGCCAGATATCGCGTACTTGCCTTCGACAGGCCCGGCTTCGGCATGAGTCCACGCCCGGCCGGCAGACCTTGGACCGCAGCTGCCCAGGCCGACGTCATCGATGCCGCGGTCGCGAAACTCGGCATCGGGCGCTACATGGTTGTCGGCCATTCCTGGGGTGCAGCGGTGGCGCTCGAGATGGCGCGTCGGCATCGCCGGTCGGTAGCTGGCGTCGTTGTCGTCGCCGGCTATCATTACCCGTCGCCGAGACTGGCCCTTGCCATCTCCGCGCTGCCGGCGGTTCCACTTCTCGGGACGGTGCTGCGCCACGCTTTGCTGCCTTCGCTGGTCAGGCTGAACTGGCATTGGGCGATGAAGCAGATTTTTCATCCGGCAACGGTCGCGATGCCTTTTGCGGCGATGACAAGAGGATTGGCGAGCCGGCCCTCGCAGCTGCGCTCCATATCCGCTGAATCCTTTCTGATGCTGGTATCGGCACTCTTCCCAAATCGCCGATATGCCGACATCGCCGTCCCTGTCGGGATAATTGCCGGCGCGGGCGACCAGCTGTTCGATGCCAAGGCCGAGGCGCTGCGGCTGCAATCAGAGATAAGCCACTCGCTCGTAGAAATCGTTTTGGATGCGGGACATATGGTGCATCAAAGCAATCCGCAGGTGATCCTAGCGATGATCGACAAGGTTGCGGCTCTTGCCAACATTGGTGACATGGCGAAGCAACCGGCTCGCACGACATGATTAGGTGCGCGGTCCGCGGAACAGAGTAATACGGCCGAGATTCGGCTGGCTTCCAACGGAGAACCAGCTACGCATTTTACCGACAAAGAAATTGCAATTCCCGGTCAGGATGGAAAAGCCGAACCCGATCTTCGCGCGCGCCCTGCAACAGGCAATCGGCGGCGCAAAACCCGAACACGGAGGAACTTTCGCGTGGCTGCGGCTTGATCTTCGGGATTTGATGCGATTGCAGCGAGGGGAAGATGTTGCGCACCGTTGCCCGGCCGAGCCGGGCCTTCCTGCCCCTGCTGGCGCTGGCGCTTGCCTCTTGCTCCTCGTCTGAAACGATTGACCAGCAATCGAAGCTTGCGGCCTCGACGGCGCAGGCGGCAGTGCTGGTGAGCGGCGCCTGGCTCTCCGGCGCCGCGCCGTCCCATTATGCGTCCTCTGCATTGCAAACCTTCGCCGAGACACTCGCCGCCGGCCGGCAAGTGGAATCGGCGTCTCCCTCCGACCGGGGAAAGCGAGATTCGTTGGTAGCGGCTGTTACCCGGCTGTCGAATGCGGCAAGGCGGGCCAAGGACGCGGTCGAGGCCGAACAGGATGCCCAGGTCGGTCAGGCGCAACAGGAGCTTCGGGCCGCGCAAGGCGATCTCGCTGTGGCCTATCGCCAGTATTTTGCGCAGCAGCAATGAAGAAGCTGCTTGAAATTTCACTCGGTGTCGTGACCAGCGTCGGCGGCTTCCTGGAGGTCGGCTCGATGGCGACGGCGGCGCAGGCCGGTGCATTGTTCGGCTACCAGCTCATCTGGGCGAGGATGGGGACTGTAAATTTCGAGCATCTTGCCGGCAGGCCCGTATTCTCCGAGCGCGGCAGGAGCATCGGCTATATCGAAGAGATCGTCGCGGAGCGGGACGGCGACGACCTCGTCGCCACCGAATTTCATGTCGGCATCTTCGCCGCATTGGAGCGCTTGTCCGCTTCGACTGTCGGCGCTGCATTGCTCGACTTCTTCGCGCTGAGGCGCCGCGAGGGCCTTTATCGCATTCCCTGGGACAAGATCGAAATTTCCGATCCGACACGCCCCAGGCTGCTTTGCCCAGACGAGAAGCTTGCCGCTTTGAAGGCAAAGCCCATGGGCAAATGAGAACTCGCTAAAAAGCTGCTCGTCCAGGGGAACATCGTAGCCGGCAGGAAGTTCGAACTAAATCGAGGAGGCTGCACCATGAACAGTGTCATCTATCTCATTGGTCTGATCGTCGTCGTGCTGGCAGTGCTTTCCTTCCTCGGCTTTCACTAGGAGGCACCATGCAGCGCGAGAATGATCGGGGCCCTGAGTCCGCCGACTTTGCCAAAGCCAAGGACGAAGTTTCCGACCGAATCCGGCAAGAAACGCAAAGCGCCGGCGAAGCTCTCCACGATGCCGGCGACGAGGTCGCCCGCAGGGCTGGAGCGTATGCCGCCGAAGCCCAGCAGGCCGTCTCCGAAAAAGCGGAGCAGACGCAGCGCGATATCGGATCGAGCCTGGCCGCTTTCGGCGGCGCCCTGCGCGCCGCGAGCGATCACTTGGCTAACAGCGACCAGAGTGCGGCCTCGAAGTTCATGCAGGAGGCCGCAAGCGGGCTGGAGCGGCTGTCCTCCTCGTTGAGGGAGAAGCCGTTCGGACAAGTGCTCGAAGACGTTCAGTCCTTTGGCCGCGAGAATCCTGGAGCGCTTCTTGCCGGTTCGGTTTTGGCGGGATTGGCACTCGGCCGCTTCATGAAGGCTTCGCCGCCCGGCACGCGCCGCCCGACGCAGGCCGCAGCCAAGTCTGGACATTCCGGACAAACCGGCCTGGGAAGGAGTGCACGACGGGATAGCGCTCCCTCAAATTGGGGTTCCGACGGCGGCATACCCGGCAAGGCAGCGGAGCTGAAGAAATGAGCACTCACGATAATCCAAGTCTCGGCACATTGGTCGCCGATCTGGCGCAACAGGTGAGCACGCTCGTGCAAACGGAGGCGAGGCTCCTAAGAGCGGAGATCTCGGAGAACGCGACCAAGGCTGGCGCAGGCGCCGTCGAGGTGCTGGGCGGCGCGATATGTCTGCTCGCTGCGCTGCTGGTTTTGTTGCAGGCGCTCGTTATCGCTCTGGCCCGCCTTGGTCTGGGCGCCGGGTGGTCCGCTTTGCTCGTGGGCGTGGTCGTGGCCGTGCTTGGCGTGATCCTGTTGCGGACCGGCATGGCGAGCATGGCGCCTTCCGAGCTCGCGCCGGACCGTACACAGGAACAGCTCAAGCGTGACGTGAACGTGATCAAGGAACAAGCGAGATGACCGAGAGATCCGCAGCAGAGCTCGAACGCGAAGCGGAAGCCACGCGCGCAAGAGTGGTGGCGACCGCAGACTCCATTCGCGACAAGATGACCCCAGGGCAGCTCTTTGACGAATTCACCGGGCATTTCAGAGGCGGCGCGGGCTCCGAAATGCTTCACAACCTGAAGGCCCAGGTTCGGGACAATCCATTGCCGCTGACGGTGATCGGCGCGGGCCTGGCCTGGCTGATGTTGGGCAGTGGTGCCTCCGCCACCCCGGCTGGTACCGATGGTGTGACGCGGCGCGGTCTTGGCCTCGATCATGGAGCGTTCGGCGCTGGAATGGGTTCGACCGCCTCGGATGCGGCAGGCGCTGTCGCCGAAGCGGCCAGCGGGGCGGCCGGAACTGTCTCGGGAATGGCTAACGAAGCCGCCGGCACAGTGTCGAACGTGGCAAGCAGCGCAGCCGACACACTGGCGAGCTCGGCGGCGGCTGCGGCCGATATGGCAACAAGTGCCAGCCGCTCGGCACATAGTCTGCTTGAGGACCAGCCTCTCGCAGTGGCTGCCGTCGGCCTCGCCATCGGAGCTGCCATCGGCGCCATGCTGCCGCACACAGAGGTCGAGGACGAGCGATTGGGCACCTATCGCGAGAGGCTTCGGGATAGTGCCGAAGACACTTTGAAAGAAGGCCTCGACACCGCAACGCAAGTCGCGGCGGAAGCCTACCAGTCGGCAAGCGACGAAGCCGAGCGGCAGGCATCGAGCGAGGGCACGCTGGCCGACAAGGTCGGCGGGGTCGTCAAAGCCGCGGCCGACAAGGCCGACGAATCGGTGCGCGAGAAACTTTCCGATTCCGACGCGTCCTCGTCCGGGAAATCGTAGCCGCTTTTTCAACACTCAAGGAACAATGCGCGCCTCCCTCGGTTCGGGCGGCGTCAGATAGATGGAGACACCGCAATGGCTGAATCGCGCGAATGGCTTGTCCAATGGCTGAGGGACGCTCACGCCATGGAGGAACAGGCAGAGACGATGCTGTCGGGGCAATTGAGCCGGATTGAGAGCTACCCTGAACTCAGCGAGCGAATTCGCAGCCATCTGGAAGAGACGAAAGAGCAGGCGAGGCGGCTGAAAACCTGCCTAGATGGCCTCGATGAAGGTTCCTCCATGTTGAAAGACGCAGGCGGCAAGCTGACCGCTACAGCGCAGTCGATCAGCGGCGTCTTCGCCGGCGACGAAGTCATGAAAGGCTCTCTGGCGAGCTACACGTTCGAGCACATGGAAATCGCGTCCTATACGATCCTCATCGCCGCGGCCAACGCCGCGGGCGAGGCTGAGATTGCCCGTGTTTGCGAACAGAACCTGCGCGAAGAAGAAGCCATGGCCGAGTGGCTGAAGAGCAACCTGCCGCAAGTCACGCAAAAGTTCCTGACGCGGGCGGACGCCGACAGCGACAGCGCGAAACGCTGACTTGGGACAGACCACTGCCAGGAACAATCCGCATTTCCAGCTGTTAGGGTCGCGGTCGGTCCTCCCTCTACCGGTCGAAGGCGGGGCCCGCCCCGATGGTTGAATGGGGCGGGCCCGGTTGGCATGAATCCAGGAACATTCCTTCTTTCAAAACATTAGGGTCGCTCCCATCCTGGAGTGCCCATGCCGATATTGAACATCCGACTTGGCTTGCCCGACCTGAGCCGGATGCGGCTGGCGCTGACGTTTCTCATGCTGCTCGCCATCGCCCTGCCCGGTCTGGCCGAGCCGCAGACGTTGGTGATCGGCTATCTCGGCGAACAGCGCAAACCACCTCTGCCCCTCGGGCCGCTGGACGAGGTCGTCACCGACGACGGCCTGCAAGGTGCCCGGCTCGGCATCGCCGACGATGCCAGCACCGGCCGCTTTCTCGGCCAGCAATTCCGGTTGCAGCAAGTCATCCTCAAGCCCGGCGAGACGCCAGCCGAAGCAATCAAGGAATTCGCCGCCGCCCGCATCAGCTTTGTGGTTGCCGATCTGGATGCCCTCCAATTGCTGCAGGCGAGCGCAGCTCCTGGCGCCGAGCGGATGACGCTGTTCAACAGCCGCGCGCCCGATGATCGCCTGCGTCAGGAGGATTGCCGCAAGAACGTGCTGCATACAATTCCGAGCCACGCCATGCTCGCCGACGCCCTGGCGCAATATCTGATCTGGAAACGCTGGCAGCACTGGTTCCTGCTGGTCGGCCCGCATCCGCAGGATCAGGCGATGGCGGCTGCCTTCCGGCGCGCCGCGACGCGCTTCGGAGCGGAAATCACCGTCGACCAGCCCTGGACGTTCCGGCCCGCCAATGGCCGCGCGGACACGGGGCACGTCACGCTGCAGACCGAGATCCCGGCCGCCACGCAAGTCAGCGACTATGATGTTCTGGTTGCTGCCGATGAAGCGGATGAATTCGGCGCCTATCTCGAGGGGCGCACCGCTCTTCCGAGGCCGGTGGCCGGGACGCAAGGGCTGGTCGCAACCGGCTGGAGTGCGGTCAACGAGGAGTGGGGCGCCACGCAGCTCCAGGATCGCTTCCACAAGCTCGCCGGGCGCTGGATGCTGCCCAGCGACTACGCCGCCTGGCTTGCCGTCAGAAGCATTGGCGAGGCGGCAACGCGGCTGCACAGTCTCGATCCGACCGCGATCGGAAACTATCTGCGCAGCGACGATTTCCTTCTCGCCGGCTTCAAGGGACAGGGGCTGAGTTTCCGTCAGTGGGACGGGCAGATGCGCCAGCCCATCCTTATCGCTGGTCCTCGCCTGATCGTCTCGAGCTCGCCACAGCCGGGCTTCCTGCACCAGCGTACGACGCTCGACACTCTGGGCATCGATCTGGAGGAGAGCACGTGCAAGTTCTGATCGCGCTCGTCCTTTCGATGTTGGTCCTCGCTCCTTCCGCCAGGGCAGAGACGATTTACGTTTCCAACGAGCAGGACAACACCGTCGCGGTCGTCGACGGGGCGACCATGACCCTTCAGGACACGATCGAAGTCGGCCGGCGTCCGCGCGGAATGGCGCTTTCGATCGACAAGAAGACGCTGTTCGTTGCCGAAGGCGACGATAACCGCATCGATATGGTCGATCTCGCCAAGCGGCAGGTGGTCGGTCGATTGCCTTCCGGCGCCGATCCGGAATTCTTCATCGCCCACCCGGATGGCAAACGGCTCTTTGTGGCCAATGAGAACGACAATCTGGTTTCGGTCGTGGATATCGCGGCGGCCAAGGTTATCGGCACCGTCGATGTCGGGGTCGAGCCGGAAGGTATGGCGGTTAGTGCCGACGGCCGAACGGTCGCCTGCACCTCCGAGACCACGAGCATGGTTCATCTTATCGATGCCGCCACGCTCGAGCTCATCGACAATCTGCTCATCGACACGCGGCCGCGCGCGGCCGCGTTTTCGCCGGACGGCAAGCAATTGTGGGTGTCGTCCGAAATCCGCGGCACCGCCACGGTGTTCGACGCCGCGACGCGCGCTCAAACGGGCAAGATCGAGTTCGAGGTGCCGGGTATTCGGCGCGAGGGCGTGCAGGCGGTCGGTATCCTAATTTCGCGCGACGGCGATAACGCCTATGTAGCGCTCGGTCCGGCCAACAGGATTGCCGAGGTCGATACCAAGACACTGACGGTCCGGCGCCTCTACCTTGTCGGCCAGCGGCCATGGCATGTTGCGCTCTCGGACGACCAGAAGCGCCTGATCAGCGCCAACGGCAACTCCGGCGATATCTCCTTCATCGACCTGGAGAATCAGGAAGTGGTGAAATCGCTGCCGGTGGGGCGCGGCCCATGGAGCGTCGTGATCGGCCCATGAACGCCTTGTCGGTCGAGGATCTGGGCCACAGTTTCGGAAGCCGGCGGGTTCTCCAGGGGGTCTCGTTCGCTGTGGCTGAAGGGAGGATGTGCGTCCTGCTTGGACGCAACGGGGCCGGCAAGACGACTTTGTTCTCGCTGATCACTGGTCTCTATCACGCGCGGGCAGGAGCTGTGCATGTCTTTGGCCAGGCGATGGAGGCGAACCCATCCGCCACGCTCGCGCAAATGGGCATCGTTTTCCAACTGCCGACGCTCGATCTCGACCTGACGGTGGGGGAGAACCTGCGCTACCACGCGGCCCTGCACGGGCTTCCTACAGACCTGAGCAAGGAGCGCTCCAGGGAGGAACTCAGCCGCCTGGGAGTGCTGGACAGGATCGATCATCCCGCCCGCGCGCTGTCCGGCGGTCAGCGCCGACGCGTGGAGATCGCAAGGGCGCTGATGCATGGTCCGCGCCTGCTGCTGCTCGACGAGCCGACCGCCGGGCTCGACGTGCCGGGACGGCGCGCGCTCGAGCGGCATGTGAGAGAGCTTTGCCGCGAGCGCGGCATTGCCGTTGTGTGGGCGACGCATTTCCTCGAAGAAGTGGGAGCCGATGACGACATCGTCGTGCTGGATCGGGGCAGGGTGCGCTGGGCCGGTCGCGCTGATCGCATTTCTCCCGAGCTTGGGGTCGAAAGCATCGCGGAGGCATTCGCCTCGCTGACGGGGTCGCCATGAAGACGCATCACGCATTGCGGGCGCTCCACGGCATCTTGCAGCGGGAAATGCTGCGCACGCTGCGGCAGCGCGCGCGCCTGTTCTCCGCGATGGTCCGTCCGCTTGTCTGGCTGGCGATCTTCGCTGCCGGCTTCCGCTCGGTACTCGGCCTGTCGATCACGCCGCCTTACCAGACTTATGTCCTCTACGAGGTCTATGTTGTGCCCGGGCTGGTGGCCATGATGCTGCTGTTTCATGCCATGGCAAGCTCGCTGGCCATGGTCTACGACCGCGAGATGGGCAGCATGCGCCTGCTGCTGACGGCACCTTTGCCGCGCTGGTACCTGCTTGCCGCGCGCCTGCTGGCCAGCGTGATCGTCGGCCTGCCGCTGGTCTACCTGTTCCTCTTCGTGGCGCGCTTCTGGGACGTGCGGCCGCCGATCCTGGGCTATGTTGCCGTGTTTCCGGCGCTCGTGCTGTCGGGTCTGATGCTCGGTGCGTTCGGCCTATTGGTGTCCTCGATCTCCACCCAGATGGAGAACTTCGCCGGCGTGATGAACTTCGTCATTTTCCCGATGTTCTTTGCCTCGACGGCGCTCTATCCGATCTGGCGGCTCGCCGAAGCCGGCCCGGCGCTGGCGACGATCGCCGCCTGGAACCCATTCAGCTCGGCGGTCGAACTGATCCGCTTCGCGCTCTACCTGCGGTTCGATGTGGTTTCCATGCTCGTCGTTGTCGCCTGCCTTGGGGCATTCTTCCTGGCGGCGGTGGTCGGCTACGATCCAGGCCGCGGCTTGTGGTCCCGGCGCGGCGGCGAAGGCTGATTATCTGAGGGCATAGAGATAGGCCGCGATATCGCGGGCCTGCTGCTCGGTGATCCTTGTCGACGGCATGGCGGTGTGCGGGTTGATTTCCCTTGCCGACCGGATCCAGCGGATCAGGTTCTCCGGATTGTTCGCCAGCACGCCGCCGATATAGACACGGCCGGCTAGGCTGCCGTCGAGGCGCGGCCCGACCTGGCCTTGCGCTCCCGGCACGCCGGGAATCGTATGGCAGCCGGAACAGCCATTCGCGGTCATGATCGGAATGGCGCGTGCGCCCACGCCGCCGGTCGCCACATCCGACTCGTGCCGGACGCGCTCGCGCCGGTCGGTCCATAAGGCCGCCGCGCCGACTGCGGCGGCCAGCAGGAGGATCGCGGCAAGGGCGCCGCCGATCAGCCTAGCCAGGTCGGAGCGCATGCGTCGCCTCCCTGGTCCCACTGTTGCTTATCCAAAGGCCGGCGAGCAGCAAGGCCGCTCCGCCATAGATCAAGCCGGCCGGAACCCACATTACTAGCCCGGCGAGTTGCTGGTCCTCGACCGGGCTCAGGCCCCAGATCGCCGCGCCGGAGGCATTCGCCGGATACCAGAGTTTTGGCGATAGCAGCAACAGGACGCCGAGCAGGCCGGTATGCAGCGAGGTGAAGAAAAGATGCATGACGGAGCTGCCATAGGTTTGCCGTCGGCCGTAACGTGGCAGAAGCGCCCACCAGAACAGCAAGGCAGTGCCGAGGAAACTCGCATGCTGCGCGTAGTGCAACACCCCCTGCTGCAACGCTGCCTCGAACAGTGCCGGAATATGCCAGATCCAGATCGCGACCCCATGAAGCACCGTCGCGCTGAGCGGGCGCGCGGCGAGGGCCCAGAGCGCCTGCAGCACCTTGCCGTGGGTGAGCTTTCCCGTCCCTCTGCGAAGTGTGGCCGGCAATGCCCACATCAAGGCCGCGCCGGGGCAGGCGGCGACAAGGAGCGGCGCCGCTACGGCCATCAGCAACTCGTGCTCGATCATATGGGCTGAGAACACGCGCTCGCCGAGCGCGTGTATCGGGCTGACCAGCGCTCCCGTCAACACGCCCCAACCGGCCGCGAACAACAGAGCCTGTCGTAGCCGTTCCGGTCGGCCCCGGCCGCTGCGGCGCCATAGCCGGCTTGCGCCGAGCGCATAAATAAGCGCGAGCACTGCCAAGGGAAGCGTGATGGGAAACGCCAACGTCCATCCGGCCTCGGGCGCGCCGGCGCCATAGCAGATCGAGGTCGAAAAGAAGGCCTCGAGGCTCATCGCAGGCACTCGTCGAGGATAAGCGCGGCGCTGCCCTGCATGAGGATGACGAGGGCGAACAGCAGCGCCGCGAGCATGCCGAGATCGGCGACGAAACGCTCGGTGCTGCGCGTGCGCTCAGGCTTGAAGGCGGCGCCGCCTTGCCGCTTCGCCCGCCATGATAGCGCGCCGCCGAGCAGCGAAAACAGCGCGAGCAACAGCGCCACCGGGAGCACGACCTGAACCTGGCGATTGCACTGCCAGTGCACGAGCGAATAGTTCAGCTGCGTCGAGATTGCCCAGGCCAAAGGCCCCGACAACAAACCTCCCCAGGACGTGCCCAGCCGCAGCGCGCGCATCTCAGCCCAACCTCGGTAGCCAGTAGATGAGCAGGTAGATCGGGATCCAGGTGAGGACCACGAAGTCCCAGTAGAAGACATTGTCGCCGACATCGCCGAAGCGCCGGCCGCTGTAGCCATGGTGCGTGAACATCAGCACCGTCAGAACGATCGTGTCGCCGACATCGGTGATCAGATGCGTGGTGTGGAGACCGAGCAGCACCCACAGCATCGAGCCGTAGGCGTTCGTGTCCCAGTAGATGTTCAGCGCGGGAAATTCGAACCAGCGTACGACGAGCGGCGCTATGCCGAGCAGCGACATCACCACCATCCCGATCCGCACCGGTCCGATAGCGCATTGCTTGGCGTAGCCGTTCAGTATGTGGTTGGGAATCAGGCTGGCGATGAGAAGCAGCGTCACGATCGTTCCGGGCCAATGGTTGGGCTGTGGAGCGCTTAGGCGCCAGTTGGGCCACAAGGTCGCGAGATAGAGATAGGCGCCGGCGGCCAGCGCAAAGCCCGTGCCCTCCAACGCCATGAAGCCAAGCGTACCCCACCAGGTCGGGCTACGCGGGCCATGTCCAAAGGTCGGGAGGGCGGAAAGATCCATGGCGGGACGCTGGTTCATTCCTCGTCCTCCGGATCGCCCTTGGGCCAGAACCATCCGATCAAGGTGATGGCGATCGGCGCGGCGCCCCAGACGATCGCCCAGGGCGTGAAGATCGAGTAGAGGAAGGTGCCGCCCACGGCGATGGCCGCCAGCAGCGGCCAGATCGACGGCGTCGCCGATTTCTCGCGGATGTCGGGATGGGCTTCCGCCACCGTCGAGACGACCAACTCGCGCACGTCGACGCGAAGCCCGGTCGCGACGGGGAGCGCCTCGCGCTGGGCCCAGAGCGGCTCGATATTCGTCACGATCGGAATGCGCGCGAAATTGTAGCTGGGCGGCGGCGAGGACGTTGCCCATTCGAGCGTGCCGGCGTCCCAGGGATTGTCGCCGGCAGGCGCACCCCTCAATGCGCTGTGGACGAGGTTGAAGGCAAACAGCACGAAGCTCAGGAAGAAGAGCACCGCGCCGGCGCTGATGAAGAAATTGATGTTCCCCCAGCCGAGCTCTGCCGGATAGGTGTAGACCCTGCGCGGCATGCCCCACAGGCCGACAATATGCATGGGGAAGAAGGCCGCGTTGAAGCCGACCATCGCCAGCCAAAAGTGCCAACGCCCGAGGCGCTCGCTCATCATGCGGCCGGTGATTTTGGGAAACCAGAAATAGGCAGCTCCGAGCAGCGGAAAGACCGAGCCGCCGATCAGCACGTAATGGAAATGAGCGACGACGAAATAGGTGTCGTGCACCTGCAGGTCGAGCGGCACTGAGGCAAGCATGACGCCAGTCAGGCCGCCGATGACGAAGGTGAAGAAGAAGCCGAAGACGAACAGCAGCGGCGTGCGGATCACCGGTCTGCCGTCCCACAAAGTCGCCAGCCAGCAGAAGATCTGAACGCCGTTAGGAATGGCAATCATCATGCTAGACGCGGTGAAGAAGCTGGCCCCCAGTTTCGGCAGCCCGGTCGCGAACATGTGGTGGACCCAGAGGCCGAACGATAGGAAACCGACGGCGATCAACGACAGGACCAAGCCGAGATGGCCGAACGTCGGGCGCCGGGCGAAGGCCGGGATGATGGCGGAGACCATGCCGGTCGCCGGCAGGAAGATGATGTAGACTTCGGGATGTCCGAAGAACCAGAAAAGATGCTGGAACAGCAGCGCGTCGCCGCCTTCCGCCGGGTTGAAGATATGCGTGCCGACGAGCCGGTCGAGGATCAGGAAGGTCGAAGTGACCATTACCGCCGGCATGGCGAAGACGACGACGAAGGACGTGACCAGCAATGCCCAGACGTAGAGCGGGATCTTGTCGAGCGACATACCGGGTGCCCGGTGCTTGAACACGGTGACGATTGTCGCGACGGCGACCGCCAGGGATGACACCTCTGTATAGGTGATCATCTGCGCCCAGACGTCGGCGCGCTTGCCTGGAGCGTATTCCGGCCCGGACAGCGGCACATAGGCGAACCAGCCGACATCCGGCGCCATCGAGAGGGCGAAAGACACCCAGGCGAAGAGGCCTCCTGAGACATAGACCCAATAGCTGAAGGCATTGAGGCGCGGGAAGGCGATGTTGCGGGTGCCGACCATTAACGGCACCAGATAGATTCCTGTCGCCTGGACGATGGGCACAGCGAACAGGAACATCATGGTGACGCCGTGCATCGTGAACAGCTGGTTGTAGAGATCCGGCCCGATCAGGCCGCGCCGCGGGCCGGAGAGTTGGATGCGCATGACAACGGCGTTGAGGCCGCCCAAACACAGAAACAGGAACGCGGTGATCAGATAACGCCGTGCGATGACCTTGTGATCGACGCTCGACAGCGCGCCGATGATACCGGGAGGCGTACGCCACGTCCGCGCCAGCCACCGATGCAGGCTGGTATCGTCCAAGCCGGTGTCGCGCGGCCCGTCGCGCTCGGGTGCAAGATCGCCTTTGGCGGACGCCTCGCGTTCGGGCGGCAGATCGCGTTCGCTGGTGAGATCCGCGCTGCTCATTTCAGCCCCTCGAGATAGGCGACGATGGCGTTGAGCTCGTCGCCGCTCAGATCGGCTACCGGCATGTGAGAACCCGGCTTGATGCCTTGCGGATCGGCTATCCAGGCGGCGAGATTGCCGCGGCTCATCGTCAATGTTCCGGCCGCAAGCGTTTGCCGGCTGGCTATATGCGTCAGGTCGGGAGCGACCGTTCCTCCGGCGGGGGTGCCGCCGACCTTGTGACACATGACGCAAGGGCGTTTCAGGAACAGGTCCTCGCCTGCCTTGGCCTCGTCGCTCATTGGAGCGGCGGCTGGTTGCAGCTGATCGTTCCACCAGGCGTCGAACTTTTCGCGCGGCTCGGCGATGATGAAGGTGCCCATGTTGGCGTGCTGCGCGCCGCAGAACTCGGCGCATTGGCCACGATAGACGCCCGGTTTATCGGCCTTGATGTCGAGCACGTTCATGTGGCCCGGAATGAGGTCGAGCTTGCCGGAAAGGCTCGGCACCCAGAAGGAGTGAATCACGTCGGTCGAGGTGATAAGAAGCCGCACCGGCTCGCCGGCTGGAATGTGGATCTCGTTCGCCGTGGTCAAGATGCGGCTCGGCGTAGCGTCCTCATAGCGCACCTCCCACCACCATTGGTGGCCGGTGATCCGAATGGTCAGCGCGGCGTCCGAGCCGATCGCCGCAAGCGTCCTGTTGGCAAAGAAGCTGAGCAGCGTGAGGCCGACCAGGATCACCGCGGTCAGCGCTACGGCGGTCAACACCACGCGCAGCTTGCGGTTGTCGGCATCGGCGTCGATTACAAGCGGCTCGGCGCGCTCTCGTGGCCGGATCATTAATGGCAAGGCAAGAGCGATCATCACCAGCACCCACACCACCGCGCACAGGCCGGTGAAGAACCAAATCAGCCATGCGAGCTCACTTGCCGCGGGACCTTTCGGGTCGAGCGCCGATTGCCAGCCTGCGCATCCCTGAAGAAACAGGGCGATTGCCGTGGCGAACGCAATCGAGGCGAAGCGTTTCACGGCGACTTCCCCAGCGTGGCGGCATTCGGCATACGGTTTTCCGATGGGTGCGCCATCATGTCGTCATTGCGGGATGGCGCGGCGGAGGAGGGCGCGTTGCCGCTCAACGAGCGAACGAAGGCCGCAAGCTCCCAGATCTGGTCGTCCGGGATCTTGTCGCGGAAGCTGGGCATGCCGTTCGGACGGCCATCGCGGATCGTGGCATGGATGCTTTCCATCGAGCTGCCATAGATCCACTTTTCGTCCATCAGCGCCGGGCCCATGCCGCCGCCGCCATTGGCATGGCATCCTGAACAGTTGAACCAACCGAACAGGCGCTTGCCTTCGCTCAGATGAAAGGCATTGGCCTCGAAGCTCGCCGCTTTGTTGTCTGTGGGGGAGGGCCGCTGCCCGCCGGGTTCCAGAGTTGTCACCGGTGTCGGCTGCTCGCCCGAGCCGAGGGCCGATTGAGGGCGCGTGTCCCGTTCCTCGCGCTGGCAGGCAACGAGCATCAGCACCACAGGAAAGAGCACGGCGACAGCGCACCTCATCGCACCGTGCCCCCCAAGGCATCGAGGCGCGGCACGCCATACTGCGCCAGCAATGCATCGATCTCCGCCTTGTGCCTGGCCAAGGCATTGTTCACGTCGCCGCGCAAGGCGTCGTCCTCGCGCCGCACGCCCATCGAAATATCGTAGATCATGGGTAATTGCGGGCCGTCGATGCGAGGCGCAACCGGCGTGATGCGCAGCGGGACCTTCTGCTTCTGGGCAAAATAGCCGGCAAGCGGGCCCCATACCACGGCTAGGTCGATCTCGCCGCTCGCCACCGCCTCCACGATGCGGGCCGGCGGATTGGGGGCGGAGTAGTCGCCATAGACCGGATAGCCCACCAAGTGACCGATGATGCCGCGGCGGCCGAGCGCCTGGACCGGAGGCGAGTTGGCTCCGTCGTCGCCGATGAGTTGAACGCCGATGCGCATGTAGCGCAGCCGCGGGTCGTTGAAGGAGGCCACGTCGGGACCGTCCTGGCGGGTCACGAAGACATAGGACGATCGGTAGTAGGGAGTGGTGGTGCGCAGCATTTCGAGATTGGCCGGCGTGCCGGGCACGAGATCGCAGAGACCCGCCTTCAGCGTGTTGCGCACGAAGCCGCGGCGCTGCGCCCACCAGGTGTAGGTCAGCTTCGCGCCGAGATCGGCGGCGATGATTTCGGCGATCCTGTTCTCGAATCCCTGTCCGGCTGCATTGGAAAAGGGCAGGTTGTTAGGGTCGGCGCAGACCCTGAGTTCACGAGCGCCGGCCGTCGCCGGAAAGAGCAGCAAGGCGAGCGCGGCCATGCCCATGCCAATCCGCTGCAACCCCTTGCGCGTCAGTACCGCAGTCACCTCAAGCGCATCAGGGCAGACGGAACACATAAAGCGTGCCTCCCGCCGTGGTCGCGTTCTTCAGGTCCTTCATCGCGTTAACGAAACCGAGCGCAGCAGTGGCGTCGCGCGGGTCGAGATCGCCCGACACGATGGCGCCGGCCCATCCGCCGACGCCGGACAAGATGGCGACGTATTGGTGGCCGTCCGGGCCGCGATAGGTGATGGGCTGGCCGATAATGCCGGACGAGGTCTTGAACTGCCAGAGCAGGTCGCCGGTCTTGGCGCTCACCGCCTTGAACCAGCCTTCCATCGTTCCATAAAAGACCACATCGCCGGCGGTGACCACCGCGCCGCTCCACACCGGGAAATTCTCCTTGAGGCTCCAGGCGGGTTTTTCGGCCGCGATATCCCACGCGGTGAAGGCGCCGCGGTTGCCGCCCGGCCCCGGGATCATGCGGACGTTCATTCCGACATAGGGCGTGCCGGCGATGTAGTTCACCTCGACGCCTTCTTCGTCCATGCACAGATTGTTGTGCGGGATGTAGAGCAGGCCGGTCTTTGGCGAGAAGGCGGAAGGCTGCCAGTCCTTGAGGCCCGACGCGGTCGGGCAGATGTCGCGGACGACCTTGCCGGTGCCCGTCAGCTTGTCCGGGTTTTCGATCAGGCGGCCGGTCTTGAGATCCACGCCCTTGCTGGAGTTGACGGGGCCATAAGGCTTTGCGGACAGGACCTCGCCGGTGCTGCGATCAAGGACGTAGAGATAGCCGTTGCGTTCCGGCCGGACCAGCACCTTGCGCGGCTTGCCCTGCCAGTTCATGTCGAGCAGGATCTGCTCGTTGATGCCGTCATAGTCGTGCAGGTCGTGCGGGGTCCACTGGTAGAACCATTTCGCCGCTCCGGTATCGGGGTCGCGGGCGAAAATGCCCGATGTCCATTTGTTGTCGCCGGGCCGCAGATCGGGATTCCAGGGGCCGGGATTGCCGGTGCCGTGGAAGATAAGGTTGAGATCCGGATCGTAGGAAATCCACCCCCACATATTGCCGCCGCCGATCTTCCAGGCTTCCGGCGGCCATGTCGTGACGCCGAGGTCTTTGCCTTTGTCCATGTCGTAATGCGGCTTGAAGTCCGGGCCGATCAGCACCTCCTTGTCGGGGCCGGTGTTGTAAGCCGTCCAGACGACATGACCGTCGCCGGCGTCGAGCGCCTTGACCCAGCCGCGAACGCCCATCTCGCCGCCGGAATTGCCGACCAGCACTTTGCCTTTCACCACAAGCGGCGCCATGGTGATGGTTTCGCCGATATTGATGTTGCCGACATGCGCGTTCCAGACCGGCTGGCCGGTGTTCGCATCGAGCGCGATGGTGTGGCCGTCGAGCGTGTTGAAGAAGATGCGCCCATCCGCGAAAGCCGCGCCGCGGTTGACGACGTCGCAGCAGGCAACCCCTTGCGCGGCGGGCTCAGGATTGGGTTCGTATTTCCACTTGATCGGCGCGCCGGGCTTGGAGAGATCGAGTGCGTAGACGATGTTGGGAAACGGGCTCACGATGTACATCGTGCTGCCGACCACCAAGGGCGCCGCTTCCTGGCCCTTGTTCACCCCGGTCGAGAAGGTGAAGGCGACCTGCAGATTCTTGACGTTGCCTTCATTGATCTCGGCGAGCTCGCTATAGCGGGTCGAGGCGTAGTTCTTGGCGGGCATCGTCCATTGCCCGTCATCGGGCGGCGCGGCCGCGGCAGGCGGTGAGATCGCGGGTGCCGGCGGCGATTCCGAAGCGGCTGTCAGCAAGGGGGCGCAGACCAACAGCATCGCTGCAATGGCGCCCGGAGAATGTTTTCGGGGCGCCGACGAGCGCTTGGTCATCGGGGCTTCCCCGCAGGATCGTACCGGTTGCGCTGCTTGCTTCATTTCGGCGTCGAACCTCCGACGCCGGAACCGATTTCCGCCGCTATATCGGCCTCGTGCCCGGCACAAAGCGGGTGGCCCCAGCCCGAGGCGCTTTTCCCGCCGGGATCAAGATCGTAGATGATGGCATCCTTGCGGTTGGGATTGACGCCCGCCGGAACCTTATCGAGCCCCAGGGCGGCGCGAACGCGCCAGGCGACGTTGTGGTCAGCGCAGGAGGAATCGCCGCTGATCCCGAGGCCACCGACGATCGCCTTGCCGTCGTAGAGAGCCAGGCCCCCGCCGAACACGACGACGCCGCCGATCGGCTCGCCGATCAGCGGATCGTTGGCGCTGCCGAACGTCTTGGGGTCGCCTGTGTAAGCCGCTGCCTGGTTGACGGGATTGGTGGTCTGCAGACCGAACAGCGGTCCGCCTGGTTGCACCCCGGCATAGAGATTGGCTGTCGACAGCGCCATGTTCACTAGGCTGAGGCCATTGGCCGTGTTGGCCTTCTCGGCCGCGATCAGCCGGCTGCCCGGCCATTGCGCATCGGCCGTGGGTCCACTGAAGGCAACGGCGCAGACGGTGCCGTCGCGGGCAACGATTGCCGCCCATTCATTGGTCTCGAAGCCGCCATTCGCGGGGCCGCCGCTCGCCTTGACGTTGGCCTTCAAGGCCGAAAGCAGCTTGTCGTGATCGGCCGGGCAGGGCGCTTGCGCGTGAGCGGCGTTTTGCTGCGTCGAGCCAAACGCCAAGACCAGAAGGCCCAAAGCTAGCAACGAAAACCGACGATGAGCCATGATCCGGAACAATTTGTTGAATGTTACCGAACTGACAGCCGGCTGCTTTGTTCCTCTTTCATGAAGAGGTTTGTAGCCGACCAAGACCGCTGGCCTGTAAGGACGCCGGGCAGCGGAACCAGTTTGGATCACTGGCCGCACCAAATGTCCGCGACAGGTTGGACCATAGCGTTGGCAAGCTCGACTGTTTGCGGCTGCGGCAGGCTTGCAAAGCTACCTCGACCTAATTGAGAGGCGATTTCCCCGAACCGCTCGCCCCGATCGGGATGAAGAGCGGCTACATTTCGCTGTTGCCGACTGTCCCAGCCCCGCCATCACCACGATTGATGATCGGAACAAGAGCCGGTATTTGCAATCGGAGGGCAGGCTTGCCCGAGCTGTCCTGGCCGAAAAACACGATACCGGCGGCCCGGAATGCCTGGCGCACGGCAAGCAGCTTTTCTGGCGAGGGGAGACGGCCACCACGCTCAAATTCGCGAATATCCACCTCGCTCAAATCGCACTTGGCCCCGAGACTGACCCGAGACCAGTTCAACAGGGCCCGAGCCGCCGTCACCTGCTCTGGCGTTAAAGGAGCCACCAAACATCTCCACTGCCTTTTGATCCTGCCACGAATTGAAAACTCAAGAACATGTTCCATTGCTGGCAAAAATCGGGAACGTCATGTTGCGCTCGGACCGTTGCCCCCTTGGAACAACGATGTTGGCGCATCGTTTGATGGCAATGAAACAGCTTCGCTCAGATTTCGCGGCAATAGCGCAGCCGGGCTATTGGATCGCCCTCGGACTTCTCGTCATCCCTTATGGAGTGGGCGTATTTTTCCTTATTAGGATTTGCCACTGTATGTAATTGCGCGTGTCGTGCGGTCCAGGGGCCGCGTTGGTAGCTTTAATGGCTAAATCGCCGTTCAAAGGTAGGGCCGAGCGATACGGAGCCATCCTGGAGAGCTTCTGATCTTTGCCCGCGATAAATCAAGAAACTTCGACGCACCCACGTCTATGTTGCGATCAACAAGCGGAAAGCTGGGCATCAAGCATCGACTTCACGGAGGCGCGCGCCGGTGCTTGCCGTCAAAGCGATATGCGAGGCGCCAGAGGCGAGATCCCGTAGGCTGCACCCACAGTTGGAGTCCGCAACTGTCAGAGAGTTTCACAAGCTTAGTAGCGGGGCGAGCGTTTCGGCATTTCACGTCGGAAAGGGCCATTTATCAGATCTCCTTTGGCTGTCTCAATACCATCAGAATGTCCATTAGCAACGGAATACCATCTCCACCCGCCGTTGGACCAAATGCGCTCGAAACGGCCCAACCGCGCTCAAATTCGCGAACTGACCCGAAAAGACCAACAATTTCAGGCGTTTGCAGAGGCTGCGGCGTAGAAGCTTCGGCGATAGGGACTATCAGGAGAAGTGCCCTTCCCGAGAGATGGGTGACAGTTCATTCCGGATAGATGGGTTACACTTTTGGCCCTTTGCAAGGAGAGCAAGGTGCCTTGGAAGGAGTGTAACGTCATGGACGAGCGGCTTAAGTTCGTGGCCCGTCTGCTGGACGGAGAGAAGATGGCGGTCCTTTGCCGGGAATTCGATATCTCGCGCAAGACCGGCTACAAGATCCTCGCGCGCTACAATGATAGCGGCCTTGAGGGGCTGACGGATCGGTCACGCCGTCCCTATCGCCACGCCAATCAGCTTCCGTTTCAAATCGAGAAGCTGATTGTGCGCCTGAAGCAGGACAAGCCGACTTGGGGTGCGCCTAAGATACGCGAGCGGCTGGCCCGGCTCTATCCGGATGTGCACAGGCCTGCGATCTCGACGGTGCATGCGGTGCTCGACCGGCACGGTATGGTCGAGCACCGCAAGCGACGGCGCAACAAGGCGACGGGGACGCCACTTTCAAGCAGCTGTCGACCCAATGATCTGTGGTGCGCCGACTACAAGGGCGAGTTCATGCTCACCGATCGGCGCTATTGCTATCCGCTGACGATCACTGACTTCGCCAGCCGCTATCTCATTGCCTGCGAGGCGCTGTCGACCACCAAGGAAGCCTATGCCTTCACCGTGTTCGAGAGCGTTTTCAAGGAGTTCGGTCTGCCCCGCGCCATCAGGACCGACAATGGCGTTCCCTTCGCCAGCCCCAACGCGCTCTTCAACCTCAGCAAGCTGTCGGTCTGGTGGCTGCGCCTGGGCATCGACATCGAGCGCATCCAGCCGGGCTGCCCACAGCAGAATGGGCGCCACGAGCGCATGCACCTCACCCTGAAGAAGGAAGCCACCAAACCGGCTGGCGCCAATTTCCTTCAGCAACAGGCTAGGTTCGATGACTTCATCGACGAGTTCAACTCAGAGTGCCCGCATCAGGCGCTCGGCATGGACTGCCCGGCAGAGCGCTACACGCCCTCAACGCGCCCCTACACTGGCTTGCCAGAGCTCGACTATCCGTTTCACGATAAGGCCGTCGCCGTCACCACCTGCGGTCGCATCTGCTACAATCGCAAGAAGATCAACCTTAGCCTCGTCTTTGCCGGCCAGACCGTCGGCATCAAACAGATCGAAGACCATATCTGGCTTGCCAGCTTCATGGACTATGATTTGGGGTACTTTGATGATGAGACATTCAGGCTCGAACCACTCCACAACCCCTTCGGGCCAAAAGTGTTACCCATGTCTCCGGTATAAACCGTAACCTATGTGTCCGGAACGGACCGAAGAGGGGATGGTGCCCAGAGGCGGATTCGAACCACTGACACGAGGATTTTCAGTGAGCGATAGGGCGGTGTTGCCCGGAATACCGACCTTAACAACGTCAGGTGAGACTATAGCGAGCCCAAGTGGTGAACCCGGCAGGAATCGAACCTTCGACCTACGATTAGCGAATAAGAAGGTGGCTCATTTCGGGTTCTTATCCGGTTCGCCAGACCATACGAGACGATACGAAGGATATGGGTTGGCTAGCCATCCTGTAAGCCATTGATTTTGCTTGACGACCTCACACCCTCCGGGCCCACCATGACCTTTGATTTCATTGCGAAAAAAATGGCTTCGCCCACGGCTTGCCCGCGCTTTGCCCACGCCCTAGAAACTCGAGGCCGGACGCTTTCCTTCGTTAGTTCGAGATTCCGATCGGGCGGCCGAATAGTTTGGGGCAATCATTAGGGTAGTCCTTCGCCAGTCCCCACTTCGCCCGGTATTCGTCAGGCGTCATCCCGTGCCTGGTTGCCAGAGCGGCCCGGCAATCACTCGTCAGCCGGCCATCCAGCCGCCGTCAACCATCAGGTTTATCCCGGTGACGTAGCTGGCCATATCGCTGGCCAAGAACAGCGCCGCGCCCGCCACGTCGTTAGGATGCCCGAGCCGCGGCCACGGCGTGCGCCGGCGCGAATACTCGAGCGCACCAGGATCGTTGGCGACGCCCGGCTTGCCGGTGATGATCTTGCCCGGCGCGATGGCGTTGCAGACGATCAGGTCGTCGGCATGGTCGACGGCGATCTGGCGCGTCATCTGCACGATACCGCCCTTGCTCACCGAATAGGGAAAATCGCCGGGGCAGGCGACCATGCCGTGCTGCGAGGAGATGTTGATGATCCGGCCGCGCACCTCATTGACCGGCGCCTGGGTCAGCATCTGCGTGACGGCGCGCTTGTTGCAGTAGAAGAACCCGGTCAGGTTGACACCGATGACGCGGTTCCACTGTTCCGGCGTGGTCTCGATCAGGTTGGTGCTGGTGTAGATCGCGGCATTGTTGACCATCACGTCGAGGCGACCGAACCGCGCGACCGTTGCGCCCACCAGCGCATCGACGGCACTCCAGTCGGATATGTCGGTCTTGACGTAGATTGCAGCGCCGCCGGCCGAGCGGATCATGTCGGTGGTGCTCTCGCCGTCCTCGATCGGCTGCTCCACCATGTCGGCAACGACGACGCTCGCGCCCTCCGCCGCGAATTTCAGCGCGATGGCACGGCCGATGCCGGAGCTCCCTCCGGTGACGATGACGGTTTTACCTGCGAGCAAGGCCATGGTGTTCAGCTCTCCCGAGTGACGATCTTTCCCTGCGCCGGGCCGACCAGCCTGCCTGCGCGCACGATCTCGCGGCCGCGCAGGAAGACGTTGGTCAGGCGCGCTTTCACGGCCCAACCGTCGAAGGGCGTATAGCCGGCCCGAGACACCTGGTCGGCATTGGCGATCGTGCTGGGTTGGTGTGGATCGAGGATCAGCAGATCGGCGTCGTAGCCGGCGGCGATGCGGCCTTTGCGTCGGCCGAGGCCGAAGCGCTCGGCCGGATTGCGAGAGCACATGCGCACCAGATCGGGGAGGGCGATGAGCCCGTCATCGACCAGCTTCAGCATGGTGGGAAGCAGCGTCTGCAATCCCGGCATGCCGCCCGGAACGTCAGCGAAAGCCGCATAAGGCGCCGCCTTCTCGGCCGGTGCGTGCGGAGCATGGTCAGTGGCGACGATGTCGATCAGTCCCGCGCCGAGCGCAGCGTGCAGCGCATCGACGTCATGCGGCGACCGCAAGGGCGGCGAAGCCTTCAGATTAGCGCCCAGAGCTTCGTAATCTTGCGCTGTGAAGAACAGGTTCTGCGGCGTCGTCTCGACGCTGGCGTCGGCCATGCCGCGCAGCCGGCTCCAGGTCTCGACACCCAGTTCGGAATTGATCTGCCGGACGTGGATTTTTGCCTCCGCCGAGGCCGCGACGATAAGGGCGCGGGCGATGCCGTTGGCTTCGGCCAGCGGCGGCCGGCTGTCCAGAAAGGCGGCGATGGCGCCCGAGCGGTCGCGCATAGCGCTGCCGTTCAGGATCGATTGATCGCCGGGTGAAATGCCGATCAGCGTATCGGCACCGGCAAAAGCTTTGAGCGCTTCGGCGACCGCGTCGAGCGAGGCAAAGAGGAAGACGTCCGGCACGTCGGCGGTGAACAGCTCGAACGACACCGGCGCAAGGCTAAGCAGGCCAGGGATGAGCGACAGGTCGCGGCTGATCACGGCCTGCAGGCCGACGTCGACATGGATGCGGCCTTCGGCGATGGCCATCTTGTCGGCGAGTTGCGTTGGCGTGGCCGTCCACGGTTCGTCGGTCGGCATGTCGAGCACGGTCGTCACGCCGCCGAGTGCGGCCGCATGCGTGCCGGAGGAGAAATCTTCCTTTTGAGTCAGGCCAGGGTCGCGCAGATGTGCATGCGCATCGACCAGACCTGGCAGCAAGAAGCAGTCTGAGGCATCGACGACCATCCTGGCTTCGGCGGCTTCGCCGGGCGCGATGATTGCGGCGACCTTGCCCGCGGCGATTCCGATATCGCTGTGGCTGATGCCTTCGGCATTCACCACCGTTCCACCGCGGATCAGCGTTTCGAACATCGCTCAGCCGCGCTGTTCGATGCGGCTATGGTTCGCACGCCAGAAGCGGGCGATGTCCTCGCGGCGCATGAAGGCGGCGCCGTCGCTTTGTTGGATATGCTCGATCACCTCGCGTAGACCCGATGCGCGGTTGGGCTGGCCCGTCCAGCGGGCGTGGATGCCGATGGTCAGCATGCGGCCGCCGGTCTCGTCGGCTTCGGAGAGCATATAGTCGATGGCCGAGCGGCAGTCCTCGGCGAAGTGGCGGGGATTGCTATAGCCCGGAGCCACCAGATAGCGGCTGTCGTTGAGCGTCTTGGAGTAGGGGACGACCAGTATATCCGTGCCCCGGTGGTCGAGGAAATAAGGCAGGTCGTCATTGCAGGGATCGGAGTGGTAAAGGAAGCCGCCTTCCTTCACCAGAAGGTCGCGCGTGTTGACGCTAGGCAGCGAGCGGCAGTTCCAGCCGAGCGGCCGCTTGCCGAGCAGCTTCTCGTAAAGCGCGATGGCTTCGTGCAGGTGACGCTCTTCCTCGCCGCGCTCCATCATCGTGTAGTCGATCCAGCGCAAGCCATGGCCCATCAGGTCGTGGCGGCGGCTCTTCATCCACTCGACCAAAGGCGGGTTGCGCTCCAGCGCCACGGCGCAGGCGGAAAAGGTGACCGGAATGTCGTAGCGATCGAAGAGGCGCACCAGGCGCCAGACGCCGGCGCGGCTGCCATATTCGAAATGCGTCTCGGTGCCGAGATCGCGCACCGGCGGGCTGCTGGTCAGATTGTATTCGCCCCAATTGTCGTTGCGGCCATCATCCAGCCAGTTGTATTCCGAACCTTCCTCGTAGTTAAGCACGAGGTTGACAGCGAGCTTCACGCCGCCCGGCCAGGTGACGAAGGGCGGATGCGGGCCATAGCCGACAAAGTCGCGCGGCTGGGCATGCTGGAGATCGATCGGCATCGGTACTCTCCTCAGCTTTCGTTGGCGGCAATCCAGTCCATATAGGCGTGAAAGGCTTCCTTGCCGGGACGCGGCCGCCATGTGGTGTCGCGCAGGATGCGGGCGATGTCATAGGCGCCCCACATACCGCCTTTCAGCGCCACGTCCTGGACGATGTTGGCGTCTTCTCCTGATGCCACCTCGGCCTTCAGCCCCGGCACGCGTTCCTTTGCCCAACCGATGATCTCGCCGATGGTCTGGCTGGAACCGGAGCCGATATTGTAGTGACGGTAATTGAGGTGCGGCGCGTCGATCAGTGCGAGGATCGCTGCGGCAACGTCGGTCGAGGCGACATAGTCGCCGACAGGCTCCAGGCTGTTCGGCCTGATCGTCTCGCCGGCCAGAGCCATATGCGCGACGCGGTTGGGGACATGGCGAAAGTTGCGGCTCTCGGTGGCGCGGTCCATCGGTCCGTAGACGGAAGCAAGCCGCACCGAGACCGCCGACAGGTTAAACAGGTCGGCATAGCGGTTGGTGACCATCTCGGAAGCGAATTTCGAGATGCCGTAGAGCGTCAGCGGCGCGACATAGCCGTCTTCCGGCAGCGGCTCGCTACTCCAGTCGGGCCCGTTGTGGCGGTAGACCGAACCGGAACTGACATAGACGAAGCGCTTGAGGCCGGGCCTCGCGCGCGCCCACTCCAGCATGCGCACGGTGCCCATCAGATTGACGTCGACGATGCGTGCCGGATCCTCGGCCTCCGGCTGGCGCTTGGCCTCCGAAGCGCTGCCGCGTGAGATCGGCGTGATCGTCGCGCCGTGGACGAGTGCCGTGATGCCTTGCTGGTCGAGCGTCGCGGACCAGGCTTGCGGGTCGAGGATATCGGCAGCGATTACCGTCAGCCGGTCGCGCACCGGCGCGAAATGCTTTTCAGCGGCTGCGTCGAGGCCGGAGCGGTCGAGGATCACGGCACGGGCCAGAGGGTCGCGATCCAGCCAAGCGCGCGCAACCACGCTCATGACGAAGCCGGTGCCGCCAGTGACGAGCAGGGTCATGGGAACTCCTTTGAAAATACGGGCTCAGCGCGTCGCATAGCCGCCGTCCACGAGCATGTCGGATCCGGTGACGAAGGATGCATCCGAGGAAAGCAGGAAAGCCGCCGCCGCGGCGATCTCGTCAGGATCGGCGATGCGGCCGAGCAGATGGGCGGGACCAAGGCCGGCATTGGCGGCCTCGAAATCGGCGAACCGGCGCAGCAGGCGGGTCGTGGCCACCGCGCCGGGCGACAGGCTGTTGACGCGAACCTTGTCGGGCGCGTGGTCCACGGCCATCGCCTTGGCAAGGTGGATCAGCCCGGCCTTGGCAGCGCAATAGGCGACGGCCTTGGTCGTGGCGACGCGCCCGAATTGCGAGCCGATGAAGACGATCGAGCCGCCGCCGCTTGCGGCGATCAGCGGCACGGCGAACTTGCTCATCAGAAAGGCGCCGGTCAGGCCGATATCGATCTCGTGCCGCCACGCATCCTCATCGAGATCGACGACGGTGGCGTTGGTGGAGGGGGCCGCGGCATTGTGCACCAGCCCGTCGAGCCGGCCGAATTTTTGCCGGGCGAATGCGACGGCCGCTTCGGCGGACTCGATGTTCCTCACATCGCACTGGCAAGCGGCCGCGGCAGGGCCAAGCGCTTCGGCAAGCTTCGTCGCAGCCTCAAGATCGTAATCCGCGCAGACGACGCTTGCGCCTTCGGCAGCGCAGCGTCGTGCAATCGCCGCACCGATGCCGCTGGCAGCGCCGGCGATGAGAATGACGCTGCCCTTCATGCGGTTCATTGCATCCGTCATCAGACCTGCTCCTTGACTGCCTGCATCGCCGGCGCGATGACCGGCCGGCGTAAAAGATTGTAGCAGGCAGCTATCGTCACCAGCACGGCGCCGCCGCCGAGCAAGAGGAACATGGCCGGCGCGCCCATGCGGTCCATCAGGCCGGCGGAAATGCCGGGCGTCGCGACATTGCCGATCGAATAGAGCAGGAGCAGCGTGCCGGAAGCGCCGACCATGTGCCGGCTGTGCAATTGCGAGGCGCCGAAGGCCATCGCCACGGGATAAACGGTGAGCGCCGTGCAGCCATAGAGGAAGAACAGCACGAAGAGCAGCGGCACCGAAAAATTGCCGAGCCAGGCGATCGCAGCGCAGAGCGTGACGGACAGGACGCCCTGGACAAGCAATATGATTCGTCGCTCAAACCTGTCCGACAGCCAGCCGACTGGCGTCTGCGCCAGCATGCCGGCGATGCTGATGGTCGTAACCAGCCCGACCGTCGTTGCCGCCGACAGCCCGATCTGCGTGCCGTAGATCGGCGTCAGCACGAAGATGTTCATGTTGGTGATGCCGCCCTGGAAGATCGCCACGACCGTCACCGGCGCCAGCCGAAAGAGCGCCAGCGGGCCGAGGCGCTTGACCGGTCTCGCCGAACTTGCGTGCTCCGGATCGCTGGCCGGCAGCGCCGGCCAGCGACCGCCGATGAATTTGGAGATCAACGCCAGAAGCACCGTCGCCGCCGCGACCAGGAACAGATGCGGCGATTGCGGACCGACCAGGCCGACAAGGAGTTGTCCTAGCAGCACGGCGATCGCCGTCGTCAGCATGTAGAGCGAAAACAACGCGCCGCGATTGTGGTGCTCGGCGTAGAGGTTGATCCAGCTTTCGCAGACCACGAACAACGACGCCATCGCCATGCCGCCGAGCAGGCGGAAGCAGATCCAGCTCGGCAGGAATTCGGTGAAGACAAAGCCTGAAGCGGCCAGCAGCGCCAGCACAAGGATCGCGACGAAGGTGCGCTCGTGGCCGTATTGGGCGACAGCCGGGCGCGTGACCAGGCATCCGACGAGGAAGCCCACGGGATAGGCGGTCAGCACGATCTGCACGACCTGGGGCGAAATGCCGGGCTTGCCGAGATGCAGCGACACGGCGGTGGTCAGCATGGCGCTGCCGATGCAAGCGAGGCAGACGCCGACCATGATCGGCAGCATGGCGCGGGAGCGCTCAGCATTTTGCCAAAGCCTCATCGCGGATTGAGCGATCGACCTCATGAATGCGGCTGCGGCGGCTCCCTGGCGGCACCGTTGACCGACGGCAGCCCGAGCTGAAGCTACACTTTATAGTGGCTGCCACAAACGAAGATTGACGCGGCTATGGCTTAAATTTTTTTGGCCATGCCGGCAAAGGAAAGCGGCGTCTCGGCGCGTCGCGGGCTTTACAGCGGTTTTGCACCCTCCTTACCATAGACAAAAACCGGATCTGGAACCCAGCGGAAGGGAACATCATGACGATCGAACGCCTCGAAAACGGCCAGCGCTTCTGCCGGGTGCTCCGCTACAACGGCACCGTCTATGTGGCCGGCCTGACCGCGGATGATCTTTCCGGCGACACCACCAGCCAGACCAAGCAGATCCTGGCCAAGATCGATACGCTTCTGGCCAAGGCCGGCAGCGACAAGTCGAAGCTGCTCAGCGTCCAGATCTGGCTCCGCGACATCGCCGATTTCGAGATGATGAACACGGCCTGGGACGCCTGGATCGACAGGAGCGCCATGCCGGTGCGCGCCACGGTGGAAGCGCGGCTTGCCGGCGACCAGTACCGTGTCGAGATCATGGTGACGGCGGCCGTCGGATGAGCCGGCCGGCGAGGGGACGCCAATGCATGAGCTGGTGATCAAAGGCGGGCGCGTGGCGCTCGACGACGGCTGGGCCGAGTGCGACATCGGCATCGACGACGGCCGCATCGCCGCGATCGGCAAAGGCCTGACCGGGGGGAAATCGATCGACGCCGGCGGCAGCTGGGTGATGCCCGGTGGCATCGACGCGCATTGCCATCTCGACCAGCCGGTCTGGGGCGGCGCGGGTAATGCCGACGATTTCTATTCCGGCACGATCTCCGCGGCCTTTGGCGGCACCACCTGCATCGTCCCGTTCGGCATGCCCGGGCAGGACATGACCACCATCGGCGCCATTGACCGCGCGCTGCAGCGCGCGGCGGGGCGTCCCGTGATCGACTATGGGCTGCATGCCGTGGTCACCATGGGCACTGGCGCCGATGTCGAGGCGCAACTTGCGGCGCTTGCGGTACGCGGCATCTCCTCGGTGAAGCTGTTCATGACCTATCAGGGTTTTGCCGTCGACGACGACCTGTTCTTCCGAGTGCTCGATACGGCGAGACGACTAGGCTGGATCGTCATGGTCCATGCCGAAAATGACGCCGCGATCCGGCGCACGCGACAGCGGCTGATCGATCTCGGCCGCACCGATATCCGCTATCATGTCGTCGCCCACAGCGAGACGATGGAGCGCGAGGCGACGCATCGCGCTTTAGCCTTCGCCGAGATGACCGGCGCGCGCATGACTATCGTGCATGTATCGTCCTGGCAGTCGGCGGAGGAAGTGGCGCGAGCGAAGGCGCGCGGGGTGGCCGCCATCGCCGAGACCTGTCCGCAATATCTGTTTCTCGGGGCGGCTGACCTCGACCGCGACGCAGTCGACGCGGCCCGCTTCGTCTTTTCGCCGCCGCCGCGGTCGCCGCGCAGCCATGGGCATCTGTGGCAGGAGCTGATTAACGGCGGCATCGACCTCTGGTCGTCGGACCATTCGCCATATTATTTCGCCGACAAGATCGGCCGCTCCGAAACACCCGGTTTCACGACGACGCTGAGCGGCATTCCCGGCATCGAGACACGCCTGCCGCTGCTGTTTTCGGAAGGGCTGCTCACAGGCCGCCTGACGCTCGAGCGCTATCTCGACCTCACCTCGCGCAACGCCGCCTCGATCTACGGCTTCGCCGATCGCAAGGGCAGGATCGCCGTCGGGCTCGACGCGGACCTCGCGCTGTGGGATCCGGCTGCGCGCTGGACGCTCGGGCACAAGGCGCTGCATTCGCACGTCGATTTCACGCCCTATGAGGGCAAGGTCGTCACCGGCCGGCCGACCACCGTCCTGGTGCGCGGCGTGCCGGTGGTCGCCGACGGCAAGCTGCAGGCCGAACCGGGGTTCGGGCGCTTCGTGGCGCGCGCCGCAGCCGATCCGGCGCTTTTGGGAAAACCAGTCGAGGATTGGACACCATGGCTCGATGCCTGACCATCGCCGTTTGCCAGACCGGACCGATCCAGCGCAGCGCCACGCGCGCCGAGACAGTCGGGCGGCTGGTGCATCTGCTCGAAAAGGCAGCGGCTTCCAGCGCCGAGATCGCGGTGTTTCCGGAAATGGCGCTGACCACGTTCTTTCCGCGCTGGCGCATCGACGACCAGGCCGAGATCGATGCCTTCTTCGAAGTCTCGATGCCAGGACCCGAGACGCAGCGGCTCTATGATGCCGCCGCGCGGGTGAAGGTCGGGTTCGCGCTGGGTTATTGCGAACTGGCGCATGAAGAGGGTCGCAGGCGCCATTTCAACACGATGGATCTGGTCGGGCCGGATGGCGCCTCCATCGGCCGTTATCGCAAGATGCATGTGCCGGGTTCGAGCGAGCCGGAAGCAGGCACGACCACCCATCTCGAACGACGTTACTTCGAACCGGGCAACCTCGGCTTTCCGGTCTTCGACTATCGCGGCGTGCGCGTCGGTCTCGCCATCTGTAATGACCGCCGCTGGCCGGAAACCTATCGCATGCTGTGCCTCAACGGCGCCGAGGTGGCGCTGCTCGGCTACAACACCCCGCTGCTGCTCGACGAGGCGCCGGCGCTGGCGCATCTGAGAATGTTCCACAATCATCTGCCGATGCAGGCCGGCGCCTACCAGAACACGCTTTGGATAGGCGCCGCCGCCAAGGCGGGCCTGGAAGACGGGCAAGCGCTGATCGGCGGATCCTGCATCATCGCGCCGACCGGCGAGATCGCCGCGCAGGCGATGTCGCTCGACGACGAGGTCATTGTCCACCGCGCCGATCTCGATCTGATCGAGACCTGCCGGAAGGTGAATTTCAACTTCGAGCTCTATCGCCGCCCCGACCAGTACAAGCGCATCTCGGAGCCTGTCTGAGACCGCGATGGGCCTGATCGAAACCGGATACAGTCAGGACACCGCGGCGCTCGCAGCCGACCCGCTGTCGCTTGGCGACATCGTGGAGAACGGACTTTGCATCGGTTGCGGCCTTTGCGTCTGGATTGCCGGTGCTGGAGAAATCGAGATGGTGATGACGCCGGAAGGCCGAGAGCGGCCAGTGGCGAGGCAGGCGTTGGATAAGGCGACCTTGGCGAAGATCAACGCCGTCTGCCCAGGAACGAGGATCGCCGGTCCGCCTCCGGCGCAAAGACGCGAGGCCAGGCTAGCGGATACTGTCTGGGGGCCTGTCGAACGGCTTGTGCTCGGCTCCGCTGGAAATCCCACAGTGCGGTTTGTCGGCTCCGGCGGCGGGACGCTGACGGCGCTCGGGCAGTTCCTGCTCGACTCGGGACGGGTCAAGTTCGTGCTGCACGTCGCGGCCTCGCGTTCCATGCCGATGCGCACGGAACGAAGGCTAAGCTTCGACAGCGCCTCGGTGCTCGAAGGCGCCGGCTCGCGCTATGGGCCGGCGGCGACGCTGGCGGATTTCAACGACATCCTCGACCGAGGCGAGCCGTTCGCCCTGATCGCCAAGCCCTGCGACATCACCGCGGTGCGAAACCTGGCCCGGCTCGATCTGCGGGTCGACGAATATATGCGCTATGCGCTCGCCTTCGTCTGCGGCGGGGCCTCTGACCTGACCAAGTCGGAACAGGTGCTGGAGCGTTTTGGCCTTCGTGAGGACGAGCTCGCTCTCTTCCGCTACCGGGGATATGGAAATCCTGGCCTGAACCGCGTCGAAACCAGAGACGGCCGCGCCTTCGAGATCAGCTATCGGCAGCTGTGGGAAGACGAGGACAAATGGATGATCCAGCCGCGCTGCAAGATCTGCCCCGACGCGATCGGGCAGGTGGCGGATATCGCGGTATCGGATTCCTGGCTGAACGGCGGACCGGCCGTCGAGGACGAGCCACTCAATGGCATCATCGTGCGCACGAAGCGCGGGCTGGAGCTGTTCGACGCGGCCGTTGAGACTGGCGTACTGCAGATCAAGCGGGAGAGCGGCATCGCCGAGATCAGCGAATTGCAGTCGCATCAAGTGCGCAAGCGGCGCGCCGTGTGGGCGCGGCTGACAGGCATGGCAATCGCAGGCAAGCCGGTGCCTTTTGTCAGCGACCTCGCTTTGCGGGATTGCGCCGTGCAGAACTCGCCGGCCGACAATCTGGCCGAAGGGCGGGGCGCCCGCGATCGCGCGCGCCGCGGCCGCCTGGGCGAGCCGCCAGCCGTGCCGCGCAAAATAGTCGTGGAGGATGAGCGCCGATGAGCGGGCAGACCGAAGTCATCATCATCGGCGGGGGCATGGCCGGCGCCGGCGCTGCCTTCGAGATTTCGCGCGACAAGAAGGTCGTGCTGCTCGAGCGCGAGAGCCATTGCGGCTATCACACCACGGGACGCTCGGCGGCGAGCTTCACCGAGAATTACGGCAACGGCGTCATCCGCCGCATCGTGCTCGCCAGCCGGGCGTTTCTCACCGAGCCGCCGACGGGTTTTTGTGATTATCCGCTGCTCAGCAAGCGCGGCATGATCACCGTGGCGCGCACCGACCAACTCGACCTTTTGCGTGAAGATCTGGCGGCCGCGCAGGCGCTCGTTCCCACGATCGTCGCGATGGCGCCGGCGGAGGCGATCGCGCGCGTGCCGGTGCTGCGCCGGGACTACCTCGCCGGCGCCTATATCGAACCGCATTCGATGGACATCGACGTCAACGGCCTGCACCAGGGTTTTTTGCGCGGCGCGCGAGCGCATGGCGCGCGCATCGTCACCAAGGCGGGTGTACGGACCATCGGCCGACAGGGCGGTCTATGGCGGGTCGAGACGGAAGCGGGAACATTCGTTGCGCCGCTGATCGTCAATGCGGCTGGCGCCTGGGGCGACGAGGTCGCTGCGATGGCTGGCGTGCGCCCGGTCGGCCTGCAGCCAAAGCGCCGCACCGCCTTCAACATTCCCGCACCTGCGGGTGTCGACATTAGCGACTGGCCGCTGGTCAACGATGTCGGCGCGGAATTCTATTTCAAGCCGGATGCCGGGCAATTGTTCGTGTCGCCGGCCGACGCCACGCCGTCGACGCCGATGGACGCATTTGCCGAAGACATCGATGTCGCGATCGGCGCCGAGCGTCTCGAACGGGCAACGACAATCGAGGTGCAGCGCGTGTCGCGCTCCTGGGCGGGCTTGCGGACATTTGTCGCCGACGGGTCGCCAGTGGTCGGGCCGGATGACGAATTTCCGGATTTCGTCTGGCTGGTCGGGCAGGGCGGCTACGGCATCAAAACCTCGCCGGCGTTGTCGCGCATCTGCGCCAGCCTGATCGCCGGCGGCGGCCTGCCGGACAATGTCGCGAGGCAAGGCGTTTCCTTGGACGATCTGACGCCGCACCGGCTGCTCGGCGCCGAGGGCGAAGCTCGACGGGCCGCGCCATGAGCTCACTGACGGCCGGTGGGAAACTGGCGGGACGTATCCTGAACGCACTCGCCGAAGCCACGACGGACGCGCCGGGAATCACGCGCGTTGCTTACGGGCCGGGCGAGCGCTTCGCCCATGACTTTGTGCGCAAGGAGGCGGAAAAGCTCGGCGCCGTCGCGCGCGTCGATGCCGCCGGCAACCTCTATTTGACGCTGAAAGGCCGTGACCCGGATTTGCCGGCGATCGTCATCGGCTCGCATCTCGACAGCGTGGCGCATGGCGGCAATTTCGATGGCGCCGCCGGTGTCGTGGCGGGCCTGGCGGTCATGGCCGAACTGGTCGGGCAGGGCATCCGCTTGCCACGCGACCTCATCGTGTTGGCAACGCGGGCGGAGGAGGCCGTCTGGTTTCCGCTGTCCTACCCCGGCAGCCAGGCGGCGCTTGGCCTGCTGGATCCGCGGGCGCTCGAAGCCAGGCGGTCCGACAGCGGGCGCACGCTGGCCGAGCACATGCGCGAGGAAGGCTTCGATCCCGACGCCGTGTGGCGCGGCGTGCCCGGCATCGATGCAGGCCGGATCGCGGCTTTTGTCGAGGTGCATATCGAGCAGGGGCCACGCTTGACCGCCGCCGAAGCGCCGGTCGGCATCGTCACCGGGATCGCCGGCGGCTTCCGCTATGTCGATGCGAAATGCCTTGGCGCCTACGCCCATTCCGGCGCTGAGCCGCGCTTCGCCCGGCATGACAGCGTGCTTGGCTTTGCCGATCTGGTCGCCGCGCTCGAAATCGAATGGGATGCGCTCGAACGCGAAGGACGTGAGGCCACCATCACCTTCGGCCGCGTGCAGTCCGATCCGACGCAGCATGGCGGCAGCCGTGTTCTGGGTGAGCTCGGTTTCACACTCGATGTGCGCAGCGCCGAGGCGGCCGTTCTGGAGCGGATCGAGGCGCGGCTGCAGACTATTCTCACGGAGGTTGGCGGCAAGCGTCGGGTGAGCTTCGAGACCGGCCCGCGCTTCACCTGGGAGCCGGCGACCATGTCGCCGGCGTTGATCGCTAGGCTCGACCGCGCCGCGACCGCATTGCAGATGAGGGCGCCGCATGTGCCGAGCGGAGCAGGGCACGATGCGGCCACGTTCGCCGGCGCGGGCATTCCGACCGCCATGCTCTTCGTGCGCAACGAAAACGGTAGCCACAATCCGCATGAAGCGATGGAGATCGCCGATCTCGATCAGGCGATACGTCTGCTTCTGCGCTTCGTCACCGACTTCGACAATCTCCTGGATCAGCCATGAACCTCGCCAAGACTGCCTTGCTCGTCATCGACCTGCAGAATGAGTACCGACCTGGCGCGGCATGGCCGGTCGTCGGCTACGACGCGGTGCTGGCCAATGCCGCAGCGCTGATCGAGGCCGCCCGCAAGGCTGGCGTGCCGGTCATCCACGCTCAGGCTTGGGTCAAGCCGGAAGAGCGTGAAGGCTACGCGCGGCAGGAGGAGATCCTGACCGAAGAATTCCGCTCCGCCGTAGCGGGCAGCGAAGGCGCGGACATCTGCGCCGAGGTGGCTGCCGTGCCCGGCGACATCGTCATCCACAAACACTGGCCGAGTGCCTTTCGCCGCACCGATCTTTCGCAGCGCCTCGCCGCGCTCGGGGTTGAAAACCTTGTTGTCACCGGCGTGCTCACCGACAGCTGTGTGACGGAGAGCGTGTTCGATGCGGTCTATCAGGGTTTTCGCGTCTGGCTGGTGAAAGAGGCCTGCGGCAGCATGACGGAAGCCATGCACCGCACCGGCATGCTCGACATGGCGAACCGGCTCTATGGCGGCGGCATATTGCGTCTGCGGCAGGCGTTGAAGGCGCTTGCCGAACAGCCCTTCGAAGGCTGGCGCTGCACGCGGCCGGTGGAATTCGCCTATACGCTGGAGAGCGTAGACCGGATCTATGAGGCGCTGTGACCGGCGCCACAGCCGCATGCGCCTTTGAATATCGTCTTTGAAGCCGAAGGCTTGAGAACCGCGCCGGGCAGCGCTCCGGTGGCTCTGCCGCCACGCCAGACCGAGATGCCGTTGACGAAGACATGGTCGATGCCGGCGGCGGGCCGGCGCGGCTCATCGAAGGTGGCGGTGTCGATGATCGTCTCGGGGTCGAAGATGACGAGATCGGCGAAATTGCCTTCGGCGAGAATACCGCGCTCTTGGATGCCGAATTCACGCGCAGGCAGGCCGGTCATGCGGAACACGGCCTCCTCCAAGCTGAACAGGCCGACATCGCGCGCATAATGTCCGAGCACGCGCGGAAAAGTGCCCCAGAGGCGTGGATGAGGGTGGATATCGTGCGGCAGGCCGTCCGAGCCGATCATGGTGCGCGGATGGGCGATGATGTTGCGGACATCCTCCTCATCCAGCTGGAAGTAGACCGCGCCCGCCGGCAGCAGGCGCTCGCCGGCTTTGCGCTCGGTGCAGTTCCATTCGCGGGCAATGTCGGCGATCTCGCGCCTTGCCATCTCCGGATGCGGATCGGACCAGGTGATGAGGATCTTCAGGCCGGTATCGCAGCGCTCCAGCCGCAGCACCGTCGAGCTCGCGGCATAGGGATAGACATCCATGCCGATGTCCATCGTCTCGCGCGCCCGGTCGATCCGCTCCAGCGAAGGCCGGCTCTTGCCGAAATTGGCGCGGCCGGTGCACTGGTGGTGCGAGATGAAAAGCTTGCCGCCGGCATGGTCGGCGATGTCGATCGCTTCCTCGATCGCCTCGTCCATCGTCTCGAAATAATTGCGCGTGTGGGTGACATAGGGGCCGCCAAGGCCCGCCGCCGTGGCGGCCAGCGCCTTGACCTCCTCGGTCGACGAGTTGACGGCCGGCGGATAGTCGAGCCCCGTGCTGAGGCCGAACGCACCCTCGGCCATCGCCTCGGCCACCGCTTCCTGCATTGCCGCCGTTTCCGCTGCGTTTGCGGGACGGTCGGTCACCGGCATGCAGCGCTGGCGCAAGGTGGTGTGGCCGACGAGCAGGGCCGCGTTGGTGGCGATGCCGCGCCGCTTCAGTTCGGCGACATAGTCGGCAAAACTGCCGAAGCGGAAGTTCTCGCGGCCGCCGACCAGCGTGAAAGGCGGCGGCGGGGTCTTGTCGAGCAGTAGCGGCGCGAGGCTGACGCCGCAATTGCCGGCGATCACCGTCGTCACGCCCTGGCTGATCTTCGGGTCCATGCCGCGTGGGGCCAGCAGCGCGCCGTCGTCATGGGTGTGCACGTCGATGAAGCCGGGCGCGACGATCTTGCCCAGAGCATCGATTTCCTCGATGCCGTGCTCATCGTCCAGCCGGCCGATCGCCGCGATTCTGTCGCCGGTAACGGCGATGTCGGCCTCGAACGGTGCCGAGCCGTCGCCGGCGATCAGTGTCGCGTGGCGGATAACGAGGTCGTAAGGCATTGTAGTGTCCTAAGCTTCCGGATTGGCGGCGATCTCCTCGCGGCGGCGCGCGACATAGGCGTCGAGCTCCTCGCGGATTGCGGGATCCATGACCGGCTCCTCATAGTCGTGCAGCGCCTGCTGCCAGAGCTCTGTCGCCCGGTCCAGCGCATCCTTGCCGCCGGCTTCCTGCCAGGCGCCGTAGTTCTGCCAGTTGGAGAGCATCGGCTGGTAGAAGGCGGTGGTGTAGCGCGACATGGTGTGCTCGGCGCCGAAGAAATGGCCGCCGGCCGGCACCGATTTGATGGCTTCGAAGCCGAGGTCGTCCTCCTGGAATGGCAAGGGCCGCAGGAACTCCATCATGTTCTGCAGGATCTCGACGTCGAGCACGAGCTTTTCGTAGGACGCCGTCAGCCCGCCCTCCAGCCAGCCGGCGGCGTGATAGATCAAATTGGCGCCGCCGAGCACCGCGCCCCATGTCGCCATTTCGGTCTCGTAGGCGGCCTGCAAGTCGACCACGTTGGAGGCATTCGCATTTGAGGTGCGGTAGGGCAGGTTGTAGCGCCGCGCCAATTGGCCGGCGATGATGTTGGCCTTGGCGTTTTCCGGCGTGCCGAAGGCCGGCGCGCCCGACTTCATGTCGACATTGGAGGTGAAGGCGCCGTACATCACCGGCGTGCCGGGGTTGACGAGCTGGGTCAGCGTCACGCCGAACAGCGCCTCGGCGTTCTGCTGGCAGAGCGCGGCGGCCAGCGTCACCGGCGTCATCGCGCCCATCAGCGTGAAGGGCGTCACCGTCACCGGCTGGCCGTGCTCGGCCATGGCGATCAGGCCTTCCGCCATCGCGTCATCGAACAGGCGCGGCGAGTTGATCGAGATGATCGTGGTGACGCCCGGCGAGGCGCGCATCTCCTCGACCGAGATGCCGCGCGCGATCGCCATCATGTTGACGCCGTCCATCGCCCTGGCGCGGCCGATCGCCGTGCAATGGAAGGAGAGATCGCTCAGTGTCAGATTGGCATGGTAGGTGTCGAGATGGCGGGAATTCGCCGGCAGCTCGATCGGCGCCACCACCTGGTTGCCGATGATGTGGATGGCGTTGAAGTGGTGCGCCAGCCGGATGAAGTTCTGGTAGTCGGGGAGGTTGCCCGGACGGCGGCCGTTGATGCGGTCATGCACATTGGGCGGACCGGCGACCAGGCCGAAAACCAGTGAATTGCCGCCGAAATGGATCTGCTTGTCCGGATTGCGGCTGGTCAGCGTGAAGGAGGAGGGCACGTTGCTCAGAGCTTCCGTCACGATGCTCTCGTCGATGCGGATGGTCCGCTCCTCGCGATCGACGATGGCGCCGGCCTTGGCGAACAGGTCCATAACCTTTTCGCTCATGACGCGGATCCCGAGCTCCGACAGGATGCGCATCGAGGTCTTGTGCAACTGCTCGATGCGCTCCTCGTCAAGGAGCTGCATAGGCGCGTAGGGGTTCTTGACGCTCTGCCACGGCAGCTGCGCGATGCCGCCGCCACCGCGCCCGAGCTTCGATCTGCGGCGACCGCCGCGCCTGTCCTGTGACATAGCATTCCCCTTCGATTCTTGTTCTCGCACGGAAAACCGCTGCACTTTTCCTGGAATTGCTTTCAGTAGCCGCGTTCCGGATTGACCACATTCTCCAGCGGCTCGCCGCGGCGGTAGCGCGCCAGATTGTCGGCGAACATGCGCACCGACTTGATGTCCCAGCCGTCATAAACCGCAGCGCAATGCGGCGTGACGGCAACGTTGTCGTAGCTCCAGAGCGGATGCTCCGCCGGGAGCGGTTCGGTCGCAAAGACGTCGAGCGCCGCGCCCTTGATCCGCCCCGCATCAAGCGCGGCGAGAAGGGCCTTTTCCTCGATGACGCCGCCGCGCGAAATGTCGATGAGAACGACGGACGGCTTCATCGCGGCGAAAGCGGCCTCGCCCAGCAGGCCGCGCGTGGTGGACAGCAGAGGCACGCAGCAGACGATGAAATCTGCACGGCCGGTCAGAGGCAGCAGCGCGTCGGGACCATGCACTTCGTCGAGCGAGAGCATCGGTTTCGGTCGCGCGCGAATGCCCAGCGTGCGCATGCCCATCGCCTGCGCACGGCGCGCGACGGCCTCGCCGGTCTTGCCGAGGCCGAGGATAAGGATGGTCTTGCCCTCGATCGGTTCGACACGGCCGCCGCCCCATTGGCGGGCCTGTTGCCGGCGCTCGAAACCGCGCAGGTCGAGCGAGAAGGAGAGCATGGCTCCGAGCGCATATTCGGCCAGCATACCGGCGGCGACGCCGGCCGAGTTCGTCACCGTCACATGATTCGGATCCCAGCGACCGAGATGGTCGGTGCCGGAGCCGCCGATCGACACCCATTTCACCGTCGGGCTCTCGACGAGGACCTGGCGCGGATAGCGCGGCGTGCCGTCGAAGCGGATCGAATAGACTACTTCCGCGGCGGTCCGCTCGATCAAAGCGGGAAGGCCGGCATAGGTGTCGCAGGCATGAACATCCAGATCCGGATGTGTCTCGGCAAGCACCGCGAGCGCGCCGGCAGGCTTGTCGGTGTGCAGGATGATTGTTGGGCGCGCCGACATCGCGATCTCAATCGCGGCCGATACGATCGGCGGCGCTGCCGAGGACGGCAAGCAGCGCCCGGCCGTTCTCGAGCGTCGCATTCTCATGCGGCGCGCGCAGGTTCAGCCAGCGCCGGTCGCCGGACTTGACTGCAAGCACCGCCTTCATCGCAGGGATCAACCCGGCATCCTGGATGACCTTCCGGAACGTCTTGATAGCGCCATCGGCTTCGGCGACGTCCTCGCCTTTCCGGGCCGCGTCATAGAGGCGGCGAATGGCGGCGGCGTTCAAATTGACGGTGGCCGAAATGCAGCCGGCCGCGCCGCTGGCGAGGCCCTTGGTGAGTTGCGCCTCGGAGCTCGGGAAAACCGAAATATCGGGCGCGGCGGCGATGACGGCGGCGGTGTTGTTCCAGTCGCCGGCGCTGTCCTTGTAGGCGACAACGGTGTTTGGGAACGCCTTGCTCAGCCTCGCCGTCAGCGCTGGACTTACAGGCACGCCCGAGTTCTGCGGGATGTGATAGAGGATCACGCGCATCGAAGGTTTTGCCACCTTCTCGATCAGCTCGCTGTAGTAGCGCGCCTGGCCGTTGTCGCCGGCGCCGGTGTAGAAGAAGGACGGCAGCACCATGACGGCGGCGCAGCCGAGATCGACGGCATGGGCCGACAATTCGACCGTTTCTGGCAGCGCGGTGACGCCGGTGCCGGGCATCAGCCGGTCCGGCGCGATGCCGGCCTCGACCAGCCATTCCAGCGCCTGCATGCGCTCGCGCAAGGACACCGAGAGCGCTTCGCCCGTCGTGCCGAAGGGCGAGAGGAAATGCGCGCCTTGGCCGAGCACCCATTTGGCGTGGGAGATCCACAGATCGCGCGCGATGCGGCCGTCATCTTCGAACGGCGTCAGGATCGGGGCGATGGTTCCTTGCGGGCGGGTCATGACTATCCTCTATGCTGGTCTGTGTGGCCGGCCACAGCCGCGACGGCGCGGGCGAAGTAGGCCGAAGCGGTGACGTCGAAGAGTATGTCGAAACCCGCCGGCGAACGGAACGTCACGGCCTCGATATGGCCGACGCGTGTCTGGGCGATATCGTCGGCGCCGAATTTTTGCGGTCTCAGGTCCAGCGCGCAAAGCGCGCTCATCGCTTCGGCAAAACCAGGACCGGAAAGGCGCATCCATGCCCAGCCTTCCTCGCGCCATGAGGAGTAGCCTTTCGGCGCCGTCGCGGCCTGCCAGGCGTTTTTGAGTTCTGCGAGATCCTCGTTGGCATCCTCGGCGAGAAGCAGGACCTCCTCGTTGCCGAGGCGCAGGACCCGCATGCGACCGTGGTCGCCGATGCGGTTGACGGCGGGTAGCGTAATGCCTTGCGCGGCAAGCCAGGCGACACTGCCGCCGCCCTTCAAGCCGAAACGCGGGCGGTCCGTGAGATCGCTCAACATGATCGCACCGGAAATCAGCTTCGTGCTGTCGGCCGCGCCGCCAGGCATGAAGGGGTAGACGCGCGTCGCGGTGCTGGCGGCCATCTAGATCTCCTGCCGCGCGTTGGTCGGGTCGAAGAAGGCATGGGCGACGAGCGGCACTTCGACCAGTTCACCATTGCGGCACTTCACCGTCACGCGGCTGCCTTCCGCCTGGTCGTCGACATGGACATAGGCGAGCGCGATGTGTGTCCCTAGAGATGGTGAAAATCCCACCGAGGTGATCTGGCCGACAGGCGCGCCGCCGCGCAGCACCAGGCAGCTCTGGCCGGGAATGTTGCGGGCGTCGGCGGAGAATTGCAGGCCGACCAGCTTGCGGGTATGGCCGAGCCTTGCGCGCATCTCGATAGAGCGCTTGCCGACGAAGAACGGCTTCTTCTTCGAGACCGCCCAGCCGAACCCCAATTCTTCAGGCGTGGTGATCGCATCCGTATCCTGGCCGATCAGGATATGGCCTTTCTCCAGCCGCAGTATACGCGACGCCTCCAGTCCATAGGGACGCAGGCCGTGCGGTCTGCCCGCCGCCATCACCGCGTCCCAGAGGCTGGGCGCCAGGCTCGAAGCGCAATGCAATTCATAGCTGAGCTCGCCCGTGAAGCCGATGCGCATCACACGGACCGGCACACCGGCGAGGATGCCTTCGCGGCCACTGAGATAGGGGAATGCGTCGCGGCTGAAGTCAATGTCGCTCTCCAGCGCCTGAAGCACTTGGCGCGCCTTGGGTCCGGTGACGTTGAGGCCGGAGAAGGCGCCGGTGAGGTTGAGCACGTCAACCTTCAGACGCCACTCGGCATTCCAGAACAGCATGTCGGCATAGACGCGCGCGACGGCGCCGGTGGTTGCCGTCACATAGAACTGATCCTCGGCCATCCGGTAGGCGACGCCGTCGTCGACCACCGAGCCCATCTCGTTCAGCATCAGGCAATAGCGGACACGACCCACCGGCTGATTGGCATGCGCCATTGTGTAGAGGCGGTCGAGAAATTCGCCGGCATCCGGCCCGCGGATCTCCAGCTTGCCGAGCGTCGAGACATCGAGCAGGCCGACGCCTTCGCGCACGGCCAGGATTTCCTGGCGGACAGACTCGTCAGCGCTGCTTGCGTCACCATAGTAATAAGGCCGCCACCATGCGCCGACCGGCTTCATTGCGGCGTTCAGCGCGATGTGCCGCGCATGCAGCGCCGTGCGGCGCTCCAGTACCTCGTGATGGCCGGCGAGCACGCCGAGCGTTTCCGGCCCGACAGGAGGCCGCGCCGTGGTGATGCCGATCTCGCCGACCGTCCTACCGGTTGCCTCGGCGACGATGCGGGCGGTCGCCAAGGCCGAATGGCGTCCCTGACTCGGGCCCATGCCGACCGTGGTGAAGCGCTTTACCAGCTCGATCTCGCGATAGCCGTCCTTGGTCGCGTTCTGCAGATCCTTGACTTGCAGATCCTCGTCGAAGTCGACGAAGTCACGTCCCTTGGGGTCGGCGACAATCGGCTGCACGTAATGGGACCGGGCGCTCTTCGGCGTGACCGGAGATTCTGTAGCGACAGCTTGGCCGAGTCGCGCGAGCGCGGCTGCCGCCGCGCGCCGGCCGCTGGCGATCGCGTCCTCAAGATCATCCGATCCGGCAACGGCGCCGGCGAGATGGACGGGACCTTGCGGAAGCGTAATCGTCATGGCTCCCGCCGCGGCATCATAGCCGACCTTGCCGCCGGCCTGGCATGGCAGTTGCCATGCCGGCGCCTGGCCGATCGAAACCGTCAGCAGGTCGCAGGCGATCCAGCTCCCGCCGATACGGACGCGGGCAAGGTGACGATTTCCGGCCGTGCCTTCCGCCGCTTCGATGGTCGCGCCTTTGCGGATGGCGACGCCCTTGCCGCGCAGTTCGGCTTCCAGCGGACCGGCCTCGCCGGCGGGTCTCGGATCGATGAGCTCGACGACCGATACGCCGGCATCCAGCAGGTCGAGCGCCGTCCGGTAGCCGTCGTCATTGGCGGCCAGCACCACGGCGCTGGTGCCAGGGCGCACGCCATAGTGGCGGATCAAGCGCTGGGCAGCACCGCCGAGCATGATCCCCGGCAGGTCGTTGTTGCGGAAGACGGCCGGCTGCTCGATGGCACCGGTCCCCAGGATCACCTCGCGGGCGCGCGTGCGATGGAGGCGATCGCCTTGGATCAGCGGCAGCCAGTTGTCCTCATACCAGCCATTGCAGACGGTGCCGGTCAGCACCTTGAGATTGGGCAGCGACTCGAGCCTTGACAACAGACCGGCGAGGATGGCCGGATCGTAGCGGCCATAGCTCAGCGCGCCGCCGATCTCCGGATTCTCGTCGCACAGCGCCACATCGACGCCGGCCTCCGCGGCGGCGATCGCGGCGCTTAATCCCGCCGGGCCGGCGCCGACCACCAGCACGTCGCAATGCAGATGCGTCTTGTCGAAATGCCGGTGCGGCGCCTTGGCGTCAACCACGCCAAGGCCCGCCTTGCGGCGGATCATCGGCTCCCAGAATTTCAGCCAGCTGTCGCGGCGCGGACCCATGAACGTGCGGTAGTAGAACCCGACCGGCAGGAAGCGGCCGAACCTGTCCATGATGGCATCGCGGTCGCGCTCAAGCGAGCCGTTGACGTTCTGCGCGCTGACCCGCAGCCCTTCTCTGATCGGCGTGCGCTCGGCTGCAGCGTTCGGTTCGAATGGCAATTGCACCAGCGCGTTGGCGTCGGTCCCGGTCATCGACAGGATGCCACGCGGTCGATGATATTTGAACGAGCGCGACAACACCCATTGGCCGGAAGCGGCGAGGGCGCTGGCGATGCTGTCGCCTTCATAGCCTTTAAAAGGCTTGCCTTCGAAGGTGAAGCGGATAGGCTGGCTTCGATCGATGCGGCTTCCGAAAGGGGCGAGCAGCCGGTTCATGCGCGGTCCCGCAGCTCGGACGCGTCGAAGGTGCGGATGATCTCGTTGCTGACAAGATCGCGCTCGGCCAGGAAGAAATAGTTGCTCGGCACGTGCCGCCACCACTCGGTCACGATACCTTTGCGGTTCTCGGCGCGGAACAGATGGCGCGACCATTCGGTATCGGCGGTTGCGTCCGGATCGGGCCGCGCACGCACCGGGCCGAAGGACTGGAACTCGTCGATGTTGCGCAGGCCGTTCATGGGGCAGGTAAGCAGTTTCATCGGTCAGTGTGGTTTCCTGGCTAATGGCTGGCGGCAGTCGCGCCCATTTCATTGAGCAGCCGGAAGGTTTCGAAGCGCTCCAATGCAAATGGTTTGAGGATATCGGGCACCCGGCCGTCGGCGATGGTCTGCGCCATGCGCTTGCCTGCGACGGGCGTCGCCTTGAAGCCCCAGGTGCCCCAGCCGCAGTCGAGCCAGAGATTGGTAAGCGGGCTGGCGCCCATGATCGGGCTGTAGTCCGGCGTCATGTCGGTGATGCCGGCCCATTGCCTCAGCAGCCGCACGCCCTGCAGGAAGGGGAAGAGGTGGATGGCGCCCTCGGCGAGGTGCTCCTTCATGTCGAGCGTCGAGCGCGTCGAATAGAGCTGGTAGGGATCGGAGCCGCCGCCGATGACGACCTCGCCACGCGAGGATTGCACGAGATAGGTGTGCAGCGAAACGGAGGAGATCAGCGTGTGCAGCCAGGGTTTCAAGGGCTGGGTCACCATTGCCTGCAGCGGATAGCAGCGGATGGGAAGCTCGACGCCGGCCTTCAGCGCGACGTCATAGTTCATGCCGCCGGTGGCGATCAGCACCTGGCCGCAAGCGACGCGGCCCCTGTTCGTCTTGACGGCCTGGACCCGGTCGCCGACGACCTCGAAGTCTTGCACCTCGGTGCGCTGGTGGATCTCGACGCCACGTCGCGACGCCTGGGCGGCGTAGCCCCAGGCGACGGCGTCATGGCGCGCCGTCCCGCCGTCGGCATGCCAGAGCCCGCCGAGGATTTCGAGCGGACCGCCATAGTCCATATTCAAAAGCGGACAGAGCTCCTCGACGCCCTTCTGGTCGACGACCTCGGTGCGCGTGCCCATATGCTTGCCCATTTCGGCACGCATGTGGAAGCTGCGCATCGTCGCCTCGCTATGCGCCAACGTAAGCTGGCCGCGCTGCGAGAACATGACGTTGAAATCGAGCTCGTGCGAGAGCCGCTCGAACAGCTCGACGCCTTCTTTGTAGAAAGCGACGCCTTCCGGCGTGATGTAGTTGGAGCGGATGGTGGTGGTGTTGCGCGCCGTGTTGCCGCCGGCGAGATAGGCTTTCTCCAGCACCGCCACACTCTTTATGCCGTGGTACTTTGCAAGGTGATGCGCACAGGACAGTCCATGCCCGCCGCCGCCGATGATGACGACGTCATAGGCCGGCTTCAGTTCGGGCGTGGCGGGGATGTCGCCGCTCACCGGATAGTCCCTGCTGAGACCGTATTTCAGGAGCCTGAGGGGCATTGCGCGCTCAGCTCGAAATCTTGGGAGGATCGTAGAGCAGCGCCGAGAGATCGGAGAAGCGGCTGTTGCGGTCGTCGAGCGAAAGCACCGCGTCGCGGATCGCAGCGGCGCGGCTAGATCCGAGCACGGGCGCGGCGAACTCCATGTATTTGGCCTCGACGTCCTGCCTGGTCATCGGCGCTTCAGGGCCGCCGCGCGCATGCACGTCGCCCGATGCCAGCACGCGTCCATCGTTGGTCGTGACGACGACGTCGGCCCAGCGGCCAGCCGGGAAGCGGGCGCTGTGGCGTTCGGTTTCGGTCACGGTGATGCGCGTCAGCATGTCCGCGACCGCGCCGTCCACGAGCCCGGAGCCGGAAATATGCTCGAGCCCGATGCGCCGATGGAGGATGAAGGTCGCCACGGCGAAGCGCAGGCTGTATTGCGCCTTCGAGGTCGTGTCCGGCATGCCGTCGAAGAGCGTTGCGGCATAGTGGAAGCTGTTGACCTGGACATGGCCGATGTCGGACGGGGCAAGGTTGTGCGCCAGGCAAAGTCCACGCACGGCATCAATGGCCGCATGTGCCCAACGGCAGATCGGGTAGGGTTTAAGGTATTGATGGAGCGACTGCCAGAAGACGCCGAGATCCTGCCAATGGATCGCGACCTCCGGCGCCTCTACCGTGATCGCCGGCGCGCCGGTGAAGCCGCGCTCGGCCAGCACCGCCGCGGAGAGGCCGACGAGAGCGCCGAGGCCGGAGCCGTCATGCAGCATGGTTGGCGTGGCGATCTCGCGCATCATCTGGCTGCGCGGGCCATGATACTCGGCAATGCCCAGCGCCTCGCGCAGTTGCGTTTCGTCGAGCCGCCGCTGCCGTGCCGCGATCGCCGCAACGCCCAGGGCGTTCCAGGCGCCGGAGGTATGATAGTCGCTCACCGTCGCATGCAAGGCGATGCCGGCCCGGCCGGCGATTTCGTAGCCGACGACCAGGGACGCCAGCGCCTCCGGCCCGGTGAGGTCGGGCCTCGCCTCCGCGAGTGCTGCAAGCGCCGGCACGACCGCCACGCCGATATGGCCTTTGGTGGGGCTGTAGCCGTCGTGGGCGTCGAGATTGTCGATCTGCGTGGCGACGGCATAGGCCGCGCCGGCAATGCTGGCGCGCCGTCCGTCGAACAGCATGCGGGCGGAATATTGCGGGTCGCCCGAGCCATAGAGCAGGACGGCGGCGTCGCGGGCAATGCGGCCTGCCTCCATCGGTCCTGCCGCAACGGCGATGCCCAGCGTGTCGAGCAGGAGGTAACGGGCCTGTTCGAGCACCGGCTGAGGGAAGACGGAAGCTGGACGCCGCAGCACGAAATCGGCCAGGCGTGTGAACGTGTCGGAACTGACGACAGGCCCCTCACGCCGGTATGACGGCACAGCCACGCGCTTATCTCCCCTGTCTTCTCACAACATCATTAAATTGGGTTCATCGCGCAGGCACGCGATTAGTTTGGCGGCTTTGGCCAAAAATATTGATGCCATGTCGCTTGTCTGCGATTGAACGCCCGGTTGCCCATGCGATAGCTAGGCAACTGGAACAGGAGACCGGGATGAAGCCGCCACCCCCCTTGAACTATATCCGCTCGTTCGAGAGCTCGGCCAGGCATCTGAGCTTTACCACCGCTGCCAAGGAACTGGGCTACACGCAAGCCGCGGTCAGCACGCATGTGCGCGCGCTCGAACATTATATCGGCCGGCAGCTGTTCATCCGCTATCCGCGCAGCCTGAAGTTGACCGAGATGGGGGAGGCGTTCCTGCCGACTTTGCGCCAGGCGCTCGATCAGATCGACCAGGCGACTGAGGCGATCGTCGCGTCCTCTCGCAACCGGACAGTCGTGGTTTCGTGCCCGATGAGCCTTGCGGAAAACTGGCTGGCGGGCTGCATGGCCGCCTTCCGCAAGAGGCATCCTGAGATCGAGATCGTCCTGCACGGCACGATCTGGGAGGATCTGAACGAGCAGATCGCCGACATCACAATCTCCACGCGGCGTTTCGATGACAGGCCGCCGGCGGCGATCCCGCTCTGGAACGACGAACTGGTGCTGCTCTGCGCCCCTGCCTTGCTCGAGGGCGAGCATGCGCTGAAGACGCCGCAGGACATGCTAAAGGTGGACTGGATCTTCGTGCATGGCCGCCAGGAATACTGGCAGGCGGTGACCGAGGCGCTCGGCGTTGACATGGAGGACCATGACAAGGGCCTGTCGACCAACGCCTCCAACATCGCGCTCGAGCTCGCCGCGATGGGGGCGGGGCTCGTCGCCACGCAGCGCTCGCTGGCGCATGCCTATATGCGCCGCGGGCTTCTTGTCGAGCCGTTTCCGGTGCGGCCGCCAAGTCCCTGGAATTACTATCTCACCGAGAGCCAGCTTTCGAAGGGAAATATCGCCCGAACAGTGAGGGAATGGATTTTGTCCAGGGCCAGGGAAGACGCCGCCCGACCATAGGCCTATCCGCTCCTTCAAAAATTTAGCTAGCCAATGCCATTGTTTTTTTAGGCCTCAAGGGCCGGTTTTCTGCGGTTTGTGAAGGGTCGAGCCCTTCCGCGATTTTTGCATCACCCCTAACATGCTGAGCCGCAAGGGGAATGCAACGGGCGGAAAGCCCTGAACCGGAGAATAACGATGACAATGTTCAAGAGCAACGGTGACCGCGTGCCGGCGGTCATCGAAAGCTACGCAGCTGAAGTCAAAGGCGGGCGGATGGACCGCCGCGAATTCCTAGCCATGGCAAGCGTGATGGGTGCTTCAACGGCGCTTGCCTATGCGATGGCAGGGATGGAGCCGGCCAAGGCCTCGACAGCAGTGCCCGGCAAGAAGGGCGGCATCCTGAAGATGCAGATGATCATCAAGGACATGAAGGATCCGCGCACCTGGGACTGGTCGGAAATCGCCAATGTCATGCGCCAGTGCAACGATTACATGATCCGCTACACCACCGACTTCACCTTCGAGGGCCATCTGGTCGAGAGCTGGGAGGTGAGCGACGACGCCACCGAATACACGCTGCATCTGCGCAAGGGCGTGAAATGGTCGAATGGCGACGACTTCAACGCCGACGACATCGTCTACAACATCGAGCGCTGGTGCGATAAGGCGGCCGAGGGCAACTCGATGGCCGGGCGCATGGGCTCGCTGATCGACGCCGCCACGAAAAAAGCTACCAAAGGCGCCATCACCAAGCTCGACGACCATACGGTGAAGCTGAAATGCAATCAGTCCGACGTCACCATCATCCCGGGCTTCTCCGACTATCCGGCGGTCATCGTCCATCGCGACTTCGACAAGAACGGCGCCAATATGCTGAAGACGCCCGGCACCGGCCCGTATGAGTTGATCTCCTACAAGGTCGGCGAGTCCGCCTCGGTGCGGCGGCGCAAGGATTTCAACTGGTTCGGCGGCGAGCCCTATCTCGACGGCGTCGACTGGATCGACTACGGATCGGACGCATCCAACCCCGCCATCGGCAGCGCCTTCGAGGCCGGCGAGATCGACTGCAACTACCAGACGGTCGGCGGCACGGTCGATCTCTATGACAGCATGGGCCTGGTCAAGGAGCAGGTTGTCACCGCCGGCACGATCGTGCTGCGCACCAACGTGACCAACAAGCCCTATGACGACAAGCGCGTGCGCAATGCCATCCAGCTTGCGGTCGATAACGAGACGGTGCTGAAACTCGGCTATAGCGGCTTGGGGCAAGTCGCCGAAAACCACCATGTCTGCCCGATCCATCCGGAATATTACGAACTGCCCAAAGTCCCGCGCGACCTGGCCAAGGCAAAGGCGCTGATGGCCGAGGCCGGCCTGACGGATCACGAGTTCGAGCTGATCTCCTACGACGCCGATTATGTGAAGGACCCGGCCGATGTCGTCGCTGCGCAGATGCGCGACGCCGGATTCAAGGTCAAGCGCACCATCATCCCGGGCTCGTCCTTCTGGAACGACTGGACGAAATATCCGTGGTCGACCACCGACTGGGGCATGCGGCCGCTGGGGGTCCAGGTGCTGGCGATCGCCTATCGCAGCGGCGAAGCGTGGAACGAGTCCGGCTATGCCAATCCGGAGTTCGACAAGAAGCTGAACGAGGCGATGGCCATTGCCGACCCGGCCAAGCGCAAGGAGCTGATGAAGGACGTGGAGTTCATCCTGCAGGACTCCGGCATCCTCGTCCAAGCGTTCTGGCGCTCGCTCTACCGCCACCACGCCACCTATGTGAAGAACCTCGGCATGCACCAGACGTTCGAACTGCAGCTCGACAAGGTCTGGTTGGATAGGGCCTAGACCGGCAGCTCAAACACCATTCAGGGGCGCGGTTTGCGCCCCTGAATTCGCTGGCGACTGCGACCGATCAGTCAGCTAATTGAAATGCCAAAGCGCTGCCAAAGAGCGCGAAGCAAAGTCGCCGAACAAAGGGAAGAAATCTCGATATGCGTACTCATGCACAAGCCGTTGTCATTGGCGGTGGTCTGATCGGCTGCTCGATCCTCTATCATCTCGCCAAGTTCGGCTGGACGGATGTCCTGCTTCTGGAACGCAGCGAGCTGACCTCCGGTTCGACCTGGCACGCGGCCGCCAACATCCACGGCCTGCATGATTCCACCAATATCAGCCGGCTGCAGCACTACACGATGGCGCTCTACAAGGAGCTGGAAGCGGAGACCGGCCAGGGCTGCGGTATCTTCCAGCCGGGTTCGCTCTATCTGGCCCAGACCGAGGCCCGCGAGCATCAGCTGCGGCTGCAGGAAGCCAAGGCGCGGCGCTACAAGATGAACTTCTACGAGGTCGGTCGCGACGAAGCGGAGCGACTGCATCCGCTGGTCGATTTCGACGGCATTCGCTGCGTCATGTATGAGCCGGAGGGCGGCAATGTCGATCCGTCGGGCGTGACTGCGGCTTACGCCGCGGGGGCGCGGCAGCGCGGCGCGGAAATCCATCGCTTCACCCCGGTCACGGCGACCGAGGCGCAAGCGGACGGCAGCTGGATCGTGCGCACGCCAAAGGGCGATATCCGCACGCAATGGGTAGTCAACGCCGCCGGTCTGTGGGGCAGGGAGGTCGCCGCCATGGCCGGGCTGCAACTGCCGTTGATCCCGACCGAGCACCAGTATTTCGTCACCGAAACCATTCCGGAAATCGCATCGATGGGACGGCGGCTGCCATCGGTCGCCGATCGCGACGGCGAATATTATCTGCGCCAGGAAGGTTTGGGGCTGCTGATCGGCGCCTACGAACGCAACATGAAATTCTGGGCCGAGGACGGCACGCCGATGGATTTCGGCCATGAGCTGTTTCCCGACGATCTCGACCGCATCGAGGAAAACATGATGCGCGCCATCCAGCGCGTTCCGGCGGCGGCCGCCGCCGGTGTCAAGAAGGTGATAAACGGTCCGATGATCTGGTCGCCCGACAGCGCGGTGCTGTTCGGGCCGGCGCCGGAGCTCAGCAATTATTTCTGCTGCAACGGCATCATCCCCGGCTTCTCGCAATCAGGCGGCATGGGCAAGCTCGCGGCCGAGTGGATGATCGAGGGAGAGCCTTCGCTCGACATGTTCGGCTGGGACATGGCGCGCTTCGGCCATTGGGCCGGCAAGGCCTTCACCAAGGCGCGCGTGCAGGACCAGTACAGCCACCGTTTCAAGATCCATTTCCCGAACGAGGAGCGCGCCGCCGGCCGTCCGGTGCGGACACGGCCGGTTTACGAGATGCAGAAGGAGATGGGCGCCGTGTTCGGCCTCAATTTCGGCTGGGAGCATCCGCTTTGGTTCGCGGCCGAAGGCGAGCCGCGCGAGGAAACGATCGGCTTCACTCGGCAGAACTGGTGGGGGCCGGTCGGCCGCGAGGCGCGTATGCTGCGCGAGTATGCCGGCATCATCGACATCTCCAATTTTGCCAAATACGAGATAAAGGGGCCGGACGCGGAAGCCTGGCTGAACGCGCTCTTCGCCAATCGCATGCCGGCCAAGGTCGGCAACTCTTGCCTGACGCCGCTGATCGGCAAGCGCGGCGGCATTGCCGGCGACTTCACCGTGACCAGGCTGGCGGAAGACGAGTTCATGGTGATCGGCTCGGGCATGGCCGAACGCTTCCACCAGCGCTTCTTCAAATCGGTGCCGCTGCCGGAAGGCACGACCTTCCGCTCGCGTACCGAGGATCTCGGCGGCTTCAACGTCGCCGGCCCGAAATCGCGCGAGCTCCTGCAGCGGCTCACCAATGATGATCTGTCGAACGAGGCCTTCCCGTTCATGCGCTCGCGGCAGATCACCGTCGCCGGCGTCGACGTCGTGGCGTTGAGGGTTTCCTTCACCGGCGATCTTGGCTGGGAGCTGCACTGCAAGTCGGCCGACCAGGTCGAGCTCTACCGCGCGTTGCTCAAGGCGGGCGCGGAAGTCGGCGCCGGGCCGGTCGGCTCACGGGCGCTGATGTCGCTGCGCGTCGAAAAGGGCTATGGCAGCTGGAGCCGCGAATACTCGCCGGAATACTGGCCGCAGGAGGTCAAGCTCGATCGCCTGATCAAGACGGACAAGCAATTCCTCAACCGCGACGCCTATCTCGCCGTCGCCGACAAGCCGGCGCGGGATGAACTCATCATGCTTTCCGTGTCGGCCAAGGATGCCGACGCGACCGGCGGCGAGCCGATCTTCCTGCCGGACGGCACGCCGATCGGCCAGGTGTCATCGGGCGCCTACGGTTATTTCGTCAAGCAGTCGCTGGCGATGGGCTACGTCAAGGCCGGAACCGCCAAGGCGGGCGACAAGGTGACTGTCGCCATCCTCGGGCGGCCGCATGATGCGGTGCTGCTCGCGCATCCGCCCTTCGACCCGGAGGGCAAGCGGCTGCGGTCGTAAGTCGCCAAGCCGCTGGAAGCGCACGAAATTCGAAGAGGGCCTCAACTACGAAAACAAAAGGGGAATCGCATGATCAAACGGCATTTGCTGGGCACGATGCTTGCCCTGGTTCTGACGTCCGCCGCGCAGGCGGCCGACGTCAAGGTGGTCAATGACGACGCGTGGTTCGCCGAAGGTCCGAGCTGGTATCAGGACAAGCTGTTCTACGTCGAATATGGCCGCGGCACGGTCACTGTCTGGGACGGCAAGAAGAACGACATTTTCTGGAAGATGGATGGCTGCGGCCCCTCGGCCGTGCTGCCGACCACCACCGGCGAGTTCCTCGTCACCTGCTACGACAACAACACGATCGGCCGCATCTCGGCCGACGGCAAGACGCTGCCTGCCTATGACAAGGACACGGACGGCAAGCCGTTCATCGGACCGAACGATTTCGCGCCGGACAAGGATGGTGGCGTCTATTTCACCGGCTCCGGCAAGGGCGGTCCGCTGATCGACGCTTCGGCCTATTACATCGGCAAGGACGGCAGTGTGAAGAAGGTCGCCGGCGACCTGCACAATGCCAATGGTCTCGTCATGTCGAATGATGGGAAGATCCTCTATCTGGTCGAAACCGAGGACAACCGGATCATCAAGTTCGACGTTTCGTCCGACCACAGCTTGAGCAACCGCCGCGTGTTCCTGGGGCTCGACGATCTGTTCCCGAACCAGCCGCATATCTGGCCCGACGGCATCAAGATGGACAAAGAAGGCGAGATGTATATCGGCCAGAGCCCGCGCTCGCTCGACTCGCCAGGCAAGATCATCGTCGTGGATAAAGACGCCAAGCTCTTGCGCACGCTTTCGGTGCCGTCGCCGTCGATGCCGAACTTCGCCTTCGGACCGGACGAGAAGGTGCTTTATGTGATGGCGCTCGACCAGATCGATGCAGCACCCTGGCACGGCAAGGTCTATGAGGTGCCGAATAAATAGAGACTTCGCTGGTAACGGCTCGGTGGCTTAGCCGCCGAACCGGTCCAGCCAGTGGCGGGCGAGGTCGGAGCGGCGGCAGACCCAGATGTCGGGATTGGCGGTGATCTTGTCGAGGAAGCGATCCAGCCCGACCATTCGCCCCGGCCGCGCCGCCAGCCGGCAATGCAGCGACACCGTCATCATGCGCGGGGTCTTCTGGCCTTCCTTCAGCAGCCAGTCGACGCCGTCGCTGACATAGTCGAAGAACTGGCTACCGGTCTCCAAGCCTGAACCGCGCGAAAAGCGGCTGTCGTTGTTGTCGAAGCTGTGCGGCACGACGAGGTGCCGCTTGGCGCCGACATCGACGAAATAGGGCAGGTCGTCATTGTAGTCGTCGCAGTCGAACAGGAAGCCGCCATGCTCGACTACCAGCCTTCTCGTGTTGAGGCTTGGCCGGCCGGTGTACCACCCGAGGGGATCGATGCCGGTGATGTTTCGCACCGTGTCCACCGTCATGGCGATGTGCTGGCGCTCTTCCTCCTCGCTGAGCGGGGCGTAGTCGATCCAGCGCCAGCCGTGGCAGACGATGTCGCTGCCAAGTGCTGCGATCGCCTTGCCAGCCGCCGGGTTGATCTCAAGCGCGCGCCCGACAATGTAGAAGGTCGGGATGACGCCCTTGTCCCGGAACAGCGAGATGAGCCGCCAGACGCCGACACGCGAACCGTATTCATAAAGCGATTCCATGTTGCGGTTGCGCAGGCCCGGCACGGCGGGCGCGACGGCAAGGTCGGACAGGATCGTTTCGGAAACGCCGTCGCCTTCGCCGATCGAGTATTCCGCACCTTCCTCGTAATTGACGACGATGTTGAGCGCCAACTTTGCGCCGCCGGGCCACTCGGCCGGCGGAGGCCGCTCGCCATAGCCGATGAAATCGCGAGCGGGCAGGTACGGTGCGTCTGACGTCATGAAATCCCCTCGGATGAAGCCCTTACCAGCATTGCCGGCCGCGCAGGGCGGTCAGGATACGCAGCGCGCGGTCCATGACTTCCTGCGGCCCGATGGTGATGCGCAGGCAGTCCGTCAGGCCGTAACCGGAGAGGCCGCGCACGATAATGTCGACGCCGCGCAGGGCACTGTCGGCGGCGGCCGCTGCCGCCGCGTCGGCAAAACGCGCCAGAACGAAATTGGTCCGGCTTTCGGGGACTTCGTATCCGGCCGCTCGCAAGCCTTGCGCGAAGCGGTCGCGAATGTCGGCGGTGCGGGTTACGATTGCGCGCGTATAGGCTTGGTCCTCTAGCGCCGCGACGGCCATGGCGAGGCTCACCGTCGAGACCTGGTTGGAGTTCTGCATCTTGCGCACCTCGGCGGCGATCCGCGGCGCGAACAAGCCCCAGCCGATGCGCGCGCCGGCCAGCCCATATGCCTTGGACAGACTACGCAGGATGACGGTGTCGCCGCGCCCGGCCAGCGCGAAGACGGCTTGCGGATCCTGATCGTCGAATTCGCCATAGGCTTGGTCGACCATCAGGAGAACGTCGCCGGGAAGGGCCGCGCGCAGGCGCAGCAGCTCCGCGTTCTTGATGCGCGTGCCGGTCGGGTTGCCCGGATTGCAGACGAACACGATACGCGTCGCCGACGTCACCGCCGCCAGGACGGCGTCGATCGAGACCTCAAAGCCGCGCTCCTGCGCTTTGGCATAGGTCGCCCCGACGCGCGCGGCCGCCGAGGCGGCGAAATTATAGGCATAGTCCGTACCCAGCACGTCAGCGCCCGGTCCGGCGAAGGCCGCGATGGTACAGGCAATCAGCTCCATCGAACCCGCGCCGCACAGGATGAGATCGCGCTCGATCCCATAGGTTCTTGCGATCGCGTCGCGCAGCAAGGTCCAGTCCGGGTCCGGGTAGAGATGGCTGCGTGCCACAGCGACCCGGCCGGCTTCGATTGCCTTCGGGCTAGGCGGGAAGGCGCTCTCGTTCTGGGCTAGCGTGGGCCGGTCGAAGCCACCGAAATTCGCCAAGGCAAAAGCGGACATGACCTGGACATGGGTAGTTGCTTTCACAGGCACGGCATATCCATGCAGGTCTGGCGACCAAATTTGTCGGCAAGGTCTTCCGGAACGGAAGCTATGGCACCGCGACCAAGCCGCAAAGCAAAATTAGCCGGTGCAATGACTGCGGGAATCTGGCCCATGGGAGGGGCCATGTCCAGGCTCTTTTCTTGGATCACATAGGCCGGCCTGAAGTCTCCGCTATCGGCGCCTCCGGGCGAATCATGTTGTTTTTCAATAACTTAGAGGTTTCGCGGCTTTGTGGCGTCAGATTCAGCTGACTTCGTCGGCCCTGCCGCTGACGCCCGCCTGGATCAGCCGGTCGGCGAGGATCGCCAGGAAGGCGATCGACAGGCCGGCGATCAGGCCCATGCCGGCATCGGCCTTGCCGAGCGCGACATAGACTGCCTGGCCAAGATCGCGCGTGCCGACGAGCGCGGCGATTGCCAGCATCGACAGCGTCGCCATGATGGTCTGGTTGAGGCCAAGCATGACGACCGGCAAAGCCAGCGGCAGCTTGGCCTGCAGCAAGGTCTGCATCGGCGTCGCGCCCATCTGCTCGACCGCCTCGACGACATCGGGACGGACATGCCGCAGCCCGTGCTCGACATAGCGGATCGGCGGCACGATGGCGTAGAGCATGATGGCGATCAGCGCCGTGAACTCGCCCACCTTGAAGAACATCAGCGCCGGGATGAGGAAGACGAATTGCGGCATCGTCTGCAGCGCGTCGCAGATCGGCTTCAGGATATGCGAGACTCGATCGCTGTGCGCCGCCCATGTGCCGAGCGCGCCGCCGATCAGAAGGCAGAGCAGGACCGCCAGCGTGCAGAGATAGAGCGACTGCACCAGTTGCGGCCACAGCCCGTCGATCAGGATCAGCCCGAAGCCGACAAGCGCGAAAAAACCGAGCCGCGGCCCGGCCACCTGGCCGGCAAGCAACGCGACGGCAAGGATGAAGGCAGGCCAGGGGAGATTGAGAAAGCCGGTATAGAGAACAAGGCCGGCGGCCAGCACGGCCAGCGCCCCGCGCCAACCGAAGCCGCGCAGCGCCAACACGGCCAAGGCCAGCACCAGGACGAGATAAGCCGCGAGCACCGAAGATGGCAATGTGAAGCCCCACATTGCCGGCGTAGCCGAGCCGGCGATGCCGACGCGCATCGGCAGAAGCAGGCAGTAGAGCACCGCATTGCGCACGCCGTTGAAGAACCAGGCGTAGTCGCGCACGAGCGCCAGCAGCCATTGGTTGACGGCGCCCATCTGCATGCGCAGACCGGTTTCCGGCAGAAGCGCCGCATCTGGCGCGGCCAACCGGATGACCACGGCGAGAGCCAGCGCACCCGCCAGTGACAAGGCCAACCGGCGCGGCGTCATCCAGCGCATGGCGGGCGTCGGCCCGGTCTCCGGCGCCTTCGCGAAGCCGATGGTGAGGCGGTCGATGAGGATGGCGAGCAGCGCGATGACGAGGCCGGAGAGGATGCTCTGGCCGAATTCGGCCTTGCGCATCGAGGAGAGCACCTCCCAGCCAATATCCTCGAAGCCACCGATAATGGCGGCGACGATGACCATCGACAGCGCCGCCATGGTCGTCTGGTTGAAGCCGACGAGAAGCTGCGGCAGCGCCGTCGGCACCTCGACCTGCCAGAATTGCTGACGGCGCGTGCAGCCGCTCATCAAGCCGGCCTCGCTGATGGCCGCCGGCACACGGTCCAATCCGAGCATGGTGTTGCGGACCATCGGCGGCGTCGCATAGATCGCCGAGGCGATCAGCCCAACCACCGGACCGAAGCCGAACAGGAGCAGGAGCGGAATGAGATAGGCGAAGGCCGGCACCGTCTGCATCAGGTCGAGCGCGCCGAGCAGGACCGGACGCCAGCGCGGGCGGGCGTAACCCAGAAAGCCAAGCAGGAAGCCGAGCACGGTGGAGATCGGCACCGCCAGCAGCACCAGCGCTAGCGTGTTCATGCTCTGCGGCCAGTAGCCGGCGAGCAGGATATAGGCGAGCGTGGCGAGCGCGAAGATCGCCAACCGCTCACCGCTCGACTTCAGCGCAAGGGCGGCGATCGCCAGCATCACCGCCGGCCAGGGCAGCCAGGCGAGCGCCAGCCGCGCGCCGCGCATCGGCGCATCGAGCAAAGCGGACAGCGCCCGGAAGGCCGGTTGGATGACGGCGACGACAATGTCGGTCACGGCGTTGATGTAGGTAGCCAGCGGCAGCGTCCATTGCTTGGGGAAATTGACCAGCCAGGGAAGCTCGGTTTTGAGAAGCAGGCAAAGCGCCGTCAGCACGGCCAGGCCGCACCAAGGCAGAAGCGCCGGTTCCACCACGAACCGCGATGAGGGTCGAAATGCCGCGGCCGGCGCCGTCATGAGTTCTTGCGCCTTGCCTGCTCGCGTTCGAGCACCGCGAGCACGGCGCTGGCGTCGAGCACCGCCGGCGGGCTGTCACCCACCCCGGAAACGGTGAAGGCCGTGGCGCCCGCGGCGAGTTGCGGGATGAGCGCCTCGAGGCTGGTGTCGGCGACGACGCTTCGTTCCGGCAACAGCGCGCCATTGGCGGGCGTGGCGATGTCGCCGGCCGTGATGACGCGCAACAGCGGCATGTCCTCGGTGAACTGCGCGACATAGTCGTCGGCCGGGTTGAGCACGATGTCGGCGGGACGGCCGATTTGCACGATCTTGCCGGCCCGCATGATCGCCAGCCTGTCGGCAAGCCGGAAGGCCTCGGCGATATCGTGGGTGATGAAGATGATAGTCTTCTTCAGCATGCGCTGCAGGCGCAGGAACTCATCCTGCATCTGCTTGCGGATCAGCGGATCGAGCGCCGAGAACGGCTCGTCGAGAAACCAGAGCTCCGGCCCCACCGCAAGCGAACGGGCGATGCCGACGCGCTGCTGCTGGCCGCCGGAGAGCTGGTGCGGGAAGGATGCCTCGCGGCCTTCGAGTCCGACCAGCGCGATCATCTCGCGGGCGCGCGCCTCGCGTTCCTTCGCCGGCTTGCCCTGGATTTTCAGCGGGAAGGCGACATTGCCCAACACGTTCAGATGCGGCAGCAGGCCGAAATTCTGGAACACCATGCCCATGGCGTGGCGGCGCAGCTCGATCAGCTCCTTGCCGCTGGCGGCAAGCAGGTTCCTACCGTCGAGCAGTATCTCGCCGGCGCTCGGCTCGACCAGGCGCGACAGGCAGCGCACCAGGGTCGACTTACCGGAGCCGGACAGACCCATGATGACGAATATCTCGCCGGTCGCCACCTCGAAGCTGGCATCGACCACGGCCGGCAGATGCGCCTCGGCGCGCAGGCGCTCGGCCAGCGCATCGGGATCGATGATATAGCCGCGCGAGTCGAAGTAATAGGCCGGGCGCCGGCCATAGACCTTCCAGACATTTCGGCAGGCAAGCTTTATCGGACGCGCGGCCGTGTTCATCCTTAACCACCCGTGCCGATCGCCCGCCCGGCTCCGCGCAGTGCGGAAACCGGGCCTATGGTGCCCTCGGCCTTTGCCAGGCACATCGGCGAATTATCCTTTGGCGGCGTCGAGCCAAGGTTTCCACACCGTCTCGTTCTTGTCGATCCATTCCTTGACGACGGCGTCGAGATCCTTGCCTTGCTTGTCGACGGCCAGCATCATCTTCTGCTGCTCGGCCGCATCCATCTTGAAGGCCTTGAGGAAGGCGTAGGCCGCCGGCCATTTGGCGCCAAAGCCCGACCAGACGATCTTGTCGACATCAGGTGGGGTGATGCAGTGCTCGTTGGTCTGTTCCTTGCAGGGCGGCATCGTCACCCAGCCGACGTCGTTCTCGGCCAGCGCGTAGTGCGGACCCCAGAACATCATGATGAGCGGCGTCTTGGCGGCTTCGGCGGCTTCCAACTCGGCCACCAGCGCGCCTTCGGAGCCCGACGGCACAGCGGTGTAGGGCATGTTGTTGTCGGCAAGGATGGTGGCCGCGCGCGAGCCCCAATCGGCCGGGTAATCGAGGAAGCGGCCATTGGGCGCGGTTTCGGGCGTCGCCAATGCCTGCACGCATTCGGGCTTGTTCAGCGCAGTCCAGTCCGGCAGGCCGGGGCAGACCTTTTCCATGAATTTCGGATAGATCCAGCCTTCCTGCGTCTTCAGATCGAGCTTGCCGATGTCCTCGATCTGCTTGGCGGCCAGCACTTTCGGATAGATGTCGCCGACATTGTTCAACCAGATCTCGACCGATGCGCTGAGCGAGCCGTCGGCGAGGCCCGAAAATTGCGGGAAATTGCCGGCGGTGACGTATTCGACCTTATAGCCGAGCTTCTCCAGAAGCTGGCCTGCGATGTGCGTGGAGACGTGCGCGCCCGTCCATTCCAGCATGGCGAGCTTGATCGGCTCGTCCTTCGCGCCAAGGTCGGCGCTTTGCCCGGCCGTCGTTGCGGCAAGCATCAGCGCGAGGCCAAGACCGGCCCCTTGCAAGGCATTTCTTATTTTCATGTCAGTTCCCCTGTCTGTTGATGGTCCTTCCGTCTATGCCGGTCTCCTCCCACGAGACCGGAATCCATCGCCCCCCACCGACGCTACCACAAGGCGCCGCCGGTGATCTGGATGTTTTCCATGGTGATCCCCCTGGCGAGGTCCGAGCAAAGGAAGACGGCGAGCGCCGCGATTTCCTCCGGCTGCATCATGCGCCCCTGGGGATTGCCTTTCCTGAACTCGTCCATCAGTTCCTCTGCGCTGCGGCCCTTGCCTTCGCGCTCGACGACCTGCGCCACGTTGCGGCGCATCAGCTCGGTCTCGACCCAGGTCGGACTGATCATGACGCAGGTGACGCCGTGTGCCGCGCCTTCGAGCGCCACGCAACGCGTCAGCCCGAGCAGGCCGGCCTTGGATGCGCAGTAAGCAGGATTGTCCTTCCAGCCGACGGAAGCCGCGGTCGAGCCGATGTTGACGATGCGGCCCCAGCCGCGTTCGATCATGCCGGGCAGGACCGCGCGGGTCGTACGGAACGACCCGGTGAGATTGGTGTCGACGATCTTGTCCCAGAGCTCGTCGGAATGGCCGCAGACCGGTTGCTCGGCCGTGGTGCCGGCGGCGTTGACCAGGATGTCTGCCGGGCCGACTGCCGCCTGGGCTTCGGCAAAGAAGAGATTGGTGAGCGCGCTGTCGCGCACGTCGAGATGGGCGGCGTGCGCCTTGGTGCCGTGGGCGGCCAGCGCCGACGTCACGCGCTCGATCTCGTCGGCGCCGGGATAGTAGGCGGCATCCGCCCTGTCCGCGTGCGGCGGCGCCACGTAGGAGCCGACGGCGACATTGGCGCCGGCCTTGGCGAGCGCCGTGGCGATGGCAAAACCCATGCCGGAAAAGCCGCCGGTAACGATGGCGCTGCGGCCGGTGAGGTTGGTCATCGCGAACGTGCTCCGTGTTCACACTGCAAGATAGCCTCCGTCGACGACCATTTCGGAGCCGGTGACGAATTTCGATTCGTCCGAGGCGAGGTAGAGGACCATGTAGGCGATGTCGTTGGGTTCGCCGAGGAAGCCGATCGGATGGCGCGACAGCGCCTTCGCCTTCTCCTGCTCGAGCGTGCCCAGATCGCGCAGATAATTCTCGGTCTGCGGCGTCCAGATATAGCCGGGGTGGATCGAATTGCAGCGGATGCCGTAGCGCTGCTCGGCACAGTGTACGGCCACCGCCTTGGTCAAGGTGCGCACGCCGCCCTTGGAGGCGCAGTAGGCGGCAAGATCCGCCTCGCCGATGACGCCGTCGATGGAAGAGAGATTGATGATCGATCCGCCGCCGGATTTCTTCATCAGCTTGATGCCTTCCTGGCAGCCGAGGAAGACGCCGTCGAGGTTGATCGCCATGGTGCGCCGCCATTCGGCTAAAGAGGTATCCTCGATGTTCCGAGCGATGGCGATGCCGGCATTGTTGACCAGCACGTCGAGCCGGCCGAAGCGCTGCTCGATCGCCGCCATGGCGGCAGACCAATCCTCGGGCTTCGAGACGTCATGGCGAAGCGCCAACGCCTCGCCGCCAACTTTGACAATCTGCGCCGCCGTATCGCCGGCGAGCCTCTCGTCTATGTCGCTGACGACGAGCCTGGCGCCTTCCGACGCCAGCAAAAGCGACGACGCCCGTCCGAGGCCGAGACCGGCCCCGGTAACGAGCGCCACCTTACCTGCGACGCGGCCCATTTGCGGCATCAGCCTCCTTTGTTCGACGGCTCCAGCGGCTTGCCCAGCCAATCGCGATAGAACCCTTCGAGATCGGGCTCGAAATCATGCACGATCGGATAGCCGGGCGCGGCCGCCTCGACCTCATGCAGCGTGCCACATTCAGGGCAGATGAATTCGCGGATCTCCATCCAGTCCGGATCCGGCAGATCGCTGTTGGGGTAGATCTCGCGCAGCGTCTCCTCGCTGTCGCGCACGATGATCGCCGCCTTCAGCTTCCAGTTCTTGCGATAGTCGCCGAAGGAATGGCCGCATTCGCATTTCGTCACCCGCTCGTCGCCGCTCTGGCAGATGAAGAGATGGTCGCCGACCGGAAGCAGGATCGGATCGCTCCAGCCGACGCGGTCCTGCAGCACCGAGACATATTTGAAGAAGCGGTCGTCGTCCTTGTAGGCGCTCATGATGCGGCGCGTCTGCGGCCAGGGCAGCGTGCCGGCAACCAGGTCGGCGATGACTTCGTTGCTGTATGAGGTCATGGTCCCTTACTCCACGCCGAAGGTCGATTTGGCGTCGACATCCCAGAAGGTCGAAAAATCCTTGGTGAAGCGCGGCGAAAGCTTGATCGCGCTGACATACATCTTCCTCACCTCGGGCGCGAAATCGGCCGCCTTCACCCGCTCGCGCTCCTTGGCGATCCACTCCGAAACCGGCTTTGCACGAGCCAAACGTCGCGCCCGCATCTCGGCACGATGGCGGTTGGTGGCCTCCAGATTGGCGATCGGGAAGCCTTCCTCGTCCTCATCGAGCACGATGCCGAAGATGCCTTCGGCAGCCTCCTTGGTGAGGAAGCCGTTCTCGACATCCCAGGCGGTCTTGACCGGATCGCGCTCGAGCACATCGCCGTAACCGCCGCCGCCATTGTAGGAATGGGTGAAGACGTCGCCGGTTTTGTGGGGTGCTGTGATGTATGGCCCTTCGAGCGTCACATGCTCGCCTTCCAGCCGCATTTCCAGCTCCGAGCGGTACGGGTTGGTGCCGGTGTGGTGGGCCAGCGGCGCGCCATTTTCGGCCAGCTCGAAGATGTTGCTCTCGCGCACTGCGCGGTGCTTCTGGCAGGTCGGCGCCGGATAGCCGCCGCAAAGCCCGCCATTGTCGAAGACGCGCGAGGAATGTTCGGACGTGACCAGCCTGAGATGATCGGTCTTGCTCACCAGCCAGGTCGACAGGAAGGAGCAGCCGCCGCGATATTTGCCGGCGCCGCCGGAATTGGGAACGATGGACCTGCCGATATAGAGCATCGGCATGTTCTGTTCCCAGATCTCGATATTGCCCATGTCGGATTCCGGGTTCCAGCCGACATAGGCGGTGTCCAAGCCGTCCTTGATCGCGAGCGCGCCGGACCCGGCGGCGGCGCATTCGAAATGCGCCATGCCGAAGGGCGTGCCGTATTGGCTGGTGCCCCCCATCTCGATCATCGGGCTGTTGACCTGGCCGACAAAGGCCTCCTCGACGAAGCCGCGGGCGATGAAGGAGCGCGACAGGAGCCGCTGGAAGACGCCATAGGCGGGCAAAAGCAACGCCCAGGAAGTCGCCGTCGCCACCATCTCGTTGTCGGGGTTGGTCCAGGTGCCCCTGGGCAGCTTCAGTTCGGTCGCCATCCAGGCGCCGTCATTGACGAGACCTTCGAAATTCATGTGCTGCGTCAGCGTCACGAACATGCCGCCATCCATGCCGGCCGGCGTGCAGTTCATCGAATGGTAGCCCCAGGGCTGCGTGCCCTCGAAGTCCATGACGATCTTGCCGTCGATGGTGATCTCCATCTCGATCGGCATGTTGTAGAGCCAGTCGGGATCGCCGAGCGGCTGGTAGCCGGGCTTGCCCTTGGTGACGTGCCCGTAAAAAGTGTGGCCGCGATAGATGCCGGGCACAGTGAGCTGGCGCGTGCGGGCGAGCTGGGCGCGGCGGCCCTCCTCGATGAATTCCTTCGACACCTGCATCCAGTAGTCGAGGCCGATCTCGTCGATCAGCGCCTTGACGCTTTCGCGCATGTCGATGCACGACGCCACCTTGGCCTTCTCGTCCAGCACCCAGTAGATCGGCATGCGGAGATTGCGCTCGCAGCGGATGACGTAGTCGCGCCGAAGCTCGTCGTTCTCGCCGACCTTCTCGGCGCAGACGAAGAGGCCCTCGGTGAAACGTTCCTGCGCCAGCGCAACGTCGCCGCCCGGCGTGATGCCGCCGGCTTCGAGCTCGTGGCAGACCGCACCGGCCCAGCCGACGAGCTTGCCGGAATGGAAGATCGGCACCACGTCCATCACATCCGGCACCTGCACGGTGCCGATGAAGGCGTCATTGTTGGCGAAGATGTCGCCATCACGGATCTGCGGGTTTTCCTCGTAGCCGTTGCGGATCATCCATTTGATGAAGCGGCTCATCGTGTGCACATGCACCATGATGCCGTTGGAAAGCGCGATGGCATCGCCTTCCGGCGTGTAGATGGCGACGACCATCTCGCCGACCTCGCGCACACCGGGCGAGGCGGAGATGCGGCGCGCCATCTCGCGGGCCGATACGCAGTAGGCGCGCAATTTGGTGTGCAGCGTCTCGAATTTCAGCGGATCCTGGTTGCGCAGCTTGAGCTCGGTGATGCCGTCATAGCAGCCGGTCTCGTCCATCAGCCGTTCGGATTCGAGCAGCCTTTCGCGGATGCGCAGCGCAGAGGCGGGTTTGTCCAGCATGGCGTTCGCCCTTCTCAAGCGTGAGTGTAGTGCAGCAGCGTCCATTCATCGACATGGACGCGATCCTGCGGATGGACGACGAGCGTCGTCGCCGGATGTTCGATGATGGCGGGGCCGACAACTTCGTGGCCGGGTTGCAGCAAGTCCATCTCGTAGAGATTCGCCTTGTGCCAGCGGCCCCCGATATAGGCCTCGCGCACGCCCTTGTGGGCGGACGCTGGATCGGATTTGCCGAGCGGCCGCTTGACCAGCATCGGCTTGACCTTGTCGGCGGTGGCGATCAGCCCGAGCTCGGTGATCGAGAAGCCGGCCTCGCCATAGCGCGAGACGCGGTGGTTGACCTTGGCATAGACCGCCTCGAACTCGGCGATGACCTTGCGCATGTCGTCGGCCGAGCGAACCGCCGACAGCGGCGCCATGACCTCGACGTCCTCGAGCTGGCCGGTGTAGCGCATCATCAGGAACGGCACGGTCTTGATCTTGTCGTGGCTGTGGCCGTCGGCGATCATTTCGTCGACCGCAGCCTTGGTGAGATCGTCCCAGACATTGGTCACCTTCTTGCCAAAGGTCTGCAATTCGTCATCGCTGGCGCGGGCGCCGATGTCGATCTGCGTCGACACCGAATGGCGGCGCATGAAATCGGCCGTGGTGCAGCCGAAGGCCGAGAAGGCTGCGGCGAACTGGAAGGTGATGATGTCCTTGAAGCCGATGCCCCTGGAGCAGCCGGCGAGATGCAATGGCCCCGAGCCGCCATAGGACAGAAGCGTGAATTCCGAGGGGTGAATGCCCTGGCCGGAGATGACGCGGCGGAGCGCATTGTTAGCGTCGGCCTCCAGCATGTCGATCATGCCTTCGGCAGCTTCCTCGACACCGACGCCGAGAACGCGGGCGCATTTCTCCTCGAAGGCTTTGCGCGCCTTCTCGACCTGCAGCACGACCTTGCCGCCGAGGAAGTAATGCGGGTTCAAGCGGCCGAGGATAGCATCGCAATCGGCGATGGTTGGTTCGGTGCCGCCCTTGGCGAAGCAGATCGGGCCGGGATCGGAACCGGCGCTTTCCGGTCCGAGCGAGACTTTTCGGGTCAGCGGGTCGACCTTCAGGATCATGCCGGCGCCAGCGCCGATCGTGTCGAGATGCAGCGTCGGCACGTTGAGCTTGAAGCGGTCCATCAGCGGTTCGTTCTCGATCCGCGTCTGGCCGCGCGTGATGACGCCCATGTCGAAGGACGTGCCGCCCATATCCGAGCAGATCAGCGAGTCGTTGCCAATCAGCTTGCCGACATAGGCCGCGCCGAGAATGCCGCCGATCGGCCCGGAGATCATCGTCTCGTGCAGGCGCGGATGGTCGATCGAGGTCAGGCCACCGAAGGAGAGCAGCGTCTGCACGCCATATTTGAAGCCGTATTTCTTGGAGACGTCCTCAATGCCCTTGAGCTGCTTGCGGCCGCGCGAAGTGGCGTAGGCCTCGATCAGCACCGAGTTCAGCCGCGACTGCTCGCGGATGACCGGACGCACCTCATGGCTGGTGTAGACGAGGATGTCGGCGCCGGCGGTGGCGATCTCCTCGCGGCAGATCTCGGCAATGCGTTTCTCATGCGCCGGATTGACGTGAGAGAAGATGGTCATGATGCAGATCGCCTCGACCTTGTCGGCAATCAGCTTCTTGGCGGCCGCATGCACCTCGTGCTCGTAGAGCGGCAGGATGACGTCGCCGAACTGGTCGATGCGCTCGGTGACGCCATGGGTGCGGCGGCGCTGTACCAGCGGATCGGGATGGTGATGGGTGACCGCGTGCAGGCGGTCGGCATAGGAATAGTCGGCCCAGGCCTGCAGGCCGCGCCCCATCAGGATCATGTCCTCCAGGCCCTTGGTGGTAATCAGCCCGAGCTTGCGGCCGGTGCGCGACAACAGCGTGTTGAGCATACCGGTGCCGGAATAGAGCACGACATTGACGCCTGAGAACAGGTCATGCAGCGAGATGCCCCAGGCGTCGGCCGCATCCTCGGCGGAGGCGAGGAAGCCTTCGGCCTCGTTCTTCGGAGTGGTCGCCGACTTGCCGATCTTGAAGTGGCCGTCCTGATCGACAAGGATCGTGTCGGTCATGGTGCCGCCGGCGTCGATGCCGATGACGATTGGGTTGGTGGTAATCTGGTCCACGGGTCGCTTTCCCTTGCCGAGAGTGACCGCAGGCTAGATTCCCAAAGCCGGATCGCGCCATATGCCTAAAGACACAATGACGCTTGGGCCGGGTTCGCCGAGAAAAGGGCATGCGCATGGGCAACATCTGGGCGCCGCTGGCCAAGGCGATCGCCGCCACCGGCACCGACCGGCATGTCGACTGCCTGATCGACCTGATCGGCGCCGACATCGCGCATGACCTGGTGACGGTGACGCGCTACTCGGCGACCAAGACGCCGGAATTCGTCAAGCACCGGCGCTTCTCCGACGAGATGGTGCGGCGCTATCTCGACAATTACTACGTCTTCGATCCGTTCTATGCCTCGTGGCGCAGCCAGCGCCGGCTAGGCATCATGCCGCTGAAAGGCCTGGCCAATGAGGAGGCCAAACGCGGGCAGTACATAGCCGGTTTCCTGGCGCAGTCGGAAATCTGCGACGAGGTCGGCATCATGCTGGCCGATGGCGGCGACTGGTGCCTCGGCATCTTCCTCGACCGCTCGACGGTGTCGTTCAAGGACAGCGAGATCGCGCTGCTCACCGAGCGATTGCCGGTGTTCGAGGCGCTGCATGCGCTGGACATCAAAGCACGCGGCTCAGACTTCTCCCGCACCTCGGCGCCCAGTGGTCCCGGCGCCTCGCCGCAGCAGAAGCCCAGAGTTCCGGAAAGCCTCTGGCCCGAGCTTTCATCGCGCGAGCGCGAGTTGGTGCAGCTCATCCTCGCCGGCCATCCCACCGCCAACATTGCCGAGCGGCTCGGCATCACCGTCGGCACGGTGAAGAACCACCGCCGCCGCATCTATGAAAAGCTCGACATCACCACCGAGCGTGAATTGTTCCTGCAGTTCTTCCAACATCTGGGCCCAGCAGCGTAGCTGACATCGGTCAGGAGCAGCGAATCGCTGAACCGGATCGATTCAATGCTCTTGCGGCCGGATATCGGTTCTGAGCCAGATCACAATGCGAGAATAATGTCCGTTCTTGAAGGTTCGCTGCCCTAAGCTGCCGGCCCGCTTGCGGCCCAAACGCCGACCGCAGCTTATCCTTTGACTTCCGGGGTTGAAACGTCCCTACAGGTTTAGTCGCTGTAAATCTCTCGACCTCGACAAGAACTGACTGCGCGGACGGACCTTGCCCGAGGTGAGAGGTACCTTCATCGCTAGTAAGCTCGGAAGAGAAATCATGTTGACGCTCTGCCGATTGTGATACGGCGCGGCATTCGGCCTGGGTGGCTTGTCACCGGCCTGACGCTTGGAACGAGCTGGTCAGAGATCGGCCGGATATAGTGGCTCTATCAAGCCGGTCGCCGCTGCCCGTGGGGCACGATCGGGTCACTGTGTCCGCCAGTCATACTCTTGCCGGAACCCAAGGACGTCGCGCAGCTTCCGGTTGGAGATCGGTCCCTCAAATGCGTCCATGGCGCGGGTGACCGGTATGTTGGGCACATGCTTCCTGAGAAACTCCGCCGTCGGCAATTCAGACACGATGGTGTCGTTGACGGCGTTGAATATCTGGAATCCCAACCCGTCCCTCTCGACGCACAGGTCGACGATCTGACCGAGATCGCGCACGTCCATATAGGTCCAGGCGTCGCGCCGCCGCTTCGAGGGATCGGCCAGGAATTCCGGAAAGCGGGCATAGTCCTTCGGCTCGACGACGCCACCGATCCGCAGGGCATAAATGTCGGCTCCCGTGCGGGAGGCGAAAGATCGTGCGATTTTTTCGCCGAGCAGTTTGGAGAGGCCGTAGCTGTCGGTCGGATCGACGTCGTAGTCCTCATCCACCGGAAACGATGAGAAGTCGCGTTCGCCTTCGGCAAAGCAGACGCCATAGACCGTTTCGCTGGAAGCCGTGACGATCTTGCGGATACCGAGCTTGGTGGCGGCTTCGATCACGTTGTAGGTCGACTGCACATTGGCGGCGAACATGGCGTTGTCCGGCCGCAGGAATATCCGCGGCAGCGCCGCGAAATGGACCACCGCATCGACCGGCCGGCGGCCCTTGCCGCCGAAATATTCGTTGAACCCGAAATGCAGCGTCAGTGCATTGTAGGCTTCGCCGGCATCCGCAAGGTTGGTAATAACAGTATCGACCCCGGGCATGTCCAACGGCGTCAGGTCGAGGTTGAGAACATGATGCCCGCGCTTTAGAAGGTAAGGTATGACGTGGCGGCCGATCTTGCCGCTGCCGCCGGTGAAAACGATCCGCTTGCCCATGGCCTCCTCCTGACGGTCTCTTTTTGCCGAGCAGCGCAGCGCCCGGCCAGAAGAGTCTTCATCCGATCATCCGCTACTCAAAAATGCCGAAGCCAGGAACCGCGTGCTTGCACACACCATCCATGTCGAGCTCGACGCCGATGCCGGGAACGTCGGACACCGCGATATGGCCGTCCTCGACGATGGACCTTGCGCCGTCCGGCAGGCGGACATAGCTGTCCCACGCGTCCCGTTCCTCGAGCGCGTGCCATTCCAGCACCAGGAAGTTCGGCACGCTGGCGCAGACATGGCATGTCGCCATCGTGCCCAGCGGCGTCGACACAAGATGCGGCGCGAAGGGCACGTAGTACATCTCGGCGAGGTTCGCGATCTTGCGGCTTTCGGCGAGGCCGCCGCATTTCGGCACATCGGGCATGACGACGTCGGCGCCGTAATTCTGGAACAGCTCGCGAAAGCCCCAGCGCAGATAGAGGTTTTCACCGACGCAGATCGGCGTTTTCGTACGCATTCTGATCTGCTTCAGAGCCTCGACATTTTCCGCCGGGATCGGCTCTTCGAGCCACAGAAGATTGAAGCGCTCCATCTCGGCGGCGATGCGGCTGGCGCTCAGCACGTCGTAGCGCGCATGCAAATCGATGCAGAGATCGATGTCGGGGCCGACCGCTTCGCGCACCGCCGCCACACGCTCCACCATGAAGCGGAGTTCCGCGCCGTTGATGGTGTGGTTCATCCGGTCGAATTTCGTTGGATGGTGCAGATTGTCGATGTCGAACTTGAGCGCGGTGAAGCCCTCCTCAACCATGCGGCGCGCGCGCGCCGCACAGCCCTGCGGCGATCCCGATTCGTCATCGCCGTCGCCGCAATCCGCGTAGAGCCTTATCCGGTCGCGGAACTTGCCGCCGAACATGCGGTAGAGCGGCTGGCCGGCGGCTTTCGCCGCCACGTCCCACAGGGCCATTTCGAGCCCGGTGAGGGCGATGAGAAAGACGCCGGCCTGCGCGCCGGAAAACACGTGATCGCGGCGGATCTTGTCCCAGCAATATTCGACATTGCGCGGATCCTGGCCGATCAATTCCGACTTCAGTTCCGAAATCAGCCCCACGATTGCGGCGGCACCTGCATCGGGGTTGGCTTCGCCATAACCGGAGATACCGGCGTCCGTATCGATCCGGATCAGCGTCGCCTTGCCGTGATAGGCGACGACCGCTGTCTTGATATCCACGATCTTCATCGGATCCTTCTCCCCGTAATGGCGTCGCACTTTACAGCACACAATTCTGGCTAAATGCCAACTTGTCTAATAAGCATACAAGATTGCCGAATGGGGCGTAAACCCCCTTTGAGAGATTTTGCGTCAGCCGGCTTCAGAGCCTCCCGCCCTACCTTGAATTATTTGGGAATTTGCGGTTTTTTGGCAACGAATTGCGATTCCCGGAGAACGCACTTGTTAGACGAGTATATAAGCGTATAAATTGGGTAACGGCAGGGCCGTGGCCCATATATGCCGCCAATCGGGAGGAACAGGATGCAACAGCGACAGCTGGGATCGTCGCCGGTCAAGGTATCGGAAATCGGACTTGGGACTTGGGGCATGTCGGGCGCGTTTTGGGGCGCGGCCGACGATAAGGAATCGATCCGGGTGATCCGACGCGCGCTCGAGCTTGGCATCACGCTAATCGATACGGCCGAGGCCTATGGACACGGCCATGCCGAGGAAGTCGTCGGCGAGGCACTGGCCGGCCGCCGCGACAAGGCCGTCATCGCGACCAAGGTCGCGCCCAATCATCTGGAACCCGCCGCGATAGAGGCGGCGCTCGACGGTTCGCTGAAGCGCATGCAGACAGACCATGTCGACGTCTATTTCGTCCACTGGCCGAACTCGCAGTTTCCGATCGGCCCGACCATGGAGATGATGGAGCGGCTGCGCGCGTCAGGACGGATCAAGGCGGTCGGCGTCTCGAATTTCAGCACCGCCGACATGGACAGCGCCCGCCAGCATGGCGTCATCGACGTGCTGCAGCCGCCCTACAACATGCTCTGGCGCGAGGTTGAGGCCGAAACGCTGCCTTATTGCCGCAAGCACAATATCGGCGTCATGCCATACAGCGGCCTGGCTCAGGGACTGCTCACCGGCACGCTGTCACCGGGCACGAAATTCGTCGAGGGCGATGAGCGGCGCACAACGGTGCTGTTCCAGCCGGGCACCTATGAGCGGGCGGTGAATGCCGTCGACCTCCTCAAGCCGATCGCGGCGCGCTACGGCAAGACGGTTCCGCAGCTTGCGATCCAGTGGCTCACCAGCAGGCCGGGCGTCAGCTCGCCGCTGGTCGGCGCCCGCACCGTCAAGGAGCTGGAGGAAAACGTCGAGAGCGCCGGCTGGACGATTCCCGACGCGGACATTGCCGCCATCGACAGGATCACGGCCCCGATCTGGGCGGAAATCAAGGACAAGGGCGACATGTTCGGTTTCCGCGCACGCCAGCGCCAGGAACAACAAGCGAAGAGGGCCTAGGGCCGCCTCTCAATTCAACGCCGTGTCCTCCCGGCACGCTGCGGCGCGGCCAGCGCAAATGCTGGCTGCGCTGCTTCTTCACCGAGGCAAGCCGACCGCTGTGGTTTTCTTGAGGTGCCGGCGCATCGCTTCTTCGGCTCGCTTTTCATCGCGCGCCACGAGCGCCTCGTAGATTGCCCTGTGCATTTCGGTCGCGGAGGGAAGCGCATGGGGCATCTGATTGCTGATGCGCCTGCTTGCCATCTGCCACCATCGGGACGAATACATGAAACGGTCGAGAATCCTGTTCTGCGCCGCGCGGCAAATCTCCATGTGGAAATCCAGATCGAGCTTCAGATAGGCATCCGGATTGTCCTCGCTGGCCGACATCGCCGCCAGCAAGGTGCCAAGACGCTCGAGGTTTTCCTTGGTCATATGCTTGGCCGCGATGGCGGCGATGGCCGGTTCGATGATGATCCGCGTAGCGTGCGCTTCGGCCAGGATCTCGCGCATCTGCTCGTGCGGCAGCCAGTCGATGAGCAATGGGCTGAGATAGTCCCACTCCTCGGCTGGACGCAGCACCACGCGCCGGCCCTGCGCGATCTCGATCATATCGAGCGACGCCAGGATCTTCAGCGCCTCTCGCGCGACCGCGCGCGAGACCCCGAACTCCTGAAGGATCTGCTGTTCCGAGGGCCCCTGGGCGCCGGCGACACCGCTGGCGGCGATGCGTCGCGCCAGCACACCAGCTACCTGCTTGGGCAAAGTTTGAAGCTTGACCTCGACGGTATCCATCACTAACATCCACTTGTCTGATAAGCTTATAGGCTGATAGCTAGATATGCAGTCAACTTATCTCATAAAAACGCTCACTAGCCTATAACACGGCCTGCGGAAAGGGATCGAGCGGTGTCCAGTCGCCGTGCCCTCTTGCCGCCGTCCGAGATCAAGATCGATACGCCTTACCAACTGAGGCGTGTTGGAGCGCAAGTGCCCGATCGCCCGGAGGCTCGCAAGCGTCGTCCGGGAACCCATACAGGCAGTCTCGCCGCGGGAGGAGCACGCCGGCGGACTGTCGAGGGCGAAAGTCGTCGGCCGTCCCTGGACGGACCGATCCATCAAACCAGGAGGAGATTGTGATGTCCGGAACCTTATCGAGACGCAAATTCCTTGCCGCGAGCGCGGCGGTGACGGCCGGCTCGCTTGCGGCGCCGTGGGTTGCCAGGGCAGACGCTAAAGAGATCACCGCATTGCTGATCACGGGCGGCCCGCTCTATCCCAAATATTGGGAGAAGATCGTCCAGGACTTCACCGCCAAGACCGGCATCAAGGTTCGCTACGACCTCCTGGAATTCACGCCCCTGACGGCGAAGGTGGTCACGTTGAGCGCGGCACGGTCGAGCCAGTACGATGTCTACAGCACCCACACCGCGCAGATCGATTCCTACTTCAACCATTTCGCGCCGCTGAACAGCTATTTCAGCGACTCCGAGCTGGCAGATTTCTATCCCGTCGCGGTTAAATACCTGCGCGATCCCAAGACCGGAAATCTGGCGGCGATTCCGCGCAACATGGATGCGCGCGTTCAGTATTACCGCAGCGACATCTACCAAGAGAAGGGCCTGAAGCCGGCCGGAACCTGGGAAGAACTCGTCGATGTCGGGCTAAAACTCACTGGCAACGGGCACTATGGCCTTGTCGTGCCGGGGCAGGGGGACCCCGCCCAGCGCACCTTCAGCGACCTGCTTTGGCAGGCAGGCGGTGACTGGGTCGACCAGGCCAACAAGCCGGCGTTCAATTCCGAAGCCGGCATCAAGGCGCTCACCTTCTATCGCGATCTGATCCAGAAGCACAAAATCGTGCCGCCCGACGCCGTTGGCTATCAATGGAACGAGAACTCGACGGAATTCTCGTCCGGCACGGTCTATGCCACTTTCGATTGGCCGGGCGCCTTCGCCACCCTGTCTAATCCGGAAACCTCGCGCGTCGTCGGTAAATGGTCGACGGCGCCCTATGTGCGGGACAAGGAGGCGATCTCATGCGCCATCTCGCATGCCATGGCGCTGAACGGCCAATCCGGACGCAAGGAACCCGCCGTCGAGTTCATCAAATACACGGTCAGTACCGACGCCCAGCGGCTCCAGTTCGACCAGTTCACCAACTTCCCGAGCAGCCAGAGTCTGGCCAAGGAAGTGATCGCTGCGGCCAAGGGCCCGCAGGCCACTTGGCTGCAGCAACTCGAGACGACGATCGCGAACGGTAAGGAATGGCCCAAGCTCGCCGGCTTCTCGAAGGTCTGCACCTTGATGTTCTCGGCCATCGAGCAAGCCCTGTCAGATCAGGTTTCGCCCGCCGACTCGCTCAATCAGGCGGCGAAGGAGGCGGAAGAGATCATGCGCCGGGCCGGAGCTTACGACTGAGAATGGCGGCCGTCGCACAGCACCGGGCGCCAGGGCGCCGGCGACGTTCGCCGCTGCCCTACACCTGGCAGAGAGGTTACCTCCTGGCCAGCCCGGCGCTTCTCGTGATGCTGGCCATCCTGATCTATCCGCTCGGATACTCCTTCGTCATGAGCTTCTTCCGCTGGGATCTGAGCGGGTCGGCGCCATTCATCGGAACGGGAAACTACACCGACGAGCTCTTTGGCCGCCAGTTCAACCAGGCGCTGCGAAACCAGACCATTTTCAGCGTCGTTTCCATCACGATCGAAGTGGTGGCTGGCATGGCGATCGCCGTGCTGGTCAACGGCAAATTGCGCGGCATGCGGCTTGCGCGCACGTTGCTTTTGGTTCCCCCGATGATTGCGCCCGCCGTCGTCGGCCTGAACTTCCGATGGCTGTTCAACACCCAATACGGCTTGGTCGACGCGCTGCTGCGCATGTTCAACCTGCCTGACATTCCGTGGCTCAACCACCCGACCTGGGCGCTCGTCTCGGTGATCGTCGCCGACGTCTGGCAGAACACGCCACTGATGGTGCTTCTGTTCCTTGCCGGCCTGCAATCCCTGCCGCAGGAGCCGCTCGAGGCAGCCACGGTGGATGGCGCGACGCCGTGGCAGCGCTTCTGGCACATCGTTCTGCCGCTGATGCGCCCGGTCATCATGATCGCGCTGATGCTGCGCATCATCGACACCTTCCGCACCTTCGACGTCGTCTGGCTGATGACGCAGGGCGGCCCGGGCGGCGCCACCAATCTGCTCACGGTCTATTCCTACCTGCTGGCGTTTCAGGCGGTGGATTTCGGACACGCGGCGGCGGTCTCCTACATCGCGCTGGGCATGTCGCTGTTCGTGCTCGCCCTGCTCTACGGAGTGCCGTGGCTGATTGCGAAACGGAGGGCGATATGAGCGAAGCCGTCATCGTCAGCGCACGTTCCATGCCAAAGCGCCGGCGCCGCCGGTTCACGGCGGGAATCGCCGGTCAGTATTTGGCGCTAGTCGTCACAGTCGCGCTCACCGTCTTTCCGCTGGTGTGGCTGTTCCTGACCTCGATCCGAAGCTCGGCCGATATCTTCTCGGTTCCGGTGCACATCATCCCCGAGACAGCGACGCTGACACAGTATGTCGCGGTCTTCGCCCAGTACGACACGATGGGCTATGTCTGGAACACCGTCATCGTCTCGGTGGCGACGGTCATCCTTGTCCATCTGCTGGCCATCCCCTGCGCCTATGCGCTGTCGCGCTTCAGGATGCCGGGCGCCATGCTGATCTTCGGGCTGCTTTTGATCATGCGCATGATCCCGGTCATCGCGCTTGCCATCCCGCTCTTCGCCGTGTTCGCCGCCATGGGCCTGCTCGACACTGTCTGGGCGCTGATCCTCAGCCATACGGCCGCCAAGCTGCCGGTTGCCATTTGGCTGCTTCTGGGCTTCATCCAGGATGTGCCGAAAGAGATCGAGGAGGCTGCCCAGTCGGATGGCGCCGGCACCGTGCGCACGCTGGTCCAGATCGTCGCGCCTCTGATTGCGCCGGGCATCGGCGCCAGCGCTGTCATCACCTTCCTCTTCACCTGGAACGACCTGCTGCTCGCGCTAACGCTGACCTCGAGCAAGGCCGCGCAGACGCTGCCGGTCGGTCTCACCAATTTCGTCTCGCAGTTCGGCATCGACTGGGGCGCCATGTCGGCTGCCGGCGTGCTCATGGTCATCCCGACTTTGGTGTTCGTCTGGTTTGCCCAGGGGCTGCTGGTCAAGGGGCTCACGACCGGCGCGGTTCGCGGCTGAACGGCTTCGACTAAGGTTGAATGCAACTGAGTGACGATTAGCGAGGGTTCGCACCTCGCCGCACATTGGAGGAAACGGAATGGAAGCTGACCAGATACCGGCGATACCGGACATTCCCCGGCCGTCACGAGAACTGGTCGACGCGCTGGCGGCGATCGGTTCGGCGACACTGGCCAGCGAGCTTTACCACAAGATGGGCATTCGCGATCCGCAAATCCGTGGGCCGCGTCCGCTGAGGCTCGGCAGCACAGCGGCGGGGCCGGCCCTGACCCTCCAGTGCATGCCGAAGCGCGAGGATCTGTACAACGAGACGGAATACGAGGAGCCGGAGCGGCAACTGCACCGGCACGTGCTTTATCCCACTCAGCCCGGCGACATGGTGGTGGTCGATGCCCGTGGCGATCTAGGCAGCGGTATCTTCGGCGAGATGATGCTGACCTATTTCGCCGGGCGTGGCGGCGCCGGCGTCGTTATCGACGGCTGTATTCGCGATTCCGCCCAGGCGGCGGCGCTCGACATCGGCATCTGGGTGCGAGGCGTCACGCCGAATTTCCATGCCCAGACCAACATCGTTCCCTTCGCCGTCAACGTTCCGATCGCCTGCTCGAACGTGCTGGTCATCCCGGGCGATATCATCGTCGCCGACGACGATGGCGTGGTTGTCGTGCCGGTCGGCCTTGCCCCCAAACTGGTCGAACTCGCCGGCGCGCATATCGAGTGGGAAGAGTTTTCGCGCTTGCGGCTCGCGCAAGGAGGAGACCTGCGGAAATACTACCCGTTGAGCCCCGAGGGCGAGGCTGAATACCGCGCATGGCGGCAGGCTCAACGAAAATGAGCCGTGCCGGTACGGGAGAAGAATAGGTGTCTGCAATCCAGATAGAACAGCTCGGCAAGAGCTTCGGGGCGGTGGAAGTTCTGCGCGACGTCAACATCGAGATCGCCAGCGGCGAGTTCGTGGTCCTGGTCGGTCCGTCGGGCTGCGGCAAGTCAACGTTGCTGCGCATCATCGCGGGGCTCGAAGAGCATACGACTGGCGAGATCCGCATCGGCGGACGCGTCGTCGACGAGATGCCGGCCAAGTCGCGCGACATAGCCATGGTGTTCCAAAGCTATGCCCTCTATCCGCATATGAGCGTGGCCGACAATATGAGCTTCGCGCTGCGGCTGGCCAAGGTTCCCCGGGAAGAGATCGTCTCCAGGGTGAAGGCCGCGGCCGAGATCCTCGGTCTGCAGGACCTGCTCGGGCGCATGCCGCGTCAATTGTCCGGCGGCCAGCGCCAGCGTGTCGCCATGGGCCGCGCCATCGTCCGCGACCCTGCGGCCTTCTTGTTCGACGAGCCGCTCAGCAATCTCGATGCCAAGCTGCGCGTGAAGATGCGTGCCGAGATCAAGAAGCTGCACCAACGGCTGGGACGAACCAGCATCTACGTCACGCATGATCAGACAGAAGCGATGACGCTCGCCGACCGCATCGTGGTGCTGAACAGGGGCCGCATCGAACAGATCGGCACTCCCTCCGAACTCTACGAGAACCCGGCCAATCTGTTCGTCGCAGGCTTTATCGGCTCGCCGGAAATGAATCTCATCTACGGCCGCATCCAGAGTGGCGCATTCATCGCGGAGCAGGGCCTACGCCTGCCCTTGCCTCACATGGCAGGGGTGGGGGACAAGCAAGGTGTGGTTTACGGGATTCGTCCTCAGCACATCGCTGTCGGAGGCAACCACGCACAGGCGAGAGTCCAGGTTGTCGAGCCGACCGGTGAAGCGCAGGAAATCACCTTGACCGCCGATGGCGTCGACCTGATGGCGGAGATCCGGGACCGGCCGCCCTTCAAGCCGGATCAGGAGGTGAACCTGGAGATCATGATGCATAAGGTACATCTGTTCGACGCCGAGAGCGGCAGGAGGATAAACTAAAGGAGCCTGTCCTTCCGGACTGTCCCCCTTCGAGTGAGCTATGCCGCTGGTGTCCTCCCGGTGATCATATCCGCCGCCTTCTCGGCCATCATGATCACCGCTGCGTTGGTGTTCGATGATACGATGCGTGGCATCACCGAGCTGTCGCAGACGCGTAAGCCTTGCAGCCCGCGCAGGCGCAGTTCCGGATCAACGACGCTGTCGGCATCGCCGCCCATGCGGCAGGTGCCGACCGGGTGGTAGGCGCTGCGGCCATGCTGGCGGGCAAAGGCTTCGAGCGCCGCGCGGCCCTTTGTCGCCGCTCCAGGCAAATGCTCGCGGCTGATGTATTTGGCGAAGGCCGGCTGAGAGAGGATCTCGCGGCTGATCTCGATGCCGTCGATGGCGCGTTCGACGTCGTAGCGTTCGGCGAAGGGATTGGGGTCGATAACCGGCGCATCGCGCAGATCCGCCGAGCGCAAAGTGACGCTGCCGCGCGAACGCGGCCGCACATGGTAGGAGTTCAACGTGCAGCCATTGCCGCCGGGGACCGAGCCGATGCCTTCCTCGACACCGGCCCCGGGCAGGAAATGAAATTGGATATCTGGCGTCTTTTCCGAGCGGTCGCCCCACCAGAAACCGCCGGCTTCGACGATGTTGGAGGCAACCGGTCCTTTGCCGAAGAGTGCATATTCGAGGCCGGCGACGGCCTGCCAACGCTTCTTCTTGTAGCGGTCGATGCCGTGCGGCCCGTTGAGTTCCGCGACGACGTCCACGTCCATGTGATCGTGTAGATTCTGGCCGACCCCAGCGAGATCATGCACAGCTTTGATGCCATGCTTTTCGAGATGCGCGGCAGGGCCGATGCCGGACAGCATCAGGAGCTTCGGCGAGCCGATGGCGCCGGCGGTGACGATCACCTCGCGCTCGGCGCGCAGCAACTTGGCGCGACCGTTGACGATGATCTCGACGCCGACGGCCCGACCCCTCTCGACGACGACGCGGCTGACCGTGGCGCCGGTGCGCAGCGTCAGGTTCCCGCGGCCGAGCGCCGGTTTCAGATAGGCGACCGCGGTGCTCGAGCGCCTGCCATTGCGCGTCGTCGTCTGGTAGAAGCCGGCGCCTTCCTGCTCGCCGGCATTGAAGTCGGCGCGGAAGGGTAGGCCAGCCTGCTGCGCCGCCTTGACGAAGATCCTGGTCAGCGGGTGCGGCGTGCCGCTGGAAACGCCGAGCGGTCCGTCGATGCCGTGCTGGGAACCGGCAAAAGTGTCGTTGCCCTCGGACCGAACGAAATATGGCAGCACATCGGCGTAGCTCCATCCCGCGCAGCCGAAGTCGGCCGCCCAGTCGTCATAGTCCTGTGGGCAGCCGCGCGTGAACACCTGGGCGTTGATCGAGGAGCCGCCGCCGAGCACGCGCGCCTGCGGGTAGACCATGACGCGGCCGTCGATCTCCTTGCCCGGTGCCGCGTCATAACCCCAGATCAGCGGCCCGGACGTCATCTTGAAGAAGCCCACCGGCATGTGGATGTATCGGTCGGTGTCGGGCGGCCCGGCCTCGAGCAGGACGACGGACAGGCCTGGATCCTCGCTCAGCCTCGCGGCAAGCACGCAGCCGGCCGAGCCGCCGCCAACGATGATATAGTCCGCCATTCTCGCTCCCTTGCCGAGGCAAATCCGGCCTCGCGCTTTTACGCGCGACGATCTCAAGTCGCTTGTGCCACGTCAAGAGAAAGGGTATGGTTGCCGTGTTGAAGGGTTGTCGTACAAGTAGAGGAACTTGACGGCCCGTCTCCGGAGGACCCGGCCGCGCTCCCTGCGCACGAGCCGGGCGGAAACAATTCAATCGGGAGGTTCGAAATGAAGGACAGCAATGGTCTTGTTTTTTCCGGCAGGGTGAGCCGCCGGACGCTGATGCTGGGCGCTGCCGCCGGGGCGGCGACGCTGGCGATGCCGAATGTGCTGCGCGCGGCCGACAAGCCGACGCTGGTGACGTCGATCCGCTCGTTGTCCAATCCCTATCACGCGGTGTGGAAGACCGGCGCCGAGGCTTATGCCAAATGGGCCGGGCTGGAGCACGTCACGCTGGTCTCGGAAGGCAACAGCGAGAAGGGCATCGCCGATATCAAAGCGATGCTGGCCAAGACCAACGGCAACATGGTGCTCAACTCCGATCCCAACGACACGCCCGACGCGCGCCCGATCGTCGAAGCATGCGCCAAGGCCGGCGCCTATGTCGTGACGCAGTGGAACAAGCCTGCCGACCTGCACCCCAAGGACTTCAACCCGAACTATGTCTCGCATATCGAGTTCGACGGCATCGCCAGCGGCAAGACCATCGCCGAGATTCTGTTCAAGGCCATGGGCGGCAAGGGCGGCATCGTCGCGCTCGGCGGCCTGATCTCGACTACAGCAGCGATTGAACGCAAGAAGGGCCTCGATGCTGCGCTCGCCGCGAACCCCGACATCAAGCTGCTCGACTTCCAGGTCGCAAACTGGAAATCCACCGAGGCCTTCGACCTGATGGGCAATCTGCTGACCCGTTTCGGTGACGACATCAAGGGCATCTGGGCCGCCAATGACGACATGGGCTCCGGTGCGCTCGAAGCGCTGCGCGCCGAAAACCTCGCCGGCAAGGTGCCGATCGTCGGTGTCGACGGCATCAAGACGGCGGTCGACGCGGTGCGCACCGGCGAGTTCGCCTGCACGATCACCTCGGATCCGTTCTGGCAGGGCGGCATGGGGCTGGCTATCGGCTACAACGCCAAGATAGGCAAGTTCGACCCGGCCAAGGAGCCGCCGGAACACCGCGAATTCTACGGCAAGGCGGTGCTGATCTCGCACGACAATGTTGAGGAATATTACAAGACCAATGTCGAGTCGAAGCCCGAGATTGACTGGAACGATCTCTGGGGCCGGGTGACCGGAGCGATCCGGGCCTGACCCGTTTGGGGCGGGCCGGCTTCTCCCTGGCAGCGGCCCGCCCCTTTTTGCCGGCGTCTTGCGCCCGCGGCCACGACGCCTGTCACCAGCAGACGGGAAGCGGTTTGTTGACAATCGATACAGAACCCCTGAAGTCCGTTTCGGACATCGAGCGGACAACGCTTATGACATTCCTCCCCGGCCGCATCGCCACTATGCTCGGCGGCAGGCGCTGGCGCAGGCTCGCGCCGTTGGCGGTGCTGGTCGTGCTGTGCGTTCTGATCACCATCGCCAATCCCAATTTCATCGAGCTGCGCAATCTGGTGCGGCTAGCGAACTCCGCCGCCGTGCCGCTGACACTGGCGATGGGCCTGACATTCATCATTCTGATGGGCAGCATCGACCTTTCCGTCGAGGGTACCCTGTCTGTGGCGGCGATGGTGGTGGTGCTGCTCGCCGCCAATGACAGCAACGGCAACGATTATGGTTGGTGGGCGGTGCTGGCGGCGATCGCCGCCGGCACGGTCATGGGCCTCATCAGCGGTCTCGTCCAGACGATGCTGCGCATCCCGTCCTTCATGGCGACGCTCGGCATGTGGTTCATCGGACTTGGCCTGTCGGTCTATATGCTGGGCGGCTCGGCCATACGACTGAACGACGCCTCGATCCGCAATCTCGCCTTGCACCGTTTCCTCGGCCTGCCGCTGGCGGTCTGGGTCGCGCTCGGCGCGTTCGCGCTTGCAGCGGTCATCCAGTATCACACCAGGCTTGGCCGCCACATATTGGCGATCGGCGGCGACGAGGACGTGACCAAGCTCTCCGGCGTCAATGTCGTGCGCGTGCGGATCGCGGCGTTTGCGCTGGCCGGCTTCTTCTTCGGCATTGCCGGTGTGCTTGCCGCGGCTCAGCTCGGCCAGTCGCACGCCGTCATCGGCGACGGCAGGCTGTTCGCGGCGGTCACGGCCGTCGTCGTCGGCGGCACGGCGCTGACCGGGGGCGAGGGTGGCGTCGTCAATACGCTGATCGGTGTGCTGATCGTCACCGTTTTGGCCAATGGCATGATCCTGCTCGGCATCTCGCCTTACATCCAGCAGACGGTGCAGGGCCTGATGATCATCGCGGCGGTGGCGCTGTCGCTCGACCGCGTTCGCCTGAAGATCGTGAAGTGAGCGCCATGCTGCATACAACCGGCATCATCAAGAATTTCCCCGGCGTCCAGGCGTTGCGCGACGTCTCCATAGAGGTGCGGCCGAACGAGGTGGTCGGACTGATCGGCGAGAACGGCGCCGGCAAGTCGACGCTGATGCGCCTGCTGGCCGGCGGCTATCGGCCGGATGGCGGTACGATCACCCTCGACGGCGAACAGCTCAAGCTACGCAACGCCCGTGACGCGGCCAGGAACGGCATCGGCATGGTGTTCCAGGAACAATCGCTGGTGCTCAACCTGACCGTCGCCGAAAACATCTATCTCGGCGAAGAAGACCGCTTCACCCGCTTCGGTCTTGTCAACTGGCGCGCCATGAATGCTGCGGCGCGCCGGCAACTGGCCAAGATCGGCGTCGACATCGACGTCACCGCGCGCACCTCCGAACTGACCTTCGCCGCGCGCCAGATGGTCGAGCTCGCCAAGGCGCTGACGCTGGAGGAGATGGTCGAGCGTCCGCTGCTCATCTTGCTCGACGAGCCGACCTCGGTGCTCAACGCCGCCGATATCGAGGTTCTGTTCGCGCGGGTGCGCTCGCTCAAATCCCGCGCCAGCTTCGTCTTCGTGTCGCATCGCCTCGACGAAGTGCTGGCGATTTCCGACCGCGTCTACACGATGAAGGACGGCGCGGTCGTGGCCGAACACCGCGCCGCGGAAGTCACCGCGCCGGAGCTGCACGAGATCATGGTCGGGCGCGGGCTGCAGGCCGAATATTATCGCGAGGCCCGTCAGCAGCCGCCGGGCGATAAGATCATGGTCGAGGCCAGGGGCCTGGGCGCCAGCGGCTTCTATCATGGTGTCGACCTTTCGATCCGCGCCGGAGAGATCGTCGGCATCGCCGGCGTCGTCGGCTCCGGACGCGAGGAGGTTACCCGTACGGTCGGCGGCTTCCTGCCACATGATGCGGGCGAGATGAAGATCGCCGGCGAGACGGTTCGCTTCAGCTCGCCAGAGCCGGCAGTGCGCAAGGGCATCGGCTATGTGCCGCGCGAGCGCAGGCTCGAAGGCCTGGTGATGTTTCTGTCGATCGCCGAGAACATTTCGCTGGCGGATCTCTCGAGCGTCATGCGCAACGGCGCCATCGATTACGGCAAGGAGCGGCGGCTTGCCGCTGACTGGATCAAGCGGCTCAGCATCAAGGCGCCCGGGCCCGACGCCGCCTGCCGCAAGCTCAGTGGCGGCAACCAGCAGAAGGTGGTGCTGGCGCGCTGGATGACGGCGGGCTCGCGCATCCTGGTGCTCGACCATCCGACGCGCGGGCTTGATGTCGGCGCCAAGGAAGAGGTTTACGAGCTGGTGCGCGACCTCTCGGACCAAGGCGTGGCGATCCTTCTGATCTCCGATACGCTGGAGGAGACGATCGGCCTGTCGCACCAGGTTCTGGTGATGCGCGACGGCGAGATCACCGCGCGCTTCGATGCCAGCCCCGGCAACAAGCCGGATCAGGTCGAGTTGCTACGAGCGATGGTGTAAGCCGATGAATGAAAGTTTTCCCATCAAGCAGGTCTTCGAGGGCAAGTGGACGCAAGGCGCCATCCCGCTGGTGCTGCTTGTCGCCCTTTTGCTGATCATCGAGATCGCCGCGCCCGGCTTCCTGACCGGCGAGACGCTGGCGCTGCTCTTTGCCAACACCGCCGTGCTGTTTATGCTGGCGACCGGCGTCACCTTCGCCATCCTGCTCGGCGGCATCGACCTGTCGATCCAGGCGGTCGCCTCGCTGGCGAGTGTGATGCTGGCGCAATTGCTGCCCTCGCTCGGCTTCGCCGCGTTCCCGGTGGCGATCCTGTCTGGCCTCGCCTTCGGGCTGCTGAGCGGCATCGTCCACGTCAAGCTGCGCGTGCCGTCCTTCGTGGCGACATTGGCTACCGGCGGCGTGGTCACGGGCCTGGCGCTCTGGGTCTCCAACGGCCGCGCCATCACCATCGAGGAAGCCGGGCGTGAAAAGACGGCGTGGATCAACGCTACGATTTTCGGCCTGCCGATGGTGGTGCTGATTTCGGCCCTGATCGGCATCGTCAGCTTCCTCGCGCTGCGTTACACCCGCTTCGGCCGCCAGGCGATCGCGGTCGGGGCCGGCGAACCGGCGGCGTGGGCGGCCGGCATTAATGTCGACCGCACCAAGATCATCGCCTTTGCCGCATCGGGCATTCTGGCGGCCATCGCCGGCGTCGTGCTGGCGGCCAGGCTGTCCAGCGGCTCGCCGGTGCTCGCCAACCAGCTGCTGCTCCCCGCCATCGCCGCCGTCATCGTCGGCGGCACGGCCATCACCGGCGGGTTGGGCGGCGTGGCGCGCACCGCGGTCGGCGCGCTGATCATCTCGATCGTGCGCATCGGCATGACCTTCGTCGGCGTCAACATCTTCCTGGAAAACATGGTGTTCGGCGCGGTGCTGATCGCCGCCGTCGCCATAACCATCGACCGCAGCAAGATCGCGGTCATCAAGTGACGAACCTATCCGCACCGCCTCCCAAGCAAACGCGGACGCAGTGGGACCGCATCGGCAATGAGCCGGTGCGGTCCGGGCTGAATTTACTGCATCGTGTCCAGGCCGATCAGCTCGATCTTGTAGCCGTCGGGATCCTCGACGAAGGCGATGTGAGTGGTGCCGTGCTGCATCGGTCCGGGCTTGCGCGGGATCTTGGCACCGCGCCTCTCGAGCTCGGCGCAGACGGCGTAGATATCGTTGACGCCGAGCGCCAGATGGCCAAAGCCGGTGCCGATCTCATAGGGTTCTTCGCGGCCCCAGTTCAGCGTCAGCTCAACGACGGCTTCCTTGTCCTCGGGTCCATAGCCGACAAAGGCGTTGGTGAACTTGCCGCCGGGATAATCCTCGCGGCGCAGCAAGGTCATGCCGAGTACCTCGGTGTAGAAGGCGATCGACTTGTCGAGGTCGAGCACCCTGATCATGGTGTGCATATAGCGAAAGCCGGGGGCGTCGCTCATTGGGAAAGTCCTCCGAATTCAGTGATTTGCCGGTCTGACCATCCACATCAAGCGGCTTCGGGAAGAAGCGTGCTATCGCTTGATGTTCTCAATCAGGGTTGTATGATAACACGACAAGATTAGTGGTTGTCCAGTCGTTTCCGGAAGGTCCAGGTTCAATTCATGAATGCAGTGCCGCCCATTTCCGCATCGCTGATCGCCGCCCTCGCCGGCGTGCTGTCCGATGGCGGGCTGCTGACCGAACCGCAAGACCTGGCGCGCTACAGCCGCGACTGGTCGGGCGACCATGTCGGCCGCCCGCTGGCGGTGGCGCGGCCCAGCTCGGTGGAAGAAATGTCGGCGCTGATGCGGCACTGTCATGCCGAGCGCATCCCCGTCGTGCCGCAGGGCGGGCTGACCGGCCTTGTCGGCGCGGCGGTGGCGGCTGACGGCAATGAGGTCGTCGTCTCGCTGGAGCGCATGAACAGGATCCGCTCGATCAGTCCGATCGACTTCGCCATGGTGGTCGAGGCCGGCTGCATCCTCGAGGACGCCAAGCGCGCGGCGGAGGAGAGTGACTGCATCCTGCCGATCACCTTTGGAGCGCAAGGCAGCTGCCGCATCGGCGGCAATGTCGCCACCAATGCCGGCGGCTTCAACGTGCTGCGCTACGGCATGACGCGCGACCTGGTGCTTGGCCTCGAAGTCGTGCTGGCCGACGGCCGGATCTGGAACGGGCTGAAGGTGCTGCGCAAGGACAATCGCGGCTACGATTTGAAGCAGGTCTTCATCGGCTCGGAAGGCACGCTCGGCATCGTCACCGCGGCGGCGCTGAAACTCTTTCCCAAGCCGACGCAGATCGAAACGGCGCTTGTCGGCCTACGCTCCGTCGAGGATGCAATGGCGCTCTATGCGCGGGCGCGGCGCGGTTGTAGCGACTTGCTAACCGCCTTCGAGTTGATCCTGCGCGGCGGTATCGAGATCGCCATGCGCGAGGGCAAGGATTTCCCCGATCCGCTCGGCAAGCCTTATCCCGCCTATGTGCTGATCGAGGTTTCGTCCGGTGGGCTGATCGACCTCAAGGATATGCTTTTGAGTTTTCTCGCCGGCGTCGAGGATCTTGTCGAGGACGGCATTGTGGCATCGACCCGGGCGCAGGCCGAGCGCCTGTGGCTTTACCGCGAGATCATGGTCGAGCGGCAGGGCCGCGGCGGCCGCTATCTGCGCACCGACGTCTCCGTGCCGATCTCGAAGCTTGCCGATTTCGTCACCGATGCACTGCTCGAATTGGGACGGGCGAGACCCGACGCGCTGCCCGTCACCTACGGCCATATCGGCGACGGCAACATCCATCTCAATGTCGTGCCGCCGGAGGGCATGGGGGCCGAGGCGATCGAGCATCTGTTCGAGGAGGCGGAAGCGGAGATTTTCGCCGTCGTCGACCGCTATAGTGGCTCGATCAGTGCAGAGCACGGCATTGGCCGGGTCAAGCAGCGGGCCTTCCTCGACCGCATCGATCCGGTGACGCTCGATCTCGCCGCAGGCATCAAGGACGCTTTCGATCCGCGCCATATATTGAGCAACGGCCGCATTCTGGCGTCCGCATCCGTGCTCGACTATAGGTGAGCGATGACGCTGAAGCTCGACAAGGTCAATCGCGGTCCGCACCTATCCACCCTGGTTGCGAGTTCCATCTCGCGCGAGATCGCACAAGGACGCCTCAAACCCGGTGATCAGCTGCCGACCGAGCAGGCGCTGGCGACCACCTTCGGGGTCAGCCGCAACGTGGTGCGTGAAGCAATCGCCAGGCTGCGCTCCGAAGGCCGCATCTGGTCGCAGCAGGGCAGGGGTGCCTTCGTCGCCGACGCGACCAACGCCACGGTGCTGACGATCGACTATGAGACCTTGCAGCGGGCGGATTCCTTTCGCAATCTTTTCGAACTGCGGGGCATGCTGGAAGTGCAGATCGCCGCGCTGGCCGCGACCCGCCGCTCCGACGCCGACATCGAGGCGATGGAACAGGCGCTCGATGGGATGCGCGCCGCGCCTTATGGCAGCGTCGCCTGGCTGAAGAACGATCTCGGTTTCCACCGCGCCGTCGCCGAGGCGACCCAGAACCCCTATATGGGCCAGTTCCTCGTCTTCGTCTCGGAACGGGTGCGTGAGAGCATCCTTGCCGCCGGCAACCAGCAGAAGTCCGACGACATGGCGCGCACGACCCTGGGCGAGCACGAACGCATCCTGGCGGCGATCAAGGCCGGCGACGCGAAGGGCGCGAGCGCGGCAATGACGCGGCATCTCGCCGGTGCGGCCTCACGCGTTGGACTGCCAGGCGGCGACGCTGAGGCCGCGTCGCCGACACGGCATTCGAGGTTGCGAAAGGCCGTGCGCGGGCGGGCGGCGGGGTAGGGCCGCGCAGCCACCTCCCTCACTCGGCCGCAGCCTCAATCAATGAAACGCCGTTGAGCTCAGCAACAATATCCGACAGCGCCGGCACGAATTTTTCTCCGTGCCCCGTAGCCACCGCCGTGGCAAAACCGTTGCGGACCACGGCGCCGACCGGGTTGGCGATGCCGGCGGCCTGCGCGAAGGAGGCAAGATAGGTCATGTCCTTCAGCGCATTGGCGATGGCGAAGCGCTGGGCGTTCTCGTTGCGGTTCAGCACGAAGTCGAAGAAGGCCTGGTAGAAGCCGCAATCCATGCGGCTGCCGGAAATCACGCTGTTGAAGACCTGCGGCGTCAGCCCGGCTTTGGCACCCAGCGTGAGTGCCTCCGAATAGATCGCGGAATAACCCATTGAGATGAAATTGTTGAGCAGCTTCATGGTGTGGCCGCTGCCGGTAGGGCCGGTGTGGATAATTCGCGCGGCGAAGGCTTCGAGCACCGGCCGCGCGCGGGCGATCGCTTCCGCCGCGCCGCCGACCATGACATCGAGTTTGCCTTCGGCGGCTTCCTTGGGCGTACGCGCCAACGGCGCGTCGATCAACGTCACGCCATTGGCGGCGAGTTCGGCGGCAAGCGCTATCGTCGAGGAGGGGTTAGAGGTCGAGCAGTCGACTATCAATAGCGGCTTGCCGGAGGCTGCAAGCCCGTCCGGTCCTTTCACGACCGCCTCGACCTGCGGCGAACCGGTAACGCAGATCAAAACAATGTCGCAACCTTCAGCGAGCGCGCGTAGTGTCGCCGCCTGGCGGGCGCCGGCGTTGACCAGCTTCAGCGCCGCATCCTGGTTTCGGTGCGCCCAGACCGTCAGAGGCCAGCCCTTAGCCAGAAGGTTGGCAGCCATGCCCGAGCCCATCGCGCCCAGGCCGATAAAGCCGATTTTCTGCTTCATGTTGGTCTTCCAGTGCTGTTGGAATTTCTGTTTTGATGCATGTCGTTGTCCGGGAACCACTGTGCACTTCCGGGGGGCATGCATTGGAAACGAAAGATTGCCGTTGCAACCAAGCGGTGCGATCCTTGGCCTGAGAATCGATTTAAGAGGCCGGTTTTCCGATGACGGATCGCCAGGGAGCAATGTTCGGCGCCATTCGCCAGTCCCCCAATCTCAGGGGCGAACTGGTGGAGAAATTTGCCGCGCAGATCGAGGCCGGCGATCTTGCGCCTGGCCAGCGGCTTCCCACCGAGCAGGAGATCGTCAACGCGACGGGCGTCAGCCGGACGGTGGTTCGCGAGGCGCTGGCATCGTTGCGCGCACGGGGGCTGATCACGACACGGCAGGGCCTCGGCGCCTTTGTGGCCCAGGAGCCCCCGCCGAAAACCTTTTCGATCGTGCCGACGGATGTCGAATCGATCGACGAGATCCTGGCGGTGCTGGAGCTGCGTATGGGCGTCGAGGCGGAAGCGGCGGCGCTGGCGGCCACGCGCCGCACCGCCAAAGACCTTGGGCTTATGGCTAAGCAGCTCGACGCAATCGACCGGGCGATCGCCGAAACGGGTCTCGCCGCGACCGAGGATGCGGCTTTCCATCGGGCGATTTCGCTCGCCTCGCACAACGCCTACTTCAGCCGGCTCTTCGACACGTTCGGCACTGCGATGATCCCCCGCCAATGGACGCAATTCGACCAGATGGAGCCCGACGAGCGCGAGCGGCATTTCGAGCGGACGCGGCGCGAGCACCGGGCGATCCATGATGCCATCGCAGCACGCGACGCCAAGGCGGCGCAGCGCGCGATGCGGCTGCATCTTTCCCGTTCCTACAAGCGCTTCGAGCAGCTCCGAGACGGAACCGCACATCTGAAATAGATCGGGCGAGGGCGCCCGAGCGGCGCATGGCGCACCGCGATAGGCAGCTACGACGCGACTTTCAAAGTGCGGCCGGCCGTGATTGGCATTATGCGCCCATGCCAGGAACATTCCGCCGTCCTCCAGCCTGCCGGTAGATCCAAAACCAGCATTTCCGTCATCACCTTTTGCATGCTTACAGGGTTGTCATACAACCATTCGATCTGATATTCCTGCGGGCATGACCCGTCAAGAGGACGTGGTCTTTGAGGAGTGGTTTCTATGCATCAAAGGCGATTTGGCCGCACCGGCTGGCAAGTGTCGGAAATCGGCTTCGGCAGTTGGGCGATCGGGGCCGATTGGGGCGACGTCGAGGAGAAGGACGCCATCGCCGCGCTTAATGCGGCGCTCGATTCAGGCGTGACGATGATCGACACGGCCGATGTCTATGGCGACGGCCGGGCGGAAAAACTGATCGCCAAGACGCTGAAGGGGCGGGGCGGCGCGAGGCCGATGGTCGCCACCAAGGCCGGCAAGCGGCTGAACCCGCATGTCGCCGCAGGCTACAATCGCCAGAACCTGACCAGCTTCGTCGAGCGCAGCCTGCGCTATCTCGAGGTCGACGTGCTGGACCTGGTGCAGCTTCATTGTCCGATGACAGAAGTCTTCTATCAGCCCGAGACCTTCGATGCGCTGGAGAAGCTGGTCGAGGAAGGCAAGATCCGTCACTACGGCGTCAGCGTCGAGAAGGTCGAGGAAGGCATCAAGGCGCTGCAATATCCCGGCGTCGTCAGCGTCCAGATCATCTACAACATTTTCCGGCAGCGGCCCGCGGAACTGTTCTTCGACATGGCGCGCCAGAAGGACGTTGCCATCATCGTCAGGGTGCCGCTGGCCAGCGGGCTCCTGTCCGGCAAGTTCAAGAGCGATTCCAGCTTCAGCGCCAAGGACCACCGCAGCTACAACCGGCAGGGCGAGGCCTTCGACGTCGGCGAGACATTCGCCGGCGTGAATTACGAGGAAGGCCTGCAAGCGGTCGAGGAATTGCGGGCGCTGCTGCCGCCAGGCGCCACCATGGCGCAATGGGCGCTGCGCTGGATCCTGATGAACCCGGCGGTGACGGTCACCATTCCGGGCGCCAAGTCGGTCAGGCAGGCGCAAGAGAACGCCGCCGCGTCCGACCTGCCGGCGCTGTCGCCGCAACTGATGGAGCGCATCGCCGACATCTATGAGCGGCGCATCAAGGCCTCCGTCCACCAGCGCTGGTGAGCGCCATGACAGCCGGTCGGCCCCTGGTTGCTGGTAAGCAACTGATCATCGATGGGCATCAGCATTTCTGGGATCCGGCGGACGGGTCCTGTGGCTGGATGACGGAGGATTACGCCGCCATCCGCCGGGTGTTTTCGCCCGACGATCTTCGGCCAGCGCTTGCGGCGGCCGGCGTGGACAAGACCATCCTTGTCCAGACATGGCATTCGCTCGACGAGACGCGCGCATTCCTGGAGACAGCCAGCCGGACCGATTTCGTCGCCGGCGTCGTCGGATGGGTCGATCTCACCGATCCCGAGGTCGACGCCACGCTGTCCAAGCTGAAGGCGCGGCCAGATGGCCGCTACCTGGTCGGCATCCGTCACCTCGTGCACAACGAGGCGGATCCGAACTGGCTCTTGCGCGCCGATGTCCAGCGCGGGCTGGCGGCTGTCGCCGAAGCGGGGCTCGCCTATGACCTGCTGTTGAAGGAGCCGCAGATTCCGGCTGCCCTGGAGACGGTGGCGCGGCATCGCAATTTGCGTTTCGTGGTCGACCACATCGCAAAACCGCGCATTGCGCAGCACGCGATGGAGCCATGGGCCGGATTGATGCAAGGCTTCAAGGCCCATCGGGACCATGTCTGGTGCAAGCTGTCCGGAATGGTCACGGAAGCCGACTGGCGGCACTGGAAGCAACAGGATCTGCAGCCCTATGTGGACGAGGTCCTTTCCATTTTCGGCCCGTCGCGATGCCTGTTCGGCTCGGATTGGCCGGTCTGCCTGGTCGCAGCCGACTATCAGACGGTCAAACGCGCCTTCGACGATTGCCTCTCCGGGCTGACCGAAGAGGAACGTTCGCACATTTTTGGCGCTTCTGCCGTCGAGGCCTACCGCTTGTCGCTGTGACGGCGGCAAGGCTCTGAGTCCTCCCGCCTTTGCGGTTGCCGGGCCACATTCATCAGCACATGATCGCTGCGCATGTCTCTGCGTTGGGCATCTTTGTCCAGCGCCTCGCACCGACTGCAATGAACTTCCTCGCCCAAGCTGGGAGATCAAATAGGGAAGAACCAAAGGCGCGACACGCAACTTGGCCGCTCGCTTCGAGGCCGAGGTCGTGTTGACACCAATGTTACATGGTAATAGGGTTGTATGACAAGTTGGCCATGTAACGGGAGGAACATGCATGAGACAGCTAGGACTTGGATTGACCATCGCGGCCGCGGGGCTCGCCATGGCTTTGCAGACGGCCCGCGCCGACGAGGAGCTGCCCATCGGCGTCATCGCCGCGCAGTCGGGCTCGTTCGTTTCGGCCGGCAACACCATCGTCGGCGCCGCCAACCTGGCGGCGCAGCAGATCAACGACGCCGGCGGCATCAAGGTCGGCGACAAGACCTACAAGATCAAGCTCTATATCCGCGACAACCGCACGGATGTGAACGTCACCATCGCGGCCGCGCGCGAGCTGGTCAACGACATCGGCGTCAAGGCGATCTGGGGCACCGAGACGCATGACTTCTCGGTATCCATGGCCAAGATCACCGGCCCGGCCAAGGTCCTGCAGTTTTCCGGCAACAGCTCGCTCGGCGCCGTGCTCGACGACAAGGCCGTCGCCGAGGATGGCTGGCTCCACTACACGTTCCAGAGCGAGCCGCAGGAATGGCAGCGCAGCGGCAGCACCGCCAAGGGCGTGCTCTCGCTTCTGACGCCGCAGCTGAAGTCGCCGCCGAAGCATTCGGTGGTGTTCGTCGGCAATGACGCGACCGGGCAGTATCTGTCCTCGCACTATGTCAAGGCGCTCGAGGCGGAAGGCCAGAAAGTCGACCTGGTGCAGTATCCGCCGGACACGACCGACTTCTCGCCGCTGCTCACCCGCATCAAGGGCATGAAGCCCGACATCGTGCATTTCTGGTACAATGGCGACTCCACGCTCACCGCTTTCCCGCAAGCTCTCAAGCTCGGCGTGGCGCCGTCCTATTTCCTGTTCGGCGTCGATCCGGGCATCTATCAGGAGCGCAGCCTGAAGGCGGATGTGCCGGTGACGCTGAGCTGCGTGCCGGTCTGCTGGGGTTCATCGCCATACCCCGAAGTGAAGCAGTATTTCGACAAGTATTTCGGCCTCGGCGCCGCCAAGGGCCCGCAGTCCTCAGTCTCGCTGCTCTATTACGATTACTTCTTCTGGTACGCCAAGGCGCTGGAGAAGGTCGGCAAGATCGACGATCCGGACGCGGTGGTCGCGGAGCTCCTGAAGTCGGACTACAAGGGCGTCGTGTCGCCGGTGCCGCTTGTGTTCAACAAGCACCACCAGGTCACCTTCGCGACCGAGGTTTGCATGGTCGAGCCCAACACATCCGACCAGTTCAAATGCGCGGTCGAGCAGCCGCCGGCCGCTCCGCCGCCCGGCGACAACGGCGGCTGAGCCGGCCCGCGACAAAATCCGACATCGGGATGGGCGGCGAGGTTCCGTCCATCCTCCCCTTGCAGGCTCGCCACCCGGATACGACGATGGACATTTTTGTGCAGCAACTGGTGAACAGCCTCTCGGTTGCCAGCGTCACCATTCTCATCGGCATCGGCATCACGCTGATCTTCGGTCTCGCCGGCATCGTCAATTTCGCACATGGCGAGTTCCTGATGGTCGGCGGCATGGCGACCTGGTTCATGGTCGGCATGGGCATGAACTTCTTCGTGGCCCTTGTGCTCGCCGGACTGCTGGTCGGCGCGTTCGGCTTTGCCGCCGAAAGATGCCTGTTCCGCTTCACGCTCAACCGGCCGATGAACGGCTTCATCATGTCGATCGGCCTCAGCGTCATCCTGCAGCATGCGGTCATCCGCGTGTTCAACGAATTCCAGAAAAGCATCACCGACCCGGTCGGCCTGGTCTGGACGATCGGCGGCGTCGACATCATCGCCATGCGCGCGATCGTCGTCGCGATAACGGCCATCATCGTGGCGATCACCTATTTCGGCATCTCGCGCAGCCGCTATGGGATGGCGTTGCGGGCGAGCGTTGCGGACCGCGACACCGCCGAGCTGATGGGCATTCCGGTGCGCCGCTACGTCACCGGCGTCTTCATTTATGGCAGCCTGCTTGCCGGAATAGGCGGCGCCTTGATGATCTCGCTGTTTCCGATCACACCGTTTACCGGCAGCGTCATCATCATCCGTGGTTTCGCCGTCTCGCTGATCGGCGGCCTCGGCAATGTCGGCGGCGCGGTCGTCGGCGGCCTGGTGCTCGGCTTGGTCGACGGTCTCAGCGCCGGCTACGGCTATCCGGAATGGACCGACGCCTATTCGCTGGTCGTGATGATCCTGATCCTGGTGCTGCGGCCGCAGGGCCTGCTCGGCGGCACGCTCGGCCCCAAGGCATCGTGAGATGTCGATGCCAGTGACCGACAACAGCGCCGGCAAGACAGGCGCCGCGCCAGAAGGCGCCAGAGCACGGGATCGCCTGGCGCTTCTGACGGCGGACAACGCCGCCGTTCCCCTGCCGGCCGGCGTCCAGGCGATCACGGCCATCCTTTTGGCGGTGCTGCTCATCGCCTTGCCCTGGCTCGGCCTCGGCTACCGCTTCCTGTCGATCGCCATCACCACGCTCTATACGGCGATCGGGCTCTACGGCCTCGGCCTGCAGTTCGGCCAGGCCGGCATCATGTCGGTCGGCCATGCGGCGCTGATGGGCGTCGGCGCCTATGCCTCGGCGATCCTGTCGGTGCAGCTCGGCCTGGATTTGTGGGCATCGCTGCCCTTCGCCATGGCGCTGTCGGCGATCGTCGGCGGCGTCATCGGCCTGCCGACGCTGAGGGTCGGCGGCCAGCATTACATCATCATCACCTTCTGCTTCTGCGCGCTGTTCGTCATCGTGCTGACCAATGGCGGCACCTTCACCGGATCCGCGACCGGCCTCGACGTCGGCTCGGTGACACCCTTGCCTGGCATCAATTTCGACAAGCTCTCCAACAATTACTACCTGGTCCTGGCGGCGCTGTTCCTGGCGGTTGTGGCAACCTATCTCATCGGCAATTCGCGCTACGGGCGGACGTTGCGGGCCATCCGCGAGAACGAGCAACTGGCGCGTTCGGTCGGCATTAATGTCGACCTGCACAAGCTCGGCGTGCTGATGGTCTCGGGCTTGTTCGCGGGCCTCGCCGGGGTGCTGCAGCTCTACTATCTGCGCCACATCTCGCCGACCCTGTTCGGCGCCTTTCCCAGCCTCTACCTCGCGCTGATGGTCATGCTGGGCGGCGCCCGCTATCTCTACGGGCCGCTGATCGGCGCGGTCGTCGTCAATTTCCTGCCCGAGGTGCTGAACCTCGATCCGGTCGATTCCCGCATCGCCTACGGCGTCTGTCTGCTCCTGGTGATCCTGCTGCTGCCGGGCGGCGTCGGCGCCGGCATCAAGAACATCTACTGCGCGATCACCGGCGGCTCCGAGACGCAAAAGCAAAGAGGCTCGAATGGCCACGCTTGAGGTGAGGAGCCTGCGCAAGCAGTTCGGCGGCGTCGTCGCGCTCAACGGCATCGATCTCGACATCGACACCGACCGTGTCGTCGGTATCGTTGGCCCTAACGGCTCCGGCAAGACAACTTTGTTCAACGTCGTCACCGGCGTCCATCCGGCGACCGGCGGCACGGTGTTCTGGCATGGGCAGGACATCACCAATATCGGCGCGCATCGCATCGCGCGAAAGCGGCTGGTGCGGACGTTCCAGCAGGCGATGTCGTTTCCGGGCCTGACCGTCGACGAGAACGTCCGGATTGCCTGGGAGCAGGGCAGGAGGGGAGACGGCCGCTGGGCGTCACCGGGCATGGTCCTCGAGTTTGTCGGCCTGGCGCCGCTTAGCAAGGCGATTGCGGGATCGCTGCCCTTCGGCAGCCTGAGACGCCTTGGGCTGGCCGTCGCGCTCGGTGTGTCGCCCGAACTCCTGCTCCTGGATGAGCCCGGCGCCGGGCTGAACGACAGCGAAGCCCAGGCCTTCGCGGCGGTCATCGCGCAGCTGCCGCCGCAAGGCATCGGCGTGTGCCTGATCGACCATGACATGGACATGATGGCCGACCTCTGCGACCGCCTCATCGTGCTCGATTTCGGCACGAAGATCGCCGAAGGTCCGCCGGGCGAGGTGCTCGCCGACCCCAAGGTCCGCGAGGTCTATCTCGGTCCCGACAAGAAGGCGGCCACGTCATGAGCCTGCTTGCCGTCGAGCATGTCGACACCGGCTACGGGCCCGTCGCCGTCAATCGCGACGTCTCGCTCGCGGTCGGCCAAAACGGGATCGTCACCATTCTGGGACCCAACGGCGCCGGCAAGACGACGCTGCTGCGTTGCATCGCCGGCCTGGTGAAGCCGCGGCGCGGCACGGTGACCTTCGAGAGCCGCGACGTCACCAAGCTTCACGCCGACGAAAAAGCAACGCTCGGCATCGTGATGGTGCCGGAAGGCCGCCGCGTGTTCGCCGACATGAGTGTGCGCGAGAACCTTTTGCTCGGCGCCTACTGCCGCAAGGACCGGGATGCTATCGAAGCCGACATCGCCTTGATGGAAAGCTATTTCACCATCCTTGCCAAGAAGCGCGGCGCCAAGGCCGGGACGCTCAGCGGAGGCCAGCAGCAGATGCTGGCCATCGCGCGCGGCCTTATGGCCAGGCCACGCATCCTGTTGCTCGACGAGCCGTCGCTCGGGCTATCGCCATTGCTGGTCTCGGAGCTGCAGGGCATCATCATCGACGTGCGCGAGAAGTTCCGCGCCGCGGTGCTGCTCGTCGAGCAGAACGCCGGACTGGCACTCTCGGTGGCCGAGCAAGGCTATCTCATGAATTCCGGGCGCATCGTAGCTTCAGGCGGCATCGAAGAGTTGCAACAGTCGTCGGTCATGCAGGAGCTCTATCTCGGCAAGAGGGCACGGCAGAACCAAAGTTCCTCGCAGGCTTAATATTCGCAGTGTCTAACGGCGATAGCCCGAAGTGGGTTCGGTCCGATGCCTGCAGAGATCCGCCGGCGCCGGAAGATGGTGGGAAGACCTCACAATGCCCAACCCGCGTTGGACGATTGTCCCTTATCTCAACGCGTATCACCACGGTGATCAGCGCGTGAAATAAAAGCAAATCACAATCCGGCAGCGACCTCTTGGATGAAGTCCAGAAACGCTCTGACCTTTGCAGGGGGTAGATGGCGCGAGGGATGGTAGGCATAGAGTGGATAAAGCTCCTCCGACCAATCCGGCAAAATCCGCACCAATTCGCCGCGTGCCATGAAGGGCGCGAGACCCACGGCAAGGCTCTGGAACACCCCTTGACCCGCCACGCAGGCGGAGACCGCGACGGAAGGATCGTCGAGCACCAGGCGGCTTGTGACCTTGACCTCAACGATCTCGCCGCCGCGATAGAATTCCCACGGAAACGGCAGTCCGGTCTGAGGATCGCGGAAGAGCAGAGCCTCGTGATGGACGAGGTCATGAGGCGAGCGCGGCTCGCCATGACGATCGAGATATACCGGCGCGGCGACCGTCAGGATCGGCGTTTCGAGGAGTTTTTGTACGATGAGCGTTGAATCGTCCGGGGGGCCGAAGCGTACCGCGACGTCTATCCCCGCCATCATCTCCTCGCGATAGTTGCTTGTGGATAGGTCGAGTTGCAGCATTGGATAGCGTGCCAGGAACTGCCTAAGCGTCGGCGCGAGCACCATGCGCGCGAACCAGGGATCGACTGATACGCGCAGCCTGCCGCGCACGACCGCAGCGGCACCTGCCACCTCGGCTGCCGCCTCGTCGAGGCCGGCAAGCAATGGCATTACCTGCGCATGGAAGCGCCGCCCTTCTTCGGTGAGGCTTACCTCGCGCGGATTGCGGTCGAAGAGGCGGACGCCGACCCTCGCTTCCAGGCGCGCCACCGCCCGGCTCACGCCCGAGGGCGTTACGCCGAGCATTTCGGCCGCCCGGGCGAAATTCCCGGCCTCCGTCACCGCCGCAAGGACGCCGACGCCGGTGAGGAGCCGCGTGTCGAAAACCATTCCTTCTCCTTACCGTCCACTAACGGACGCCACCTCGAAAACGCAATGATTTTGAGTCACCGTAGCACTGATCTTAATGCGCGTGAATCACGTTATATCTCGGCATACACACGGCTCCATTGTCGGGTGAGCAGCCATCGGCCGCCCTCCTGAGAACCTTCAAAGGAGCCAGTCATGAACCAGTTGACACGCAGAACCATTCTCCAGCGCGGAGGCCTGCTCGGTGCCATTCTGGCGCTCGACACCGTGAGCCCCGCTCTGGCTGCAACGAAGCCCGTCGCATCCCTTCTGAGCGCGAGCGCAATCGACGCCGCCTTGCGCGCCGGCGTCTCCCGTGACGACGTCTCCGGCGTCGTCGCCATGGCAGCCACCCGCAATGGCCTCGTTTACGAAGGCAGCTTCGGCAGGTCGAACGTTGCGACCGGCGCGCCGATGACGGCCGACACGGTGTTCTGGCTGCTCTCCATGACCAAGGCCTTCACGGCCACCGCCTGCATGCAGTTGATCGAACAGGGCCGCATCGACCTCGATGACGACGCGGCCAAGTATCTGCCCGAACTTACCGCGCCCCAGGTCCTTGAAGGCTTCGCCGCCGACGGTGCGCCGCGCCTGCGCCCCGCCAAACGCGCCATCAAGGTGCGGCATCTGCTTACCCACACCTCCGGCTTCACCTATTCGATCTGGAGCGAGGCGCTGAGCCGCTACGAGCAGGTCACCGGCATGCCCGACATCGCCACCTGCAAGAATGCCGCCTTCACGGCGCCGCTCGAATTCGATCCCGGCGAACGCTGGGAATACGGCATCAGCATGGATTGGGTCGGCAAGCTGGTGGAAGCCGTCTCGGACCAGTCGCTGGAAGTCTATTTCCGCGAAAACATCTTCGCGCCGCTCGGCATGCGGAACTCCGGTTTCCTGATCGGGAGCGAACAGAAGAAGCATGTCGCCACCTTCCAGAACCGGCGCGCAGATGGCGGGTTGGAGCCGGCGCCGTTTGAGATGCCGCAGCGGCCGGAATTCTTCATGGGCGGCGGCGGCGCCTTCTCGACCCCGCGCGACTACATGACGTTCCTGCAGGCCCTGTTGAACGGCGGGACGCTAAATGGCGCGCGTATCCTCCGTCCGGAGACGGTCTCGCTGATGATGCAGAACCAGATCAGCGAACTGAACGTCCACGAGATGCGCTCGGCGCATCCGTCCTATTCGCGCAGCTTCGACCAATTCCCCGGCCAGCCGCACAAATGGGGCCTCTCCTTCGACATCAACACGCAGCCTGGGCCGAACGGCCGCTCTGCGGGCAGCATCTCATGGGCGGGCCTGCTCAACTGCTATTTCTGGCTCGACCCGGTCAAGCATGTCACCGGCGCGCTCTTCACACAGATCCTGCCCTTTTACGACGAGCGGGTCGTCGCCCTCTACGGTGCCTTCGAGCGCGAGCTCTATGCCGGACTCGCCTGAGTCGGCGCGATCCCAACCAAAGGAGAACCGATATGTTTGCAATCACCGGAATCACCGGCAAAGTCGGCGGCGCCTTGGCGCGCAGTTTGCTTGCCGACGGGCTTTCCGTCCGCGCCGTCTTGCGCGACGAGGCTAAGTCTGGGCCATGGATCAGACAGGGCTGTGAGGTCGCCCTTGCCGAGATGAATGATGCGGAGGGTCTCGCAGCTGCCTTCCGCAGTGTCGAGGGCGTCTTCATCCTGCCGCCGTCGGAATTCGATCCCGAGCCAGGCTTTCCCGAGGCGCGGCGCGTGATCGCGGCGCTGGTGGCGGCCCTCATCGCGGCCCGTCCCGGCAAGGTGGTGTGCCTGTCGACCATCGGCGCCGACGCTGCGCACGAGAACCTGCTGACCCAGCGCACCCTGCTTGAGGAAGCGCTCGGCGAGCTCGACTTGCCGGTAACCTTCCTTCGGCCCGCCTGGTTCATGGAGAATGCGCTGTGGGACGTTGCCGCCGCGCGTGATGAAAGCGTGCTGCGCAGCTGCCTGCAGCCAGCCGACAAGGCCTTCCCGATGGTCGCGACGCAGGATGTCGGGCGCACCGCAGCTGCGCTCTTGCGCGAGGACTGGACCGGAACGCGGATCGTCGAGCTGGAAGGGCCTCAGCGCGTGTCGCCAAACGACCTCGCCCATGCCTTCGCCAAGGCGCTGGACCATCCGGTGCGGGTCGAGATCGTGACGCGCGACAGTTGGGAAGCGCTCTTCCGCGGGCAAGGCACGCGCAATCCGCTGCCCCGAATTCGCATGATCGACGGCTTCAACGAGGGTTGGATCGCGTTCCGCGACGACGGCAGGTCGGCGATGAAAGGTACCGTGACACTCGAAGACGTTGTCACGGACCTCGTCGGCCAGAACTGCTCCGAGGCGGCTGGCTGAGATCGATAGCTGCGGGCACGAAACACCGGCGGTGCAGCGTCTCCCCGAAGCATCAACTCAGAAAAGCGAGTTCATGGACACCATCATCACAAGGGGCGTCGCAATCCCTCGGCTCGGCTTCGGTACTTTCCGCGTGCCGGGGGCAGACGCCCAGCCGGTCGTCGAGAGCGTCTCCTTCTCGGGCGGCCCGTCGGTGACAATCAAGTCGCACCACAATGTCGGCGGCCTGCATGGACGTCGGCCCCCGATCGTTGAAGCCGACGAGGGCGCCAACGTCGAGCTTGGGCGAAGCAGACACCCGACTTGCGTTGTCGGGTGCAAAGCCGTAAGACCTGCACGTCGCGAAAAACGACGCCCGCATCACTGGGCTTCGCGCATACGCCGACCGTTTCGCGGTCGGCCAGCGGCTCCAACAGCACGAGCCTGACGACAGATTGGGCTCCCGATTTCGTGCTCCGTCGGCACGGATCGCAAGACATGGAGCGCGCTATGCAGTATCCCATCACGATTGTGGGCGCAGGTTTGGGTGGCCTCACCCTGGCCCGCATTCTCAATCTCAATGGCATCGCTGCCGTGATCTACGAGGCAGAGGCATCGCCCAGCGCCCGCGTGCAGGGCGGGCTGCTCGACATGCATGAAGCTACCGGCCAGCATGCTCTGAGGGTGGCCGGTCTGTTCGAGCAGTTCGAGCGGCTGGTGCGTCCCAGCGAGGACGCGAAGCGCGTCGTCGATCGAGATGGCACAGTGCTGCTCGACAAGCCCGGTAATCCCTTCAGCAAGCGCCCGGAGGTGGACCGCGGTGAGCTGCGGAAGATGCTGATCGATGCCCTGCCGCAGGGCACGATCCATTGGGGACACAAGGTCGCGTCGGTGTCGTCGAGAGGCGACGGCCGAAACGAGCTCCGATTCGTCGACGGCACTGGCACGACGACGTCGCTGCTCGTAGGCGCCGATGGCGCATGGTCGAGGGTGCGGCCGCTCTTGTCCCAGACGAAGCCTGAATATACCGGGACCTGCTTCATCGAGACGCATCTGTCGGCGGACGATCCGCGCAGCGTCGCAAACGCTGAGATCATCGGCACAGGTACGCTGATGGCAGTGGCGTCGGGTAAGGGCATTCTTGCCCATCGCAACGCGGACGGCAGTGTTCACGTCTATGTTGCGATCAACAAGCCGGAAAGCTGGGCATCAAGCATCGACTTCACGGAGGCGCGCGCCGGTCTCGCCCGGGTCGCCGAGCAGTTCGACGGTTGGGCCGCACCGCTGGTCGCGCTGATCACAAACACCGATATCTCGCCCGTGATACGGCCGATCTACGCGCTGCCGGTCGACCATCGCTGGCGCCACGTACCAGGCGCGACGCTGCTCGGCGATGCCGCGCACCTAATGTCTCCCTTCGCTGGTGAAGGCGCCAACTTGGCGATGTATGACGCCGCTGAGCTGGCTGTTGCGATCGCCGTCAAAAACGACAACGAAGCCGCCATCGCCGAATACGAACAGCGTCTGTTCCCTCGCAGCACCAGCGTTGCGCAAGCCAGCGCGCAGAACCTCACTCGGTTCTTCGGACCCGAGGCTCCTCAGAGCGTCGCCGACCTCTTCAGCGCCTTGGGCTGAGAGATATGGCCCAAAACGTTGGCTCGACCCCCCCTCGATCGCCGCTTCGGAAGTTTGGTCGGCACAGCACCTTTCGAGACAATAGGCTGTTTCGATCTTTCCAGCGAATTTCGAGGAGCTGATGTTGGAGCGCGACCTGTCACGAGTGTCTTGATGGTCAATTGGTCTTCAATTGACCGACACGGTTCTCCGCAATCCAGCGGGCAGCCAGCACCAGCGCGCCCATGCTGAAATCCTTACCGTGCCTAGCGACCATTTCTTCCGACAGTTTGGCGAGCCGTTCGAAGAATTCATCCTTGCTCTTGTCCTCAGGGGTAAGTTCGGTCTGCATCCTTCTTCTCCTGTCGCTTGCGGCCCGCATTGGCCTATTTGAACATCTGGGCGGGAAAGGTGATGATCGCGGCGGTACCGTCGACGGCGCCTAGCGCCAGGTGCCGTCCGTCGCCGGACCAAGCAAGCGCGGTCACCGCGCTGCCCAGGGGTCTGACGAGGAGTTCGTCCCGCGTTCCGATCTGGGCGACGGTGATCCGACCGTTGGCATAGCCGGCCGCAATCAGTTTCTTCTGCGGATGGGCGGCCACGGCCTCGACCGGAACCAACCCGGCGCGGCCCGTCTCCAGAGCGCCGGAGGTTTCGCCGTCAAGTGGCGGCGCGGTCATCGACCAGCCGGCAATCCGGAATGCGCCCGACGCAAACAGCGCGTCCCCCGGCGCGCTCCAGCATACCGTCCGGACTGACGATGGAAATCCCGCCACGATTGCAGTTCGGTCATCACTTGCGCTGACCAGAGCAAGGCCTCCGGTTTCGAGCCCACAGGCCAGCCAGGCGCCGTCGCCACTCCAGCAAATTGACATCGGGTGCGCTGAAAAGGCGAAATCGCGCATCGGGGTGGGCTCGCCTTCGACTATCCAGGTCGACAACCCGTGCTCCTGACCACAGGCAAGCCTCCTCCCGGCTGGTGAGAAGGCAAGCGCGTCCGTGGATGGTGGCGCGTCGCGTTGCAGCCTCACTGGCTCGATCCCGCCGCGCGCCAAAAAGATGTCCTGCCCGCTGCTGACGGCCACCATGCCCGTCCGAGGACTATAGTCGATTGCGACGGCAGGTCCGGCGATCTTGACCAGCGTCTCCATCACAGAGCCGTCCGCGTTCAGCCGGGCCACATCGCCGGCCGCCGTCCCGACGAGAAAGTCGGACCCAAGGTAGCTTGCGAGCGGAACATCGCCATCAGCCAGAACGGCGGTCGCTACCAGTGGCACCGGCGGCTTTTCCCTTGGGCGGATCGTCGTTTGGCCGAGATCGCCGCTCACCCTGATCCGCTGCTCCGGCGGTTCCTGGTCCGCGACTGCCGCTATGGCAACCGTTCCGTCGATGCACGTGAAGGCGACGGTCGAGCCATCGGCGCTGAAGCGCAGATCGGCGATCGCCGATGGACGGCACCAGCTTCTCGCCAGCAGGTCGAACAAGGTGAGGTTCTGTATCGCGTGCTGGTTCATGGCCACTCCCTTCGTCAGTTCACGGTCTTCGCCAGGCGACGGTCGACATCGTCAATATCACCTTCGGCGGCCGCGATACGTTCCTCGCACGCCGTGCATGCGTTCCTGAATGCCGCGGCACTCTCCTCGGCTTCATGCAAGTCCTGCACCAGTTGCGCGTTCGTGCCGCGTCTGCCGATCTCGAGTTCCAGGCGCAGCACATCCATCTCGACGCCGGCAAGTTTCTGGTTGAGACGCTGCGCCTCGGCGGTGAGCGCGCAGACGCTCGCGACGAGATCGAGGCGGCGGGCGAGCAGCGCGTCACGGCTTTCGATTTGCCCCATCGGACCCTCCTGTCACTTTTCGTTTCCAGGCACCGGACCTGGCGGTTGCTCGAATGCCGCCAGCAGCCCGGGCAGTGTGCCGGCCTGTGACTGGAACTGCTTTTCGGCCGTCTCGATGTGGCTCTTGAGCTGGTCCCAGATGTCGACGCGCATCATCGCAGTCGTGTCCCCGGTGAGGCGCTCGATTTCTTCGACGCGGAACTGGCGCGACAGCGAAACGCCGGAAAATACGAAGTCGCGCAGCAGGATGGCGTGGCTCTCGATGAACAGATGGATCATCGGATGCGTTTCGGCGGTGACGCCGCCGGCCGCAAGTTCGGCCCGGATGAAGCTCTGGAAGTGGCTCTGCAGGCGCAATTGGCTCTCGCCCATGAAGCGCATGACAAACACCAGATCACGGGGCATCAGCCTTACCAGATCGCCGGCAACGCCGTTGGACAGATCGGATGTTGGCGGCGGACGGCTCCGGTTGTCCCTGTCGTTCGGCATAGCCTCTCTCCTGCTGAGCCGCATGGGCCGTCACGTTGAAATAATAGAGAGACCAGAAGAATTGAATAGATGGCGTGTATTTTTCTGCATGCTGCAGGTGCTAAGTAAATATATTGCGATTGCGAATAGAAGAAAATCATTACAGCCGTAAGTTACAATTGTAAAATAACGTTACAGTTGATGGCGATCTCCGCCGTCGAAATGCGCGTGGGTTGTTCCCAGCGGCCGGATGCGCCCTTATTTCCAGACTGGCACGGCGCTTGCTTTGTCTATTTCCATAAGAAGCCCATCGCGCTCTCGTCGCGGTGCTAAAAGAACGAAGGAACGGAGGAAGCAGGTCCGCTTCGATACGCCATCGCAAGTGCGGTTGGCGTAGCGAGCCGCGCCAGACCCCTCACAAACCTTTGCCGCGATCCACTTGAACAGCCGGCCGTCGGTCGCGCCTGAATGCGCAACCCTTTGTCGTGCCGTTCGCACTCTCACTGGCGGCGCTGTTTGCCGTCTCACGCCCGGATCAAGGGATCCGCGGCTCAAACCTGGTGGAGGCTTATGACGATGTCGTCTTTGACGCTCAACAAGATTACCTCGCAACGCGGCATTTCCGTAGGCGAGGCGACGAAGAAGATTTCCGACCTCGGTTGGAACCCGACCTATGTCCAGGAAGCGATGACGTTTCCGACCGACTACAAGATCGCCAAGGCGCCGCGCGATCCGATGAAGCAGGTGCTGCGCTCTTACTTCCCCATGCAGGAGGAGAAGGACAACCGCGTCTATGGCGCGCTCGATGCCGCTCTTCGCGGCGACATGTTCCGCAATGTCGAGCCGCGCTGGGTGGAATGGATGAAGCTCTTCCTCGCCATCATTCCCTTCCCGGAAATCTCCGCCGCCCGTTCGATGGCGATGGTGGCGCGGCTGGCGCCGGGCGAGGATCTCAGGACCGGCTTCACCATGCAGATGGTCGACGAGTTCCGCCACTCCACGATCCAGATGAACCTGAAGAAGTGGTACATGGAGAACTACATCGATCCGGCGGGCTTCGACATCACCGAGGAAGCCTTCGGCAAGTGCTATGCGACGACCATCGGCCGCCAGTTCGGCGAAGGCTTCATCACCGGCGACACGATGACGGCCGCGTGCATGTACCTGACCGTCGTGGCCGAGACGGCGTTCACCAACACGCTCTTCGTCGCCATGCCCTCGGAGGCCGCCCGCAACGGCGATTACGCGCTGCCGACCGTGTTCCTTTCGGTGCAGTCCGACGAGAGCCGGCACATCGGCAACGGCCACTCGCTGCTGATGGCCGCGCTGAAGGAGCCTGAGAACCACCTGCTGCTCGAGCGCGACATGCGCTACGCCTTCTGGCAGAACCACGCTATCGTCGATGCCGCAATCGGCACCTTCATCGAATACGGCACCACCAATCGCGACAAGTCGAAGGAATCCTATGCGGAGATGTGGCACCGCTGGATCTACGAAGACTACTATCGCACCTACATGCTGCCGCTCGAGAAGTACGGCATCAAGATCCACCATGACGATATCCAGGCAGCCTGGGAGCGCATCACCAAGAAGAACTACGTCCACAAGGTCGGCCAGTTCTTCGCGGTTGGCTGGCCGGTGAACTTCTGGCGCATCGAGGCTCAGACCGACAAGGACTTCGAGTGGTTCGAGCACAAATATCCGGGCTGGTACGCCGAGTTCGGCGACTTCTGGAAATGGTATGCCAAGCTCAGCCACAAGGGCGAGAAGGTGCTCTTGTTCAACAGCGATGTCGGTTACGTCTATCCGCACCGCTGCTGGTCCTGCCTCGTGCCTTGCCTGATCCGCGAGGACATCGTGGTCGACGAGATCGACGGGCAGCTGCATACCTTCGCCCACGAGCTCGACCGCTGGACCGCTGTCGAAGCCTTTGCCGACGAGTATCAAGGCCGTCCGACGCCCGCGATGGGCCGCTTCAGCGGCAAGCGCGAGTGGGAGACGCTCTATGACGGCTGGGATCTCGCCGATGCGATCAAGGACCTCAACTTCGTCCGTTCCGACGGCAAGACGCTGATCCCGCAGCCGCATTTGCGCTTCGGCGCTGACGAGCAGTGGACGCTCGACGACGTGCGCGGCAACATCCTCGGATCGCCGCTCAAGGCGCTTCGCGGCATGTCGCCGGCCGATCGTGAAAAGCACCTGGCCGAGTATCGGGCCGGCTTCACGATCACGCCCTTCAACTGACCATACGAGCGCGGGGGCCGGGTTCCGACCCCCGCGACATTCCAGAGGAAGGCCATCTCCTGTCCTGCGGACGGGCCGGAGAGGAATTGGGAGGTTATCGATGACTGGTGCTCACACCGTGCGCCTGGAGCCGGTCGGCGTCGAGTTCGAGGTCGAAAACGGCGAGACGGTCCTGAACGCGGCATTCCGCCAAGGCATTGCGCTGCCGCATGGCTGCAAGGAAGGGCAATGCTCGGCCTGCAAATGCGTGCTGCTCGAAGGCGAGGTCGACATGCTGAAATACTCGACCTTCGCCCTCAACGACACGGAGAAGGATACCGGGCACATCCTGTTGTGCCGGTCCATCGCCTATTCCGACATGCATGTCGAGCTTCTCAACTACGACGAGGAGGTGCTGGCGAAATCAATCGCGGTGAAGACATTCAAAGGCCGGATCTCAAAATTCGAACATCTGACCCATGACATCCGCGGCATCGAGATCGAGCTCGGCTCGCCGATAAAATTCTGGGCTGGGCAATATGTCGACATCACGGTCACCACGCAAAAAGGGGAGACGATTACGCGCTCGTTCTCCATGGCAAATACGCCGGACCAAACCCAAAAACTTTCCTTCATCATCAAGAAATATCCCGAAGGAAAGTTCTCCGGAGAGCTTGATTCCGGAGGCATCCGCGTCGGAGCCGAAGTCACTGTCGCCGGACCCTATGGAACCTGCTTCCGGCGGGAGGAACGGCAAGGCCCCCTGATCCTGGTCGGCGCCGGCTCCGGCATGTCGCCGGTTTGGTCGATCCTCAACGATCACCTGAAGAGCGGCGAGAAGCGGGACGTGTTCTTCTTCTACGGCGCGCGGACCCCGACCGACCTGTTCTATCTTGACAGGATCGCCGAGCTTGCCGGCCGCCATCCGGAGCTGAACTTCATCCCGGTGCTGTCGCATGTGAATGGCGAGGCGTGGGACGGCGAGCGCGGCTTCGTCCACCAGAGCGTCGATGCCAAGCTCAAGCAACTGGCGGTCGACGGGCAGGGCGACGTCTACGCCTGCGGTCCGCCGCCAATGATCGATGCGCTGCAGCCGGTCCTGTTCATGAATGGCTTCGAGAGCGAACGCATCTTCTTCGACCGGTTCACCACGTCGTCCAGCGCCACCCCGGGCCATTGAGACGGCCCGGAGCCAGCGACACCAAAGCAACTGCAACAAGGGAGTGAAGACAATGGTAGCAACGTCGAGTTCAGTCGGATCGGGAGCCGCGGGAGCCGCGATCTTCGCCGATTCCGACAGCCGCAAATATCGGTATTTCGATCCGAAAGGCCAGCGCGCCACCCATTACGAGGATGTCACGGTCGACGTGCAGCCCGACCCCGAGCGCTACCTGATCCAGGACTGGATCATCTCCTTCTCGAACGGCAAGGGCGCCTACATCAAGGACAATACGGCTGCCAAGAGCTCGAACTGGCATGCCTTCCGGGCTCCCGACCAGGAGTGGGAGCGCACGCATTATCAGCGCCAGTCGAAAATCGAGACGATGGTGCAGAGCGTGATCACCAATGCCCGCCGCGCCGGCGCGCCGAAGACCTTCGACAAGGTGTGGGCCAAGCTCCTGCAGGCGCATCTCGGAGCGTGGAAACATGCCGAGTTCGGCCTAGGCACTTCGCTGATGCAGGCGCAGCGCTACGGCTACACGCAGATGATCAACAACGCCACGCTGACCAATTCGTCCTACAAGCTGAGGCTCGCCCAGGACATCACGCTCTATCTCGCTGAGATCGGCATGGACATCGCCGGCTGGGACGACGAACTCGGCAAGAAGCACTGGCTGGAGGACGGTGTCTGGCAGGGCACCCGCGAGGCGGTCGAAACCATCATGGGCACGACCGACTATCTGGAACAGTACTTCGCCATCAACATCGTGTTCGAACCGCTGGTCGGCGAACTGTTCCGCTCCGGCTTCCTGATGCAGGCCGCGGCCGCCAACCACGACTTCATCACACCGCCGGTGATCTCGGCGGCCGAAGCCGACTACGAGCGCAACCTCGCCAACACCATCGACCTGGCCTACCTGCTTGCCAATGACGAGAAGCATGGCGCGGCGAACAGGAAGCTCTTCCAGGGCTGGGTGAACAAGCACGGCGCGCTTGCCGACAAGGCAGCCACCGGCCTTCAGCCGATCTGGTCGATGCCGCATTCCAAGCCGATTTCCTTCACCGACGTTCGCGCCCAATCCGAGGAACGGATCGGCCAGATCCTCGGCGAACTCGGCCTCAAGCGCTGAACAGGGAGAAGACCAACATGTCAGTAGCAGCACGCGACGCCTCGCAGTCCAACATCTTCAAATCGATGAAGGACATCACCTTTGAGCAGACGATTTCGCACCAGTGCGGCGTCACCATGAACGACTCGGTCGAGGCGCGCGCCATCGCCGAATTCATGGGCAAGAAGCCGGGGGTTATCGTCACCTACCAGCCGGCCATGATCCGCATCGACGGCAATGGCAAGCTGATCTTCAAGATGGACGAAATCAGCGAATATCTCGGCCGCGACATGACCGCCGAGATCTTCGAGGTCAACACCTCCACCCACTACGGCCGCATGGTGCGCGTCGACGACAACACCGTGATCCTGTTCGGAAACATGGACGAGGTCTTCGAATACATCTGAGGAAGCCGGGCACCGGCGCGCCGCCCGATCGCGGCGCGCCCGCTCCATCAACAGGACGGCATCAACGCGACGATTGCGGAGGCAAGAATGTACAGGACACCTGAAGGCAAAGACATTTTCGTGGTCGATGGCCACACCCATTTCTGGGACGGCAGCCCGGAGAATCAGAGGAACATCCACGGCAAGCAGTTCATCGACTGCTTCTACGCCTATCATACGGGGCTGAGCCCGAAGGAGCAGCTTTGGGAGAAGGGCAAGTTCGAGAAATACAGCGCCGACGATCTCTATCGCGACCTGTTCATAGACGGTCCGGACGACGTGGCGATCGTCCAGTCGACCTATCTGAAGGATTTCTACAAGAACGGGTTCAACACGATCGAGCGCAACGCGGAGGTCGCCAAGCGCTACCCGGAGCGCTTCATCATCAATGGGTCCTTCGATCCGCGCGACGGCGAGAAGGCGCTGGAATACATTCACTTCATGAAGGAGACTTATGACGTCAAGGGCGTGAAGATGTACACCGCCGAGTGGAATGGCGCCTCCAAGGGCTGGAAGCTCACCGATCCCGATGCCTACAGGTGCTTCGAGCTCTGTGAAAAACTCGGCATCAAAAACATTCACGTCCACAAGGGCCCGACAATCATCCCGCTCAGCAAGGACGCGTTCGACGTGCATGACGTCGACCACGCAGCGACGGATTTCCAGGGCTTGAACTGGATCATCGAGCATTGCGGCCTGCCGCGCCTCGACGATTTCTGCTGGATCGCGACGCAGGAAACCAATGTCTATGGCGGCCTTGCCGTGGCGCTGCCCTTCATCCATTCGCGCCCGCGCTATTTCGGCGAGGTCATTGCCGAGCTGCTGTTCTGGATCGGGCCGGAAAAGATCCTGTTCGGCTCCGACTATGCGATCTGGACGCCGCGCTGGCTCGTCGAGAAATTCTGGGCGTATCAGATCCCCGAGGACATCGCCGCGGAACGCGGCGTGCAGCTGACCGACGAGATCAAGGAGAAGATCCTCGGGCTGAATGCCGCGCGCCTCTACGAGATCGACGTCGAAGCGAAGAAGAAGGCGCTCGCAAGTTCGCCCTTCAGCATCGCGGCGGAGTAGGGCCATGGCAACCGCCAGCGTTTCTGACAGCCGCGAGAAGGAACTCTGGCGGCGCCTTGGCGAGGTCAATGACCCGGAACTCGACGAACCGATCACCGAGATGGGTTTCGTCGAGCGCGCCGAGATGACGGGCGACGGCAGCGTGGAGGTCGATTTCCGCCTGCCGACCTACTGGTGCTCGCCCAACTTCGCTTTCCTCATGCTCGACGGCGTCCGCAAGGCGCTCGACCAGCTTTCCTGGTCGCCCGCCTATCGCGTGAAACTGCACGATCATATGTTCGCGGAGGAGGTCAATCGCGGCATCGAAGCCGGCAAGGCATTCGGCGACATATTCGCCGAGTTAGCCGCAGACGCGGATCTCGGCGCCGTGCGCGAAACCTTCAGGATGAAGGCATTCAAGCGCCGCCAGGAAGCGGTCCTGCGCGGTCTGCGCCAGCACGGCCTGACGGATGTCGAAATCCTCGGCATGGACCTGCCGTCATACGATGCCGCCAGCTTCGAGCCGGGCGAGGCGGCCATGCAGAAGCCACGGTACCGGGCAGCGCTGCTGCAGCGGTTTCCCGATCGCCGTATGGACGATCCCGTCTTCGTCACCTGGGAAGGGCGGCAAATTCCGCCTGCCGCGCTCAGTGCCCATCTCGCCGAGTTACGCGGCGTGCGTGTCAACATGGAGTTCAACGGTGCGCTTTGCCGTGGGCTCAAGCAGACAAGATACAAGGAACTGAGCGTGGTCGAAGGCGAGCCGACGCTGGTCGACTTCATCATGGATCGCGTGCCGGCGCGAAACGCGCCGGCCGTCTAAGCAGCGTCGAAAGCAACGGCCTCCCTCGCACGAGGCCCCCAACCAACAACCCGCCCGTAAGGCGGAAGGAGGAATCATGCCTAAAATTATGCTTCACAATTCCGAGGCCCGCCGGGCCCTTGCCCGTGGCGTCTTTAGGCTGGCGGCGGCAGTTGAACCGACGCTCGGTCCCAAAGGCATGAACGCCATGATCGACCGGCCGATCGGAACGCCGATGGTGACCCGCGACGGCGTCAGCATCGCTTCCGAGATCGAGCTGCATGACCGTTTCGAGAACATGGGCGCGCAGGTCGTCCGCGAGGTGTCGATGCAGACCAACGAGGTCGCCGGCGACGGCACGACGACCGCCATCGTGCTCGCCAACGCGCTGATCCAGGGCGGCATCGAGGCCAATGAGCGCGGCGCCAAATCAGTCGATCTCTGCAAGGGCATCAACCTTGCCGTGGCGGCGGTCGTGACGGCCCTCAAGGCATCGGCCAAGCCCGCCAAGGGCAATGGCGTCCTCGCCTCGGTTGCCAACATCGCCGCAACCGATGCCAAGCTTGGCGCGCTGGTGGCCCAAGCGCATGAGCGCGTCGGCGCGGAAGGTGTCATTACCACCGATTTCAGCGTGACCACCGAGACCACGCTGGACGTGGTCGAGGGCATGTCCTTCGACCGCGGCTACCTCTCGCATCACATGGTGACGGACCAGGAGAAGATGGAGGCCGTGCTCGAGCGGCCCTTCATCCTGATGACCGATCTCAAGATCAAGGAGCCCACGGCGCTCGAGACTGCGCGCCGTATCGCCGACGAGGCGGGGCGCCCGTTGCTGATCGTGTCCGAGGAAGTGTCGCCGGAAGTTGTGGTCACACTGCTCGGCAAGCAGGGGCCAGGCAAATACCTCGTCGTCCATCCGCCGGAGTATGGCCATTGGCGAAAGGCCATGATGGAGGACCTGGCGATCATCACCGGCGGTAGGGTGATAGCCCGCGACCTCGGCGGCCGGCTGGAGGACATCACAGTCGACGATCTTGGGACCGCTGACCGGGTGAAAACCAGCTCATCCTACACCTCGATCATTCGCGGCGGCGGCGACCATGACGCGATCGCGGCGCGCCGCGCCCAGGTGCAGCGGCAGTATGAGGCCGCGCCGCCGAACATCGAGCAGGACAAGCTGCGCGAGCGCCTGGCCAAGCTCTCCGGCGGTACCGCGATCCTCTATGCCGGCGGCGTCACGCCGGTCGAGCAGAAGCGGACCATCCAGCTGATCGAGGATTCGCTGAATGCGGTGCGCGCGGCGTCCGAGGAGGGCGTGGTTGCCGGTGGCGGCTCGGCGTTGGCCCAGATCGCGCCTCTGCTCGACAAGGTGGCGACCGGTGTCGACGGCGATGTCGCCGAAGGCGTGCGCCTGGTCCGGTCGGTGCTGACACGGCCGCTCTGGCGCATCGCCGCCAATGCCGGCGCCGATCCCGAAGCCGTGGTGGCCGAGGTGACGCGCATCAACGGCGGCTACGGCTATAACGCATCCGCCGGCAGCTACCAGAACATGTTCGAAGCCGGGATCATCGATCCTGTCCGCGTCACCTACACCGCGCTGGCCAATGCCGCCTCCGTGGCGACGCTGATCCTGACCACCGAGACACTCATCGGCGATCTTGCCGAGGATGAGGACCCGACGGCCGGGCCGGCGCTCGGCGGCGGCGCGGAAAAGCTTGGCCGCGCCTGAAACAATTCCGGACCTGAAAGGACACGACGATGAAAGCCGCAAGACTTTACGAATACGACCCGCACATGAACGTCAAGCTCAAGATCGAGGAGGTCAAGGCGCCGACGATCACGGCCCCGGACGAGGTCATCGTGCGGGTAGGTGCCGCCGGCCTCTGCCGCACCGACCTCCATATCATTGAAGGTGTGTGGAAACCGACCATGGACCCCGACGGCAGCCTTCTGCCTTACATCATGGGTCATGAGAACGCCGGCTGGGTCGAGGAGGTCGGCAGCGGCGTCAGATCGGTCAAGCGCGGCGATGCCGTGATCTGCCATCCGTTCCGCTCTTGCGGCATTTGCCTCAACTGCCGGCACGGCGAGGATATGTACTGCGACAATGGCCAGTTCCCTGGGCTGGGCATGAATGGCGGCTTCGCCGAATATTTCATCACTAGTGAACGTTCGCTGATCAAGCTCAATGCCAATGTCACGCCGATCGAAGTGGCGCCGCTGGCAGATGCCGGCATCACCGCTTATCGCGCCGCCAAACGAGCGGCGAAGCTTTTGCGGCCGGGGAGCTACTGCGTCCTGCTCGGCATCGGCGGGCTCGGACACATCGCGCTGCAGTCGCTGCATGCGATTTCAGGCTGCCGGATAATCGCCGTCGATCGTGAGCCTGCCGCGCGCGTGCTGGCCAAGGATCTCGGTGCCGACTTCGTCCTCGATGGCGGGCCGAACGTCGTCGAAGAAGTAAAGGCGATCACCGGCGGCGGCGCCCATGTGGTCATCGATTTCGTCGGCGAGCTTGGCGTGGAAAACATCTGCTGGAAGATGGTGCGCAAGGGCGGCCAGCTGTTCGTGGTAGGCTATGGCGGCGCCGTCAACGTGCCGACCGCGCATCTGGTCATCGAGGAAATCAACATCGGCGGCAGCCTGGTCGGCAATTTCACCGAGCTCGTCGAGCTGATGGAGCTCAACGCCGACGGCAAGGTCAAGATGCACTACACCGAATACAATCTCGCCAGCATCAACACCGCGCTCGATGACTTCAAGAACCGGCGCTTCACCGGCCGCGGCGTCATCGTTCCCTGAAAGCCTTGGGCCCGGATGGCGCGCGGAAAGCTGCGGTATCCGGTCCAGGCGTCACAATCCGGAGAGGAAAAAATGAACAAATACATCTGTGAATTCGTCGGAACCTTCGCGCTGGTCTTCTTCGGCTGCGCTACGGTTCTGTTCATGCGTTCCGAGGTCGGACTGCTCGGTGTTGCAATGGCCTTCGGCCTGTCGGTGATTGCGATGGCCTATTCGATCGGGCCGATTTCCGGCGCGCATCTTAACCCGGCGGTAAGCCTTGGCGTCTTTGTTTCCGGCCGGATGAAGTCCAACGATCTCGCCGGCTACGTGGTCGCGCAATGTCTGGGGGCGATCGCTGCCTCGGCGGTGCTCTACGTGATGGCGCAAGGCAAAGGCGGCGGCTATGACGTCGCGGCGAATGGTTTTGCCCAGAACGGCTGGTCGGCCTATTCGGCGACTTCGGCGTTCTTGTTCGAGGCAGTCGCCACATTCCTCTTTCTGCTCGTCATCTTGCGTGCCACCGCGGAGGACGGCGCGGGTGCTCTGGCCGGCCTGGCGATCGGTTTGACGCTGGTCATGATCCACCTCGCCGGCATTGCCGTGTCAGGGTCTTCGGTCAATCCGGCTCGCTCGCTAGGGCCCGCGTTGTTTGCCGGCGGAAGCGCGCTGTCGCAGCTCTGGCTCTATATCGTGGCGCCTTGCCTGGGCGCTGCCGCGGCCGGACTGGTGCTGCGCACCGGGATGATCGGCGCCGGCGAACCGGCACCGCAGCTCGCCTGATCGGCCGCTGCCTTTTTGTCGGTAAGATTCCCAAGCCCATGGCGGAACGCCATGGGTTTCTTTTTTACTGCGTGTTCAGACGAAGCCGCGCCGGATGCCATATTGCTCGAGCTTGCGGTAGAGCGTTGGCCTGGAAATGCCCAGCCGCTGCGCCACCCGGCTGAGATTGCCGCCCTCCGCGGTCAGCGCATTCTTCAACGCTTGGTGTTCCGCCTCGGCTAGCGTGCCAGCGGGCTCTTCGGGGGAGACTGCCGTGTTGCTGCCCGGCTGCGGCTCGGAACCGCCATCCGTGATTTCCTCGGGAAGGTCGTGCAGTCCGATACCACGGCCGCGCGCCAGGACGTGCAGCCGTCCGACGAGGTTCTTCAGCTCACGCACATTGCCCGGCCACCGATAGGCGAGCAATGCAGCGACAGCTTCCTGCGAGAATTCCAGCGGCTCGTCGCCTGATGCAGCGGCGATCTTCCGGTTGAAATGTTCGATCAGCAGCAGCACGTCCTCGCCGCGATCGCGCAGCGGCGGCACAGTGATCGAGACGGCGCCGATCCGATAATAGAGGTCGCGGCGGAAACGACCCGCAGCGACTTCCTGCTTGAGGTCTCGATTGGTCGAGGCGACGAGCCGGACGTCGACTGGCCGGCCTCGGTTGTCGCCGATACGGTGGACCACGCGCTCTTCAAGGACACGCAACAGAAACGGCTGGATCTCGAGCGGCATCTCGCCGATCTCGTCGAGGCTGAGCACGCCGCCATTGGCAAGCTCGAAGACACCCGGTTTGCCGTCGCGTGATGCGCCGGTGAAGGCGCCGGCGACATGGCCGAACAGCTCGCTGCCGAACAAGTCCTTTGTGATAGCGCCGCAATTCATCGCGATGAACGGGTCGTTGTCCGTACGCCGGCTGCCGGCATGGACGAGCCGCGCGAACAGCTCCTTGCCGACGCCGGTCTCGCCTTCGACCAGCAGCGAGGCGACGCTTTTCGATCGCGCGACGCGGCAGGCGACATCGACTGCGGCAAGCAGTGCCTCGCTCTCGCCGACTATCATTGCGGCTGCGTCTTGAAGATGCTTGTCCGCCTCCCGCTTGATCACGGTCGAAACTGTCGGCGCCGACGGGAACACCAGCGCAGCGCCGCGCAAGTCGCCATCGAGCTTGAGCGGTGTGATGTGGCAGGAACGCAGATGAGCCGGCAGAGCCCTGGCGATATCGGCCTCCGAACCGGACGACGGAAGGTTCATCAGCCAGCGGCCGCGACCCGCGTCTATCGGGCCGCTGGTCATTTCGGCGGCTTCGCCGTCGGGCAGGTTGTTTCGGTAGATCGCGCGCCCGCGATGATCGACGATCACCAGTCCATCTTTTCGGCGATAGCCGGGAGCCGAGGAAATGAAAGCTTCGAGCAGGCGTGTGCGCTGCTCCTGTTGCTGCTCTGCCAATGCTTTTTCGATCTGGCGGGCCGTGGCGGCGACAAGCGCGGTGTTGTGGGGTCGGAAGATCGGCGAGTAGCCTGACAAGTCGACGACCCCGACTATCTTGCCGTCCAGCGGATCGCGGATCGGCGCCCCGGCGCAGGTCCAGGACTTGATGCCGGCGCAGAAGTGCTCCGCCGCATGGACGAAAGTCGGTTCCCCGGTCCACAGCGCCGTGCCGATGCCGTTGGTCCCGACGGCGCCCTCATTCCATTTGCCGCCGATGGCCAGATGAATATCCATGCCGTCATGCAGGGTCTTCTTGTCGCCGATGGCATCGATCAGCACGCCGTCGCTGTCGGCAAGAACCAGCATCGCGCCGGTGCCCTCCAGCAACTGACCGATGGAAGCGAAGGATCGGCGCGCCGCCGAGAGCAGTTCGGCATTGGCCCGGGTCAGGTACTCGATTTCGTCGCGATCGCTGCTCAGCGGCGCTTCGATCCCCTGAGCGTTGATGCCGCCGGTGGCGCTGCGATACCAAGAGTCGTGAATGAGGGAGCGGACGTGGCTTGGGCGGATCGGATCGCGGACACATTTGGGCTCGTCCGCCAGAAAATCTTCCCAAGCGCGCATGGTGGCGCGCTCGTCATAGTCGATGCTGCCCAGAGCGATTTGATTGCTGGCCAACGACGCACGCGTCGGAAGAGCATCGATCTTCATCTGATTAGGTCCAGGATCGCGTTTCATTCAGTCATTACGGAACCTTCGAGGCATGCCAATGCTGTATGCTGTCTTGGATCGGACGTGCCGAAGCCGGTCCAATCGCTTACCGGTCAATTGATGCCTAGTTTCGCGCCGATGTCGGTGGCGAGCTGTTCTTCGGAGTAGGTGGCGGTGAGGCGACGCCCGTCCATTTCGGCAAGCTTCGCGGCGACGGCTTCGTCGACCGGCGCGAAGTAGCCGTTCTGCTTGGTGGCCAATACGAAAATGTGCTCGCCGCCGCGATCGCGGATATCGCCGATATGATGAAGCTGACGGCCTGTGTCTTGATCCTTCGAGATCACACGCCCATTGAGGCTGACATGCACGGACGGGTTGGCCTCGGCCACAGATCCGGTTGCGCCGCCAACGTGAAAGATAAGGCCTTGAGCTTTCGGTTTCTGACGTGGCTGTTTCGAAGCTGAATAACCGCCGGCGCTGAGCTGGTCGGCAAGGCGCACGATGGTTGAGCGGTTCTGCTCAATCAGCCTTTTGACTTGAGCATCCTCGCGCCGCGGGCCATCCCGCTTGGAGATGATCTCGACCATGAATCCTCCCAGATTCGTCGGCAGTGCCGGTATGGCAATTTTTCTTGCTTGCAGCGGACCTTACACTGCCACAGTCGAGTCCGCCATTCATATTAGCTAGTGCCGAAATGGATGTCGTTGGTAGCAGGTGGCTGCTACACCGGGGTATTCGTAGGTTGAGCAATGCCCGTGTCATGCCGCCTTGCTCTTCGATTCCGAGGGCTCGCTGTTGAATGCGTGTGCTGTTGCAGGAGACATTCTATTTCCCGTATCGCTGCTCCAGCGCTTCGGCAATATGCTCGCAAAGCAACTCCCCGGTGACGATGGTGACGTGGAGACGGATGCGTGCGCCCCGCGGATCGACCATCGTGACCACCGCGCCGCGGTCGGAGTATTCGAACGTGTCCAGAACCTTGTGAATGACAAAGTCAGCTACATTGGGTGCCGAGCCGGCGTGATTTTCCACGGCTTTCCTCCATCCCGAAATCAGCGGGTCCCTTTGGCAGCAGTCGCGTGCCTAGGCGGTCTCCTTCGACAGCTGCCCGATCGTTAAATATGTAGCGGATTACCTCAGCGTCCAGAAGAGTATTGACCCGCCATCCCTGTTGAGCGGCGAATATCTCTTTGTTCACAAGCGCAAAGGATAAGTGCCCCGGTCGTCATATCGTTGAAGCAGACAACGACGAAGTGCAGATTACGCTGAACGCCATCTTAAGTCAGCCTTAATACATTTCAGCGCGAGATTGGCGAGGCGCTTCCAATCAGTCCCGCTATTGGCGCCTGCGGGCGGGACTGACCTCATCAGGTCAGCGTTAACATGAAACGGTTCAAGGACATAAGTGTCGGCAGCAAGCTCACGCTGGGCTTTGGATTGGCACTGCTTTGCACCGTGACGGTCGGGGTATTTGGGGTCGCACAGCTGCGGTCGCTCAATAAGGTCACGAGCGAGATCACCGGAGTTTGGTTGCCCCAGGTGCAGATCGTCGACGAGATGAAGCGCAACCTTGCGGAGCACCGGCTCTACGCGACGCTGCGCATGCGTGCCGAAAACTCTCAGCAAATCGCTGACATCGACAAGGAGATGGCGAGAGAGAGCGAAGAAATGCTCCAAGATCGGCGCGCCTACCGCAGGAGCGCCGGATCACCCGCCGAGCAGGAGCTGTTCGATCAATTCGTCAACCTCTGGACGGCGTATCAAGATTCTCTGTCGTCGATCATTCCACTTCTCGATACCGCGGAGCGAACGAAGGCAGCTAACGAGTTCGAGGCGGTGTCGCTCCCCACGATTGCGGCGGCGGCTCAGCGGCTGGATGGCCTCTTGGCACTCACCAATCAGCGCAGCAAGGCTGCCGCAGCCATGGCGGACCGCACCTACACCATCGCGCAGCGGCTCGTTTGGGCCGCGATCGCCTTTGCTGCCGTGTGCCTTGGCGTGCTTGTCGCCTGGATTCGCCATAATGTCAGCAAGCCGATCCTGGCCGTGAGCGAAGCGATGCACCGGTTGACGCGAGGGGAACACCGCTCGACGCTGGTTGCGCTCAGAAAGGATCGGCGCGACGAGGTCGGAATATTGTTCACGGCCTTTGCCGGCTACCGTGCCAGCCTGGAGCGCAGCATCGCCCTGGCTCGTGATGCCGAGTTGGAGCGGCAGAATCTGGCTGCCGCTGCCGCGAACATGCCTGTGGGCCTGTGTATGTTCGATGCCGGCCGACGGCTGGTTTTCTGCAATCAGGCCTATGCCGACTTCTATCGCCTGCCGGAGGCCCTGACCCACCCTGGTTCCCGGTGGGACGATTTGATGCGTTTCCGGATTGCGGCGGGACTTTATGTAGGCCACGACCCGGACAGATATCTGGAAGAGCTCTCGGCGACCATCGACCGCGCCGAGCGCGTCGTGAGCCTGGTGGAGCTCAGGGACGGGCGCACCATCGACCTCATTCATCAGCCGCTGCCGGGCGGCGGATGGCTCGCCACGCATCACGACGTGACCGACTTGCGGCGCAGCGAGGCTCGCATATCGCACATGGCTCGCCATGACGGGCTTACCGATCTTCCAAACCGGATATTGTTTCGCGAACGCGCCGAGGACGCCTTGGCCGAGATGGCTCGCAGAGATGGCAAGGTCGCCTTCCTTTGCCTCGATCTCGATCATTTCAAGACTGTCAACGACACGCTAGGGCATCCGGTCGGCGACGCCTTGCTCAAGGAGGTCGCCGCAAGGCTGAAGTCGATCGTGCGCGAGGACGACACTGTTGCCAGACTAGGTGGCGACGAGTTCGTGATCATTCAAAATGGGGTCGATCAGCCGGTCGAGGCCACCGCCCTTGCGCAACGCGTCATTGATGCGCTGAGCGCGCCTTATATCGCCGACGGCCATGGCGTCACCGTCAGCGCCAGCGTCGGCATCTCGATTGCGCCTGACGACGGCACAAACGCCGACCAGTTGCTCAAGAACGGCGACATGGCGCTCTATCGGGCAAAGGCGGAGGGTCGCAGAACATACAGGTTCTTCGAGCCGGACATGGATGCCCGCATGCAGGCGCGGCGGGTTCTCGAACTCGATCTGCGCGACGCGTTGGGACGGCAGCAGTTCGAGATCTACTACCAGCCGCTCCTCAATCTCGAAAGCGGCGAGGTCAGCTGTTTCGAGGCGCTGTTGCGCTGGCATCACCCGACGCGGGGTATCGTTTCGCCGTCCGAGTTCATCCCCTTGGCCGAAGAGATCGGCTTGATTGTTCCGATTGGGGAATGGGTGATCAAGCAAGCCTGTCTCGACGCAGCAAGCTGGCCCGAAGGCATCAGGGTTGCCGTCAACCTGTCGCCGACGCAGTTTCGCAATGCCCGCTTGCTCTCGACGATTGTCGCAGCGTTGGATGCCTCGGGATTGCTCGCGAGCCGTCTCGAGCTTGAAATCACCGAGACCGTGCTGCTGGCCAACACCCAGGCCACTCTCGCGATGCTGCAACAGATCCACTTGCTGGGTGTCCATATCGCGATGGACGACTTCGGGACCGGATATTCGAGTTTGAGCTATCTGCGCTCGTTTCCGTTCGACAAGATCAAGATTGACCAGTCCTTCGTAAAGGACGCCGAGGATATCGACAGCTCCGTCGCCATCATCCGGGCCGTCACCAGCCTTGGCAACAGCCTTGGGATGCAGACCACCGCCGAAGGGATAGAGACGGCCGAGCAACTGGAACGGGTGCGAAGAGAAGGCTGCACGGAAGCGCAAGGCTTCCTGTTCAGTCGGCCACTACCGGCTCGGGAGATCCCCGCGATGCTGGAGCGCACACGTTCCGTCGTGGCCGGCGACATCAGCGAGCTTGCGCCCGAAACGACAGGCGAGCGGAAGAAAGAACGGGTCTCCGCTGGCCGGCTTGGCAGGAGTGCGTCTGCCCGGGGTTGACTGAAGTCGGCAAGATGACCCGCGCAGAGAACAAACCTGCTCGCGGTACTTGCATAGCCAACGCACTGGCTCATATCGGCGGGTCCTAATGAACGCGCCGGCGCGGCCGTGAGGTCGAAGCCGACGGTGTCATCCGGAATAGGCTCTGACGGGCTGCGGTTCGCAGGTCAGAGGGAAACCGATAGTCCGCCGTCAACCGCCAGCACATGTCCATTGACGTAACCGGCAGCGTCAGAGGCGAGAAACACCACGGCTCCGCCGAGTTCCTCAGGCTTGGCCCAGCGGCCTGCAGGGGTTCGTGCCTCGACCCATTTGGTGAAAGCCTCGTCGTTGATAAGCGCAGTATTGAGCTCGGTGGCGAAATAGCCGGGGGCGATCGCGTTGATTGTTATGCCGTGACGGCCCATCTCGGCGGCGGCGGAGCGCGTCAGCCCATGCAGGCCGGCCTTTGCCGCCACATAGGCGTGAATGGTGGGACGGCCAAGGATCGCCGCAACCGATCCAGTGTTTATGATGCGCCCGAATTTGTTCGGCAGCATCAGACGCACTGCATCACGCATCATGCGAAAGCAGGCCGAAAGATTGACGGCAATCACATGGTCGAAATCCTCGTCCTCCCATTCGACCAAAGGCCTGCGATGCTGGATGCCGGCGTTGTTGATCAGGATATCGAGGCGGCTGTGGCGTTCGACGATTCCTTGGAGCGCCGCCCTTGAGACCGCCGCGTCGGCAACGTCGAACGGCAGGGCTTCGGCCCCGATGCTTTCCGCCGCCGTGGAGAGGGCGTTCGTGCCGCGGGCGTTGACGATTACCGTCGCACCGTTTTCCGCAAGTGCTTTGGCCATGGCAAAGCCGAGGCCGCGCGAAGCACCCGTGACCAATGCGACACGGCCCTTGAGCGAGAACAATTCCGACATTGAAGCCTCTGGAGCGAGATGAGAATGCTTCAATCTAGCCGCATCTCGCTTCAACGAACGGGCGGGAGTTACCTCCCGCCCAAAAAACCCTATTTGGCGACGCAGGTATCCGCCGTCTGCGGAGTGCAGACGTCGAGGCCGGTGTAGGTCGGGTCAGCCGGCGGAGCCTTGCCGTCCTTCATGTCCTTCAATGCCATCATCGTCTTGTAGCCCATTTCGAACGGCCGCTGGCCGACCTGGCCAAGGGAAAGACCTTCCTTCATCTGATCGATCTGGACGGGAAGCGTGTCGGCGACGACAAGGGCCAGGGCCTTCGAGGCGATCTTGTCCTTGTACGGGGCTACCGCAGCTCGGTTGGCATCTGGGATGAACTGCGGGAAGCCACCGGTTGGGATGAATGCGTCGAGGTTCGGGTTTTTCCCCATGATGTCCTCGAATTGCTGCACCGAAAGCGGGAAATCATCGTTGGTATAGAGCGGACAGCCTTCGATTTCGGTCCAGCCATTCTGGCCCGTCAGCCGATCCCCGGGCGAGGCTGCCGATTTGGTGCCCGAAAGCGTATCGCGAATGCCCTGCATGCGCTCGTTGTGGTTGGCCGCCGCCGCGCCGCCCGACTGGATACAGATCGTGCCGCCCTTGGGCTTAATCTGCATGGCAAGCTTGGCAAGGTTCACGCCGATCTCATAATTGTGGGTCCCGATATAGGCGGCGCGAAGATCCTTGTTCTCGGGCAGGAGGTCGGAATCCCAGGTGAGGACCGGGATGCCGGCTTCCTTGGCGGCCTGCAGCGCGACTGCCATCGCCGCGGCATTCGATGGCGACACGGCGATGCCGTCCACCTTCTTGGCAACGAGGTCCTGCACGATCTGTACCTGCTCGTCGCCGCCGCCATGCTCTCCGGGGCCAATATACATGCACTCCAGGGCCCCATTCGATTCGGCTTCGGCTTTCTTGCAGCCGTCGCGTGCCTGGTCGAAGAAAGGATTGTTCATGTTCTTCGGCACCAGGGCGAAGGTGTATTTCGCCTGGGCGCCGGAAACGGCGAGCACCATTGCGCCAAGCGCCACGGCCGCCGTCAACAGATGTTTTCTCATGGGACGTTCTCCTCCTTGGTGTGATCCCGCAGGCCTCCCGCCGGCGGGTTTCTAACGGCTTCGTTTGGGCATCAAGGCTGCCAGCGACGCTGCGAGCATCGATCTGCCGCCGGTTTGCATGCCCAAAAGAACCGCAAGAACGATGAAGGCGCCCACGAAGGCACCCTGCCAATTTGAATCGATGCCGGCCATCAGCAGTGCATTCCTGATCACCTCGAGGAAGGCCGAACCGATTATCGCGCCGAACGCCGTGCCGGCGCCGCCCATGAGGCTGGCTCCGCCGATGACTGTCGCGGCGATCACGCGCAGCTCATAACCTTGGCCCATGGCGTTGATGGCCGAGCCGTTGTAACCAAGCAGCAGCAGCGAGGCGAGCGAGGCGGTGAAAGCCGAGAAGACATAGGCCTGGAATTTGATCCAGTCGACCGGCACGCCGGTAAGCCGGGCGGCCTCCTCGTTACCACCGATGGCGAAGAGATGTCGGGCCCAGGCGGTGAAATTGAACACGAAGCCGACGATCAGGGCCAGAATCACCATAGTCCAAAACTGCGATGACAGTCCCGGTATCCAGTGGGGTGCCCAGTCCTGCGGCCCATGCAGCGGCCATCTCGCCTGACCGATCGCCTTCACGATCGGAGCATCGGGCCCGAACTGGTAGAGCATCTGGTTGGCCGAGAACACGACCGCCAGCGAACGCGCCACGGACAGCATCCCGAGGGTGACCACGAAGGACGGCATTCCGACATAAGCAACAAAGAACCCGTTGACCGCGCCGCAGGCCAGACCGGAGAAAAGGCCGATGGCGAAGGCGACGTACCAAGGATAGTGCCAGGTCAGGAACAGGCCGGCGACGATGGCCACCAGGCCCATGATCGAGCCGACCGACAGATCGATGCCACCGGTGATGATCACCACCGTCATGCCGAGCGCCATGAGGCCGAAAGGTGCGAAGTTGCGCGTGACGTTGGCGACGTTTTCGGAGGTGCCGAAGCTCGGCTCGATGGCTGTCATCAACATGACGAGAGCAATGAGCGCGATTGTCACCCAGAATGGCTGACTTGAAACCACACGCTGCAGCGCCGTCTTCTCCTTGGTCGGGATGAAGTCCGCCATGGCCGGGCGGCCGGTTTCCACGAGCGACTCCCTGACACTAACCGACTGCCGAGCACTATTCGCCACGGATGGCCCCCGTTATTAGTCCGGTGATTTCCTCGGGCGAGGTGTTGTCGACCTGCTTGTCGGCAACCTTCGAACCTCGCCTCAGCACGATGATACGGTCTGCGACGGCGAAAACGTCAGGCATGCGGTGGCTGATCAACATGACCCCGACCCCTTGCGCCTTGAGGCGTCGGATCAGTTCGAGCACTTCCGCCACCTGGCGTACGGAGATTGCGGCGGTCGGCTCGTCCATCAACACCAGCTTGGCGTTCGAAAGCCGGGTTCGTGCGATGGCTACCGCTTGGCGCTGCCCACCCGACATCTTCCTGACCAGGTCGCGCGGTCGGGTTTCCGATTTGAGTTCTTCGAACAGCGCTGCCGAGCGGTCGATCATCGCCTGCTTATTGAGCACCCTGATCGGCCAGAAGCCCTTCTTGATCTCACGGCCAAGAAAGACGTTCTGCGCGGCCGTTAGATTGTCGGCGAGCGCCAGGTCCTGATAGACGACTTCGATTCCTTTGGCACGCGCCTGGACGGGTTTGTGGAATTGACAAACCTCGCCGTCCACTACGATTTCGCCGTCGTTCGGCGGGAAGTTCCCGGCCACTGTCTTGACTATCGTCGACTTGCCGGCGCCGTTGTCCCCCATGAGACCCACGACTTCGCCCCGCTCTACCTGGAAGCTGACGTCGGTCAGGGCCTGAATGGCTCCAAAGTTCTTGGAAACATGGCGAACTTCAAGCACCGGCATCGCGGTCCTCCCCGGACAACATTGCCAACCTTGTCCCGGACTTATGCAAGACAGCTAATCAGCGAAACGCATTCAACACAATCATTATTAGATCAGGATTTTGGGGGGCGTTGGAGCAAGGGTGCGACTTGCGGCGCAATAGGATCTTTGATACCGCCGGCTCGACTCTGCTTTGTGCGCAACGAACGGACTCCGGGCGTGCACCGGCCAGCATGCCGTTGAGAATAGCGCAACCGATGGCAATCTTGGCTTTCGGGCGACAAGGCGCGGACTCGTAGACGTCGGCCGACGTGTCCCTTATAGCGCCGAAGACGAGCACGTCTTCAATCTGCTCGCCTTTTCTTATCTCGAAGGTCGAATGAGCAGTTTTACAACGGTTGCCTGTGTTTGGCGCCCAGCTTTGCGCCTGATGCCGGCCATTCAAGCAGAGCTTTTTGCCTTCGCCCGGAAGCGGGCATCGCAGGGTGAAAATGCCGGATGTCGTACGCCAGAGGCAGACGACGCGAAATCGAATCCGCCACCCTCAGTGCGCTTGGTTCGGCGCCTCCCTACTGGTGACGCGGAGACGGATGCGTGCGCCCTGCGGATCGACCCTCAGGACGGCTTGTCGTCAGGGTGGCCAAGCTCGCAGAACCAGCCTCCGAGATACTTCACCGACGGTTTGGTTGGATCGGGAACTGGTGTCTTCGCCTCGACGGCGGCACGAAATGGTTCGGCGCTGTCCTGCGGGATAAATCCCAGGTGATTGGCGCCGCTGTTGTCGACCATCTTCAGCTTGTTGTTGGAAATGCCGAACGAAATCGTGTGGCCGACGCGCGGCGCGGTCAGCGATGCCTCGACCAGGCGCACGCAGTCGGCGAAGGAGAGATACGACCACAGCATGCGGCGGTCGGCCGGCTCGGGGAAGGACGAGAAGATGCGCAGGCATACCGTCTCGATGCCGAACTTGTCCCAATAGAGCCGGCTGAGACTCTCGACAAAGTTTTTCGACACGCCGTAGAGGCTGTCGGGACGCACCGGCGCGTCGACGCCGATATGCGCCTCGACCTCGTGATAGCCGATAGCATGCACCGATGAGGCATAGATGACACGCTTGACGCCGTGTTTCCGCGCGCCTTCGTAAATGTGGTAGGAGCCCCGGATGCTGGAATCGAGGATGATCTGCCATTCGCATTCGAGCGGCGCGCCGCCGAAATGCACGATCGCGTCGCAGTCTTTGGTCGCCGCGATCGTGGCTTCCATGTCGGCGAGATCGAAAACCGCTTCCTCTTCGTGAGGCGCGAGATCGCCGAACGGGTGGCGCCCCGCCAGGCGAATCGTCTTGGCCAGCGGCACCAGCCCCTTGCGCAGCTCCGATCCAAGCCGGCCGGCGGCGCCGGTGATCAGGATACGTTCGTAATGCGGCATCGTTTACTCCACTTGCGCTACGGCGGTATTGATCCGCGAGATCGCGTCGGCCAGCACCTCTTCGTTGGTCGCGGTCGAGATGCGGAAATAGGGTGACAGTCCGTAGGCGACGCCGGGCACCGACGCCACCCGGCCTTCACTCAGCAGGTAATTCGCAACCGCGGTATCGTCTTCCAGCACGACGCCCTTCGGGGTCTTGCGGCCGATCAGGCTGGCGCAGCCGATATAGGCATAGAAGGCACCTTCCGGCGGCGACAGCGTCAGCCCGTTGATCTTCCCGATGCCGTCCACGACCAGATCGCGGCGCCTCTCGAAAGCCTGGCGGAAGCGCGCGACTTCGTCCTGCGGACCGTTGAGCGCGGCTACGGTCGCGGCCTGCGCGATCGAGCACACCGAGGTGCAGGACTGGCTCTGGATCGTCGACATCGCCTTGACGAGCGGCGCGGGTCCCGCCGCGTAACCGACGCGCCACCCGGTCATCGCGTAGGATTTCGAGACGCCGTTGACGATCAGCGTGCGGTCCTTGAGCTCGGGGCAGGCCTTGCCGAAGGAAACGAACTCGCGCCCGTCGAACAGGATGTGCTCGTAGATCTCGTCGGAGAGGACGAGCACTTGCGGGTGCATGGCTAGAATGGCGCCGAGTGCGCGCAAATCCGACTCCGAATAGACCGCGCCGGATGGATTACCCGGCATGTTGAGGAAGAGCCATTTCGTCCTCGGCGTGATTGCCTTTTCCAAGAGCGCTGGCGTCAGCCGGAAACCGGTGGTCTCCGGGCATTCGACGACGACCGGCGTGCCGCCGAGCAGCTTCACCATTTCGGGATAGGAGACGAAGTAGGGCGCCGGCAGGATTGCTTCGCCGCCCGTCTCCAGCGTTGCCATCAGCGCGTTGAAGATGATCTGCTTGGCGCCGTTGGCCACCACGATGTCATCGGCCGTGTAGTCCAGGCCGTTCTCGCGTCGGAATTTGCCGGCCACAGCCTGGCGTACCTCGGCCGTGCCGGCAGCGGCGGTGTAGAGGGTTTGTCCCGCTTTCGCCGCGAAATGCGCGGCATCGATGATGTGGAGGGGCGTCGGAAAATCGGGCTCGCCCAGGCCGAGATCGATCACGTCCACGCCCCTGGCGCGTAGCGCCTTGGCGGCCTGCGAAGCGGCCATCGAGGCCGAAGGCTTCACCACCGAAAGGCGCGAGGCAATATAGCTCATCAGTCGTTCTCCGTGATGTAACCCTTGGACCGATCATTGGCTCGTGCGGCCGCACGGCGTTTGGCCGGATCGCCATAGCCGCCGCCGCCTGGCAGTTCGAGGATCAGCCGGCGTCCCGCCGGCACATGCTGCCAGCCCTTGGGCCGCATCTTCGTGCCGTCGTCGAGCTTGACCACGCCGGCAGTGCCCGGCTTGCCGCCGTTACGGCCGTGGGCCGGATGATTGACGCGGTCGAACATGGCCGAGAAGTCGAATTCGTGGCCGTCGGTCGCTGCGATCTCGATGATCTGGCCGAGGCCGCCGCGGAATTCGCCGTCGCCGCCGGAGTTCGGCCGCAGCTCCTTGCGCCAGATGACGATCGGGCCGGTATGCTCGGTGGCCTCGATCGGCATGGTGTGGACGCCGGACGGAAAGGCCGTCGCCGATAAGCCGTCGAGTTCGGGGCGGGCGCCCATGCCGCCGGAGTTGAACATCAGCACTTCCGCCCGGCGACCGGACGCGCTTGCGACAGGACGCGCAGAAATGTGGATGTTCCAGAGAGCACCGGCGCCTTCAGCGAGGATCTTGCCAGGCAGCGCCTTGGCGAAGGCGCCCAGCACCAGATCGGGGACCATGTGGCCGAAAATATGCCTGAGGGCCACCGGCGCCGGTCGCACGGCGTTCAGGATGTTGATCGGTGAGGATACGGTGAAGAAGGCGAGCGAGGCGGCATTGTTGGGAATGTCGGGCGCCACCATGCATTTCAGCGCATAGCAGGCATAGGCCTTGCTGTAGATAATCGGGCAGTTGATGCCCCAGCGGCTCATCGGATCTGTGCCGGTGAAATCGACTTCGACATGGTCGTCGCGGACCGAGACGGTGGCCGCGAGCTTGACCGGCTCGTCATAACCGTCGGTCACCAGCTCGTTCGACCAGCTTCCCTTGGGTAGCGCCTCGATGCGCTCGAGCATCGCGTCGCGGGTGCGCGAGAAGATGAAGTCGCCGAGCCCGTCGAGGGAGGTGAGGCCGATCTCCTTCATCATATCGACGAGGCGGCGATGGCCGACCTCGTTGCAGGCTGCAAGCGAATAGAAATCGCCGACCACCTGGTTGGGCTCGCGGACATTGGCGCGCAGGATGCGGACCAAGTCAAGGTTGACCTTGCCCTTCTCGGCAAACTTCATGATCGGGATCTGGATGCCTTCCTCATAGACCGATTTGCCGTCGGCGCCGAAGCCGCGGCCGCCGACATCGACGACATGTGCGGTACAGGCGAAGAAGGCGACGAGCTTGCCATTGAGGAAGGACGGCGAGACCATGGTGATGTCGTGCAGGTGGCCGGTGCCGAGCCAGGGATCGTTGGTGACGTAAGTGTCGCCCTCGAACATTTGATCGCGCGGGATCTCGTTCATGAAATGCAGCACGGCTTCGGCCATGGTGTTGACGTGGCCGGGCGTGCCGGTCACCGCCTGCGCCAGCATCTGGCCGCGCGGATCGAACACGCCGGCCGATAGGTCGCCGGATTCGCGCACCGAGGTCGAGAAGGCGGTGCGCAAAAGCGTGAGCGCCTGCTCCTCGACCACCGAGATCAACCGGTTCCACATGACCTGCATGCGGATTTCGCCAATATCGCTCATGCCTGGCTGCCTTTGCGGGTCAGGAGGATCGCGCCGTCGCTCTGGATGACGGCGTCGAAGCTGGTGGTGACAACGGTCGATGTCTCGCGCTCGACGATGACGGCCGGGCCAGCGATGCGATCGCCGGGGCACAGCGCCTCGCGTTCGACGATGCCGTAGCTCTGCGGCGCCCCCGTTGCCGGATCGAAGACCGCGCGGGTCGTCGTCGGTTGGCTGGTCTTCTTGCCTGCGGCGAGCTCGTGCCTGGTGCCGGCCGGACGAATATCGGTCGCCTTCACCGACCAGGTGACGATCTCAATCTCCAGCCCGTCAAGCCCGTCGATGGCGCGGCCGAAGAAGCGCTGATAGCTGGTCTCGAACAGCGCCTTGAGCTTGGCGGCCGCATCGTCGCCGAACGGCTCGTCCGATACCGGCACGGGGATTTCCCAGCCCTGGCCGGCATAGCGCATGAAGGCGGTGATCTCGCAGACGATCTGGCCACTGGCGCCGGTGCGGACAAAGCCTTCGGCGGAGGCTTTGAGATCGGAGAGCAGGGCGTTGACTTCGGCCGGCTTGAAGCGCGAAAGGCGCGTCAGTTTCGAGGCCAGCGCCTCGTAGCCGAACGGCGCCTTGAGGAAGCCGATCGCCGATCCAACGCCGGCGCCGCGCGGCACGATGCACTGATCGATGCCGAGCTTTTCGCAAAGCCTTGCCGCATGCAGAGGCGCTGCGCCGCCAAAGGCGATCATCAGATTGTCGGAAATGTTCTTGCCGTTCTCAACGGCGTGTACGCGGGCGGCGTTGGCCATGTTCTCGTCCACCACCTCGCAGATGCCGAAGGCGGTCGACATGGCATTCAACGACAGGCGCTCGCCGACATCGCGCAGGATCGCTTGTTCCGATGCGCCCGTATCGAGCTTGATCGCGCCGCCAGCGAAATTGTGCGGATCAAGCTTGCCGAGCACCAAGTCGGCGTCGGTGATCGCCGGGCGTTTGCCGCCGCGGCCGTAGCAGGCCGGGCCGGGTTCCGAGCCCGCGCTTTCCGGCCCGGTCTGGATACGGCCCATAGCGTCCACCCACGCGATCGAGCCGCCGCCGGCGCCGATCTCGATCATCTCGATCACGGGGATCGAGATCGGCATGCCGGAGCCCTTGGAGAAGCGATAGGTGCGCGCCACTTCGAAGGTTCTCGCCGTGCGCGGCGCAAAATCCTCGATCAGGCAGATCTTGGCGGTGGTTCCGCCCATGTCATAGGAGACGACCTTCTCCAGGCCGAAGCGCCGAGCGATGTCGGCGGCAAAAATGGCGCCGCCCGCGGGACCGGACTCGACCAGCCGGACAGGGAATTCAGAAGCAGTTTCCACCGAGATCAGGCCGCCGCCGGAATGGATCATGAAGACCGGGCACTCGGCGCCCATGTCCTTGAGGCGCGTCTGCAGGCGGGCGAGATAGTCGGCCATCTGCGGCCGCACATAGGCGTTGGCGCAGACCGTGTTGAAGCGCTCGAACTCGCGCATCTGCGGCGAGACCTCGGCGCTGATCGAGATCGGGATGGTGAGCTTGCGAGCGAGGATCTGGCGCGCCCGGCGCTCGTGCTCGGGGTTGGCGTAAGCGTGGATGAAGCCGATCGCCACCGAGCCGAAATTGCCGGCCAAGATCCGCTCGGCGATTGCTTCCAGCGCCGCTTCGTCGAGCGGCTGCAGTTCCTGGCCCTCGGCGCCGATGCGGCCCTTGATGGTGAAACGATCTTCACGCGGGATCAGCGGCGTCGGCAGCTGCAGGTTCAGATCGTACTGCTCGAACCGGTTCTCCGTCCGCATCTCGATCACATCGCGAAAGCCTTCCGTCGTGACGAGCGCGGTCCTGGCGCCGCGCCGCTCGATCAGCGCATTGGTGGCGAGCGTGGTGCCGTGGATGATGATGCCGATCTCGGCTGCCGAAATTCCAGCATCGCGGACGACGACGTCGATGCCGTCGAGGATCGCCTGCTCGGGCGCCGAATAATTGGTCAGCACCTTGGTCGAAAACATCGTTCCCCTGACATCGAGGGCGATGTCGGTGAAGGTGCCACCGATGTCCGCGCCGAGGCGGATGTCGTCTGATCTGGAGGTCATGCCGTGGCCTTCTGCGAAGCGAGTGCTGCGTCGCGCATCTGGGAAAGGGTTTGCCGGGGCGTGAGCGCTTCGGGCGAGATGGCGATGTCGAGAACGGCGCCGGTCGCAGACTGCTGGGCCCGCCGGAACGCCGCCGCGAAATGCCCGGTGCTTTCGACGCGCTCGGCGTGAAAACCATAGGCCCTTGCCAGCGCCACGAAGTCCGGGTTTTCCAGCGAGGTGCCGGAGACGCGGGCCGGATAGTTGCGTTCCTGATGCGCGCGGATCGTGCCGTATATGCCGTTGTTGATGATGAGCACGATTGGCTGCGCGCCTGCCTGCATAGCCGTGCCGAGCTCCTGGCAGTTCATCTGGAAGTCGCCGTCGCCGGCAAAGCATACGACGGTGCGCTGCGGAAACGCGACTTTCGCGGCGATGGCTGCAGGCAGGCCATAGCCCATGGCACCGGATTGCGGGGCAAGCAGCCGCGCGTCCGGCCCGAACTTGAAGAACTTGTTCGGCCAGACCGTGAAATTGCCGGCGCCGTTGGTGAGGATGACGTCGGCCGGCAAGGTCTCGCGCAACCAGGCGGTGACCGCGACCATGTCGACCGGGCCGGGCTGGACGGGTGCCGCGAATGTGGCTTCATAGGCCTTGCGCGCCGCCGCGCGCCAGTCGGCCCAGCCACCTTTCACCGGCGTCAGCGCCTTGGCGAAAGCGTTCGGGCCGGCATGGACGCCGATCGCGGGCACGTAGATCTTGCCGATTTCGCGGTCGGAGCCGTGCACGTGGATCAGCTTCTGGCGCGGCACGGGCACGGAGAGAAGCGTGTAGCCGTCGGTGGTCATTTCGCCGAAGCGGACATTGACAGCCAAGATCACGTCAGCATCGCGGATCAGCGTCTTGACATGCGCCACCATGCCGACGCCGGCTTCGCCAACGAAGACTGGCGAATGGTTGTCGAACTGGTCCTGGTAGCGGAAGGCGGCAATGACGGGGATGTCGGAAGCCTCGGCGAAGGCCTGGAGCGCGGCGCGTCCATTTGCCGTCCAGTTGGCCCCGCCTATCAGCAGCACCGGCCTCTCGGCCGCAACCAGCATCTCAAGCGCCGACGAAAGGGCATCCTGCGACGGAGCGGCTTCGAAAATCGAAGCAGGGCCGCTGAGCGGCGCGGCCTCGGTCGCGGTCGTCAGCATGTCTTCGGGCAGCGCGACGACGACGGGGCCGGGCCGGCCGGTCAAGGCGGTGGTCCAAGCGCGCGCCAAGATTTCAGGCAGGCGCTCAACGTCGTCGATCTCGACCGCCCATTTGGCGACGGTGCCGTAGACGGCGCGGTAGTCGATCTCCTGGAAGGCCTCGCGGCCCTTCATATCGGTGCCGACCTGGCCGACGAAGAGGATCATCGGCGAACTATCCTGCATCGCGGTGTGGATGCCGATGCTGGCATTGGTCACGCCTGGGCCGCGGGTCACTAAGCAGATGCCGGGCGATCCCGTCAGCTTGCCGTAGGCCGAGGCCATGAACGCCGCGCCGCCTTCATTGCGGCAAAGCACATAGTCCAGCCTGCCCTTGGTATCGTGCAGCGCGTCGAGAACGGCGAGATAGCTTTCGCCGGGCACGCCAAAGCTCTTGGTCGCGCCCAAGGCGATCAGGCATTCGACAAGAAGGCGACCGCCATTGCGGACCATGCTTCGACATCCTCTTAAGCCGGTGGCAAGCGGACCGAGCCTGCCTTTCGGATTTATACCTGCACTGCGGCCGGTCGACGCGAAATCAAGAAATGCGATCCATACGAAAGTTTTTCTTTCGCTATGAAATCCGTACCAAAACACTGGGGTTCATGATGCCCGACGGATCGAATGCATCCTTCAGCCGTGCCATGAGCTCCCGCTCCACCGGACTTCTATTCCGGTCGGCCATGGCGATCTTGGCGCGGCCGAGCCCATGCTCGGCGGCGAAGCTCCCGCCCATGTCGGTGGCTGAAGCGGCCAGCGCCTCAGCGAATACCGCGGCCTTCCCATCGAAATCGGCGCGGCCCGCCGGCGGCGACAGATTGTAGTGGATGTTGCCGTCGCCGAGATGGCCGAACGGGTTGATCCGCACGCCCGGAAGAATCTCGTGGCATAGTTTCGCGCCCGCCTCGATGAAGCGCGCGATCGCGCCCGGCGGCACGGAGATGTCGTGCTTGAGCTGCTCGCCCTCCAGCCGCTGGCCTTCCGGCTGCTCCTCGCGCAGGCGCCAGAACTGCGCCCGCTGCGCGCCCGAATTGGCCAGCGCGCCATCGACGACCAGGCCTTGCTCCATGCCCCATTCCAGCGCCGAACCCAGGATGTCGTCGAGGGGAACGCGCGTCGAGCCCGACGCCATCTCGACGAGCAGATAGACGTCGCCCCGCGTCTCCAGCTGATAGGCGAGGTCTGGAAGATGCTTGAGCGCGAGCGTCAGGCCGACATCCGAAAAGAACTCAAGGCCGGCCAGGAACTCTCCGGCCTCGCCACGCAGAAACGCACCGAACGACACGGCGGCGGCGAAGTCGGACATCACCAGCAGCGCGCTCGCCCGCTGCTTTGGCGAGGGATAGAGCCTGAGGATTGCTCGCGTCACGATGCCGAGCGTGCCTTCCGAACCGCAGAACAGCTTGCGCAGCTGATAGCCTGCATTGTCCTTCTGTACCGCGCGCATTCCGTCCCACACCGTGCCGTCCGCCATGACGACCTCGAGGCCGAGGACCAGATCCTGCATCATGCCGAAGCGGAAGGCTTGGCTGCCGCCGGCGTTGGTGCCGATCAGACCGCCGATCCTGGCGCTGCCTTCGGCCCCAAGATGCACTGGGAACATCAGGCCATGCGGCTCCAGCGCCTCGTGCAGCGCGGCGAGCACGACGCCTGCCTCAACCGCGATCGAGCCGCTCTCCGGATCCGGCTCGCCGATTGCCGTCATGCGCGACAGCGAGACGATAACCGCGTCGGGCTGCTCGGCGACGGCCCCACCGCACAGGCCGGTATTGCCGCCTTGCGGCACGACTGCCAATCCTGCCTGCCGGCAAGCCTTGACGACCGCGGCCACCTCCGCGGTGTTGGCGGGGCGGGCGACGCCCACGGGCCGGACGCCGTAGCGGTTGAGCCAATCGCGCTGGTAAGGTTGGGCATCATCGCCCGAAAGCCAGCCTTTCGGTCCGAGTATCCCGCGCAGGGCGACTATGGGATCGGTCATTGAAATTCCTGCTGATGTGCGCGCGAACGTTGCATCTCCCGGGATGCTGTTCAATGACCCAGCACCTGCGACAGAAACTGACGAGTTCGCTCATTTCGGGAGGACGTGAAGAACGCCTCCGGCGGCGCCTCTTCCACGATCTCGCCGCCGTCCATGAAGATGACCCGGTCGGCGACGCGACGGGCGAAGCCCATTTCGTGGGTCACGCAGATCATCGTCATGCCTTCGGAAGCGAGCGTCACCATGACATCCAGCACCTCGGCGATCATCTCCGGGTCGAGCGCCGAGGTCGGCTCGTCGAACAGCATGATCTGCGGCTGCATGCAGAGCGCGCGGGCGATCGCGACGCGCTGCTGCTGGCCGCCGGAAAGCTGGCTCGGAAACTTCATCGCCTGCTCAGGGATTCGCACCTTCTCCAGAAAGCGCCTGGCCGTCGTCTCGGCTTCCGCGCGCGGCCGCTTGCGGACGATCATTGGCGCGATCATGCAGTTCTCCAGCACCGTCATGTGCGGGAACAGATTGAAGTGCTGGAACACCATGCCGACTTCGCGCCTGATCCCGTCGATATTGCCGACGTCGTCGTTGAGCTCGGTGCCGAGTACGGCGATGCGGCCGCCGTCATGCTGTTCGAGCCGGTTGATGCAGCGGATCAGGGTGGATTTGCCGGAGCCTGACGGACCGCAGATGACGATCCTTTCGCCGCGCCCGACGGAGAGGTTTATCTTTCGCAGCGCGTGGAACGACCCGTAATGTTTGTCGAGGCCTTCGATATGCACGGCCGGGCCGGACGGGAGCGTGGAATCCATGCGCGCCTCCTACCGCTCGCCGACCGCCATGCGGCGCTCGAGGTAAGCGCCGTAGCGGGACAGGCTGAAGACGAAGACGAAATAGATGAAGGCAATGAAGGCATAGACCTCGACATATGCGAAGCGCCATTCGCCGGTGCCATAGGCGGCGTTGCCGGAGGCCAGGATCTCGAAGAAGCCGACGATGACCACCAGCGAGGTCTCCTTGAACGAGATGACGAACTGGTTGATCGTGGCCGGCAGCGCGTTGCGCATCGCCTGCGGCAGAAGGATGCGGCCGATACGCTGCCAGTAGCTCATGCCGAGCGCCATGGCGGCTTCTTCCTGCCCGGCCGGGACGCCCTGCATGCCGCCTCTGACGATCTCGGCCTGATAGGCGGAGAAGAACAAGGCGGAACCCAGGATCACCCGGTAGAGCTTGTCGCCCGCCAGCCACTGCGGCAAGGCGAAAGGCAGGACGATGGCGAAGGTGAACAGGATCGAGATCAGCGGCAACGACCGGACCCCATCGATGATGAGACCGGTGGTCCTGGATATCCATGGCAGCTCGGAGCGGCGCAGCAGCGCCAGGCAGACCGCCAGTGGAAAGCCGATCAGGCAGGTGGTCACGAAGATGAAGAGGGTGAGCGCCAGCCCGCCCCAGGCTTCCTCGCCGACATAGGAAAGGCCGAGCACGCCGCCCTTCATCAGCACGTAGTACGACGCTGCTCCTGCTCCCCACACCAGCGCGATCCGGCGTCCGGTCCAGAAGGCCGGAATACAGCTCAGCACCGTCATCACCACCACGGTCAGGCAGGCGAGCGCGGAGCGCCATTGCTCCTCGAAGGGATAGAGGCCGAACAGGATGATCCGCCACCGGGCAGCGATGACCGACCAGCAGGCTCCTGCCGCCGCCTGGCACGCCTCTGGCCCGCCACTCGTGGTGAAGACGGCAGAAAAGACTGCCCAGTTGAGCAGTTTCCAGACGATAGAGACCATGATCGCCAGGGAGATCAGCGACAGCAGCGCCTGGAGCGGCGTCGCGAAGAAGCGGCGCTTCAGGTCTTCGAGCCTGCCCGGGGCAGGGGGGGCGACAATGACCATCTCCATCTCTGTCATCCCCTCAGTTGATTGCCCTTGAGGGCAATGGCCTTGTTGATGCGGTTGAAGACGGCGGCGAGGCTGAGATTGATGGCGAGGAAGCCTCCCATCAGGATGCCGATCACTTCCAGGGTCTGGCCGGAATGATTGATGGTCAACGCCACGATCATGAAGAAGTCGGTGAAGCCGACGGCAATGCCCATGGTCGTGGCCTTCATCAGCCAGACATACTGGTTGGCAAGGATCGGCAGCATGGCCCGCAACGCCAGCGGCAGACGCACCAGCGTGAAGACGCGCCATGGGCTCAAACCGAGCGAGCGTGCAGCTTCCATCTGGCCCATGCCGACAGATTTGAAGCCGCCGCGCACGATTTCTGCGATGTAGGAGCCGCCATAGATGGCGATCGCGATAGCCAAGGCGGAGAATTCCGGCGGAACGCGCAGGCCGCCCCTCAGGTTGAGGCCTTCCAGGGCCGGGAAATCGAGCAGCGGTGCGTCAGGCAGACGTCCTACCACCAAAACGATGGCCGCGCAGGCCAGCGCCGCAGCAGCACCGGCAAGCTGAATGGTGGCACGCTGGCCGAACGGCTGGCTGAGCCGTGACGTCCTGCCCAGCCAGACCGGCAGCGCGATGGCGGCGATCACGGCCGATGTGGCCAGCGCCATTGCCATCCCGCCGACATTCGGCGCCGGCACGTAGAGGCCGCGGCTGGTCAGCAGAAAGCCCCAGGCTTCGTGCGCAGCGCGCGGCGTCGGCAGGTGCGTGATCAAAGCGTACCAGAAGAAGACCTGGAGGATCAGCGGGATGTTGCGGAAGATGTCGACATAGGTGCGGCCGAGCAATCGCGCCAGTTCGTTGGATGAGGTCCGCGCCAGGCCGACGATCGTCCCGACGAGCGTTGCCAGGATCAGCCCGGTGCAGCCCAGGAACAGCGTGTTGATGATGCCGATGAGGAAGAACCACCAATAGGGATCGTTGGCCGTGGCCGGCAGCAACGAGAAGTTCACGTCCCAGCCCGTCGACTTGTAGAGGAAATCGAATCCCGAGGTGATCCCTTGCTCCGCGAGATTCCGCCGCGCGATGATGATGCCTGCGAGCACCAGGGCCGCAAGCGAACCGACATAGACGACCTGCAACAGCGCGCTGCGGACCTTCTGATTTCTCAGCAGGCTGACCATTGACCAATCCTTCTCGAATTGCCGCCGGCTCCGCCCGGCCGAAGCCAGGCGGGAGCCTTGAGCGGTAACACCGTCAGACGTGGATCAGTCGATCACCAGCGGGAACAGGACGCCGCCATTGTTCCACAAATTGGTCAGCTCGCGATCCATCTTGTAGGGCGAGTCCTTGCCTAGGTCGCGATCGAAGATCTCGCCGTAATTGCCGACCTTCTTGATCACGTTGTAGGCCCAATCGTCGGAGAGTCCGAGGCCCTTGCCCATGCCGGGCGTCACGCCAAGGAACTTCGCCACCTGCGGCGAGGTCGGCTTGGCCTTGATCTCGTCGACGTTCTTGGAGGTGATGCCTTCCTGCTCGGCGAAGATCAGTGTGCTCAGCGTCCAGTTGGCGATGTCGACCCAATTGTCGTCGCCCTGGCGCATGATCATGACTTCCGGCTCTACCGCGAGCACGTCGGGCAGGATGACATGGTCTTCGACCTTGCTCTTGGCGATGCGGGCGATGGCCAATGTCGGACCCCACTGCGCATAAAGATCGCAACGGCCGGAGAAGTAGGCCTGCTCCAACTCTTCCGTCTTTTCGATCAGCACCGGCTCGAGCTTGATGCCGAGCTTCTGGGCGTAGGCGGCGACCTGCTGTTCCTGCGAGGTGCCGGCGGGAATGCAGATCGTGCCGCCATTGGCATCCTTGAGCGACTTCAGGTTGAGCTCCTTATGCGCCATCACCTTGGTGGTGCCGAGGTAGTAGGACATCGAGAATTGCAGACCGAGCTCGGTGTCACGGCTGAGCGTGCCGCCCGAGGCCTTGATGATGATGTCGACATCGCCCGACTGAAGCGAGGGCCAGCGCTGCGCCCAGCTGATCGGCACGATCTTCAGTTTCGCCGGGTCGCCGAACACAGCGGTCGCCACCGCCTTGCAGAGGTCGATGTCCATGCCCTTCCAGTTGCCCTTGTCGTCCACCTCTGCGAAGCCGAGATAGGAGCCGTCATGGCCGGTGCAGTTGAGCACGCCGCGGGCCTTCACGGTCTCCAGCGTCTTGCCGCCGGCGGCTTCAGCCGGCGCCGCCAGATGCGCGAGGCCCAGGGCCATGGCGGCGGCCCCCCATTTGATCATTTTCATAGTTGTTGTCTCCACTGTTGAGGTTGTTCCGTTTCTTGTTGTTGGAGCCCTGCAAGATGTCTTCGGGACTCGGTCTCGAAGCCGCCTCTCAGTCGGAAAGCGGGGTCGGTTTCGGCAAGGAGAGTTTCAGGTCGCTCCGCCAATCCTCCTGGGCCAGCCACCGATGGAGCGCCGCCACTGCCTTCACGCGCAGATGCCCGCGCGGGACGACGAGATAGAAACCAGGCACTTCCTCCGGCTTCATATCGGCAATAGCGTCGCGGCCGATCGGCGCCACCAGCGCGCCGGAGCGGAAATCTTCCTCGGCATCGATCACGGAAACCAGGCCGACGCCGATGCCTTGCAGGGTCGCCCGGCGCATGGTCGCGGCATCGTCGAAGCTGATGCTGCGGTCTCCATCCGTCAGCTCGACGCCAAGGTGCCGCAGAATATCCGGCCACAGGCGCTTCGACTTGACGGTGTCGAGCAGCGTGAACTTCGTGAGATCGTGCGCCGACTTGATCTTTTCGCCGATCGCCGGCGTGCAGCAAATGATCTTCGGATCCGGCACCAAGAGCGTGGTTTCATAGTCCGGCCAGTTGCCGTAGCCCCACTGCACGGTCATATCGATGTCGTCGCGCCCGAAGTCAGGCAGGTCGACCATCGTCGTCAGGCGCAGATCGGCGCCCGGCAGCATCTCGCGGAAGAGCGAGAGCCTGGGCAGCAAATAGTGCGTGGCGAAGTAGGGGCTGGCATTGAGGTTGATGCGGTCGCGGTAGTTCGACTTGGTGACGCGGCGGACACCTTCGGAAAACTCCTCGAAGCCGGCCTTGACGTAGTGCGAGAGCAAAATGGCGGATTCGGTCAGCTCGATCGAACGACCCTTGCGCTCGAACAGCGTCACCTGGAGCGTGTCCTCCAGCAGCTTGATCTGCTGCCCGACCGCTTGCGGCGTGACCAGCAATTCGTCGGCTGCCTGCCTAAAACTCTTGTGCTGCGCGACGGCGTGGAAAACGCGCAGCGCATTGAGCGATGGGAGGCGAAGCTTGCCGGTCATGGGAATTCCGCCTCCTTTCGTTCGAGACTCCGTCGATCATGCACTGCTGAATGTCAGCCGGGCCGGGCTGATGAAATTGGTTCAGGCGTAGATGTAACCACCTGAGACAATGACGTTTTCACCGGTCATGTAGGTATTCTTGGGTCCGCCCGTCATGAGTACCCACTCGGCGATTTCCGCCGGCTCGGCGCCGCGGCCGAGAGGGCTTGCCTTAGCCAGCTCCTCGAGGAAACCGAGCGCCTTTGCCTTCTCCGTGGCCATGCCGGCGGGTGCGACGGAATTCACCAGGATGCCGTCCTTGGCGACGTGATGGGCAAAGGAGCGCGTCAGGCTGACGACGGCTGCCTTCGTCGCTGCATAATGGGCGTTCTGCGGATGCGCCTTGAAGGCATCGACCGAGGTGAGGTTCACAATCCGCCCGCGGACATGGTTCTTCGGCTCTTGCGCCTGCATGTGGCGAACCGCGGCCACCATCATGTGATAGGTGCCCTTGATGTTGATGCCGTTGGAGGCGTCCCAATCGGCGTCGGTGATTTCGAGCAGCGGACGGCGCGGATAGATGGCGGCGCAATTGATCAGCGTGTCGATGCGCCCGAGCTTCGAAACGATGGCGTCGAAAGCGGCATGGCACTGTGGGCCGACCTGGATGTCGCAAGTCGCCGCTGCGGTCGGCAGGCTCTTGGCCTTTGCCGGATCGAGCGCGCTCTGCGCTGCTTCCTGGTTGATGTCGATGATACCGATCTTTGTCGCTCCGGCCTCCACGGCCATGCGGGCGAGAAGAGCGCCGAGGCCTGCGCCGCCGCCAACGATCAGAACGGAAAGGTCTTTCATCCTGTTTCCCTTACTTGGTGCCGCTCGGCGAGGTTGGCCAGGTCGGCATGATGTCAAAACGGGTAACGTCGGCCCATGCGGGGAGCGCGAGAACCGCGGTCACCATCTTGGCCACGTCATCCGGCTGCACCACTTTGCTGGCGTACATGGCCTCGCGCGCCTTGGCGTCGAGGATGTCTTCATAGAGCTGCGTCTCGACACGGCCGGCGACGATCTCGGTGACGCGTATGCCGGACGCAGAGAGGTCAGCGCGCAGCGCGCCGGCAAAGCCGGAGATCGCCGCCTTGGTGGCCGCGTAGACGGCGATGTTGGAGAATGCCGTGTGGCCGGCGACGGAACCGGTGAACAAGATATGGCCCGACTGCCGCTCGCGCATCTGCGGCACGACGAGGCGGGTGAGCAGGATCGCAGCACTGAGGTTCACCTCGAGCGTGGTGTCGATGTCGGCGATGTTCATATCGGCGAAATTGCCGAGCGGCGGCATGATGCCGGCATTGTTGATCAAGACGTCGACGGTGAGATCGGCCAGCACCGATTCCAGCGCCTCGCGGTCGGTAACGTCGACGGCGATCGGCACGATGCCCGGACGCTCGGCCTGTAGCTCCTTGAGCGCGGCCTGGCTGCGGCCGACGGCATAGACGTCGTAGCCGGCGTCGCTCAGCGCAATTGCCATCGCCCGCCCTATGCCGCTCGTCGCTCCTGTTATGAAGGCTGTCGTCACCTGGGCTTCCCCGATTGCTTGGATTTCAGTTTGCGGCCTGGGCCGATGCCGCGAAACCAAGAAAAGCAGCAAAAAGGAAAGATAAACTTTCGAACGCCTTTCGGCGGCTGGAATATTCCGGCGTGCCTATGCGGCGACAAACGCTGCTATCCCAAGGAAAACAATGTCCTCAACCCGCGAAGGCGGATTTCCGATCGCCAGCTGAAAAAAACATGGCTTTCGTAAACAACCGGCCGCCCGCGCGGCGACAGAGGCAAACGACGTCGAAGTCGGTGAACCTACCCGGCGGTCGGCAAAGGCTTTTTCAGCTTGGTGAAAAGCGAGGCCGCCGCGGCCTTCTGCTCGGCCTCGGTTGCCTCGACGCCCGAGGCTTTGGCAAGTGCGCGCACACGTCCCAAACTGTTCTGCAGATGCTTGCGCATCGCCTGTCGGGCTTTGCTTCCGTCCTGCCTTTCGATGGCATCGACGATGGCTTTGTGCTCGCTGTGGATGCGCGCGTAGTAGCTGTCCTTGAGGGCAGGCTCGACGACATAACCGAGCTGGAATCTCGGCACGATCATCGGCCCGAGATAGGCAAGGAAGCCGTAGATGAATTCGTTGCGCGCCGCCTTGGCGATCGCGAGGTGGAAGTCGTAATCGTAATGGATCTGGACCGCGGCGGGGTCGGCCTGCTGCGCGTCGATGTCATCCATTATGGCGCGGATGCCGCTTGCTTCCTTGTCGGTGCGGCGTTCCGCGCAGAGCCCGGCGGATTCCACCTCGACGCTCAGTCTGAGTTCAAGCAAGGAGATGGTTTCCGGCAGGGTCCTGAGTGCCTCGTCCGGGATCGAGAAACTGCGCGGGGTCGGCGTCTCGCTGACGAACATGCCGCGCCCCTGCTGCGGCACAACCATACCCTCGGAGCGCAGCCGCGCCACTGCTTCGCGCACGACGGTGCGGCTGACGTCGTATTCGGCGCAAAGCTCCGCCTCGGTCGGCAGTTGCGCGCCGGGCTGCAACTGACCGGAGCGGATCTTTTCGGCCAGGCTCTCCGCCACCAGGGTGGAAAGCGGCTTGCGTTTCGTCATTGAGGTCCTTCCGTTCAAGTTCAGATTCGGGATGATGCCCGAACCGGCAGGACCATTCAAACCGCGGCTGTCACGATCAGCTCGACCAGCATGCCGGGCTTGGCCATGCGGCCCTCGCCGGAGGAGCGGGCCGGCGCGTGCTCCTTCGGCATCCAGGCATCCCAGACCGTGTTGACCTCGTCGAAATCGCGCACGTCGTCCAGCCACATTTGCACGTGAAGGATGCGGGTCTTGTCGGTGCCGGCCGTGGCGAGCAAGGCATCGATCTTGCCGAGCACCTCGCGCATCTGGTCGGACGCGGATTGACCCGGTTTGGCGACTTGGCCGGTCAGGTAAAGCGTGCCGTTGTGGATGACGCCGTGATGAACGCGGGTGTCGAAGTCGAAGCGCTGGATGTCGGTCACGGGTTCTCTCTCAGGTAGCCGGCGTCAGCCGGATGGGATTGCCTTGCAGATACTGCGCGTAGGGCGCCTGGACGAGCCAGCCGGCATCGACGGGCAGGGTCACGCCGGTTATCGAGGCGGCGCGGTCGGAGCACAGGAACAGCGCGGCCTCGGCAACGTCGCGCGGCTCGACGAAGCGGCGCAGCGCCGTGGTCGCCTGGATGGCTTCGGGGTTGCGCTCGCCCTTGGCGATCTTTGCTTTCAGCCCGTCCGACAGCGTGTAACCCGGAGCCACGGCATTGACGCGTACCCCATGCGGGCCGAGCTCGGCGGCCAACATCTGGGTGAGGGCCAGCACCGCATGTTTTCCCGGCGTATAGGCCGGCAGCGACAGCGGCGCGAAAGAGGCAAGCGAGCCGACATTGAGGATCGCCCCGCGCCCGGCCGCCGACATCAGCCGGCCGAACACCTGGCAGCCGAGCAGGGTGCCGCGATAGTTGATGCGCCACATCCGCTCGTCTTCGTCGAGATCCTGGTCGAGCACATGCTTGCCGCTCTGCAGGATGCCGGCGCAGTTGACCAGGATGTGCGGCGTGCCGAACGCGCTCACGACTTCCGTCGCCAGAGCCTCGACCGAGGAGGGGTCAGCGACGTCGGTCTGCACGAAGAGCGCACGCGGCGCGCCGGCGCTCTCGCTGGCGCCGGCCACTTCCTTGCCCCGGATGGCATCGCGGCCGGCCACCACCACCCGAAAGCCGTCCTCGGCGAAGCGCTCCGCGATGGCGCGGCCGATGCCGGACGTACCGCCGATTACGACGGCGGTCAGCGCGTCAGCCATGGTGGCGGTCCTTCCGCTCGATGTCGAAGAACGCGGCCATGGCCTCGACCTGGAAATCCATCATCGGGCGTCCGGGTTGGATGCGGCAGCCGATTGCCTTCGCCGCCTTGAGCAGGGCGGTCTCGGCCGGCTCCATGATGATGTCGACCACTGTCATGTTCGGGGTCAGCTTGCTAACATCCATCGGCAGCGGGTCGCCGGCTTTCAGGCCGGACGGCGTCGCGTTGATCGCCATGTCCATGCCGGACGGGTCGGGATCTGCGACCTCGATGCGGCAATCGGGGAAGGACTTGTTGACCAGCAAAGCGAGCTTTTGGGCGCGGACGTTGTCGACATCGGTGAGACGGATCTCGGCCGCGCCTTCTTCAGCAAGGCAATAGGTCAGCGACGACCCCGCGCCGCCGGCGCCGACCTGCAGGATGCGCTTGCCGGCGATCTGGTGTCCGCCTGCCTTCAAGCCATCGATGAAGCCGACGCCGTCGAAATTGTCGGCATACCAGCTGCCGTCCGCCTGCCGGCGCACCGAGTTGGCGCTCTGCACGCGCGCGGCGCGGTCGTGAGCGGCCGCGCATTTGTGGTAGACCGGGACCTTATAGGGCACGGAGATGATCACACCCCTGATGTTCTCGGCCGCCGTGATGCCGGCCCAGAAAGTGTCGAAATCTTCCGGACGGCAGCTCAGCGGCACCATCAGGCTGTCGAGCCCCTTCTGCTCGAAGATCTCGTTGAATATGCCGGGGCTCTTCGCATGGCCCACGGGATGGGCCAGCATGACGAAGATGTCGGCCTTGCCGGTTCCGCGCATCGGTTATTCCTTTCCGTTTGACAGTTCGTGATCACTCAGGATTTCGAGCGCCCGCACGAGTGAAGAATGGTCGGCGTCCGCGCCGGCGGTTCGCGCTGAGCAGGCGTTCATCAGCTGCTGCGCCGTTGCCGTGCCCGGCAATGCAACGCCAAGCGCGCGAGCACTTTCGAGCGCAAGACCGAGATCCTTCTGGTGCAGCCGAATGCGGAAACCCGGGGCGAAGGCGCGGGCGATCATGCGCTCGCCATGCACTTCAAGCACGCGCGATGAGGCGAAGCCGCCCATCAGGGCAGTACGCACCTTCGCCGGATCGCAGCCGGCCTTGCCGGCAAAGACCAGCGCTTCGGCAACCGCCTCGATGTTGAGCGCGACGATGATCTGGTTCGCGATCTTGCAGGTCTGGCCGGCGCCGTTCTTTTCGCCGATCAGCGTGATGTTGTTGCCGAGCTTCTCAAAGATCGGCAGCGCGCGCTCGAACTCAGCCGCCGGTCCGCCGACCATGATGGTAAGCGTGGCCGCCTTGGCGCCGACCTCGCCGCCGGAGACCGGCGCGTCGAGAAAACCCGCTCCGACTTCTCGTAGCTTCGTCGCGAATTCGGCTGTGGCGATCGGGCTGATCGAGCTCATGTCGATCACCAGCTTGCCGGCGGATATCCCTTCAAGCACGCCGTTTTGGCCAAACAGGACGCGCTCCACGTCAGGCGTGTCGGGCAGCATCGTGATGACGATCTCGGCGGTCCGCGCCACCTCAGCGGCGGAGGCGACGACCGATGCTCGCAGATCTGCAGGCAGAGGCGAGCGGTTGAGCACCGTGACGACCTCGTGCCCCGCGTCCGCGAGATGCCCTGCCATCGGCGCCCCCATGACGCCCAGTCCGATAAAGCCAATCTTCATTTGCAACTCCGTTGCGGCCAGAGCCATCTTGCAGGCCAAGCTTGCCATATGATATAGGACATCATATAAATTTCAATGCACCTTCTTCTCATTGGAGACCGATCGCAAAATGCAGGAGCGTGTCAATTCGCTAAAGGCTGCTGTGCAGGCGGGCAAACCCCACATCGGTATCTGGTGCTCGCTGGCTTCGGCGCTGACCACCGAGGTCGTCGCCGGCTCCGGGACGGGCTGGCTGCTGATCGACGGCGAACACAGCCCGAACGATCTGCGCAGCATCATGGCGCAGCTTCAGGTCGCGGCAGCGTTTCCTTGCGAGGCAGTGGTGCGCCTACCGGCGGATGATGCAATTCTCATGAAGCAGGCATTGGATGTCGGCGCCCGCAGTCTGATGATCCCCAATGTGCGCACGGCCGATCAGGCACGCGCCATCGTCGCAGCCATGACCTATGCGCCAGGCGGCTTCCGCGGCTTTTCCGTCGGTCATCGTGCCAATGCGTTTGGCCGCATCGCCAGCTACCACGCCAAGGCACGCGAGCAGCAGCTGCTGGCCGTCCAGATCGAGGACGAATCGGGCGTCGCCAATGCGGGCGAGATCGCCGCTGTCGCGGGCGTCGATGTGCTCTTCGTCGGCCCCGGCGATCTCTCCACCAATATGGGCGCGATGGGCAATCCAGGCGCTGCACATGTGCAGGAGGCGATCGCTTCGGTGCGCAAGGCCGCGGCCGCCGCTGGCAAGGCCAGCGGCATCCTGGCGCCGGTCAAGGCCGACGCCGACCGCTATGTCGCCGACGGCTTCACCATGATTGCGGTGGGCTCGGATCTCGGTTTGCTGGCGCGGGGCTCGGATGCCCTGATCGCTTCGTTCAGGCAGTAGGAAAAGCCATGGCAATTCCTCCTTACAAGGCGCCTTCCCGGAACGCCTACGACATCGTCATCGTCGGTGGCGCGGTGATCGGTTCGTCGACCGCTTACTGGCTGAGCCAGGCGCTGGGCAGCGGCGCGTCGATCCTCGTGGTCGAACGCGACTCAAGCTACGAGTTCTCCTCGACGGCGCTCTCCACCAGCGCAATCCGCCAGCAGTATTCCAACCCGATCAATGTGAAGATCAGCCAGTTCGGCATCGAGATCATCCGCACCTTCCAGGAGCGGATGGCCCCATTCTACCCAAATGAGCAGGCGCCGGATCTCGGCTTCAAGGAACACGGATATCTCTACTGCTGCTCGCCCGAAGGCGTGGACGCGGCGCGTGAGCGGGTTGAGCTGCAGCGCAGCCTCGGGGCTCACACAGTCTTCCTCGGACCGGGCGCGTTGAAAGAACGTTTTCCCTGGCTGAATGTCGACGACCTCGGCGGCGGTTCGTGGGGTTCGCGCGAAGAGGGCTGGTTCGATTCGATGGGCATGCTCAACGGCTTCCGCCGCGCGGCGCGCGCGAGCGGCGTCGAATATATCGACAATGCCGTGACGGCGCTGGACGTCCTTGATGGTCGGGTCGTCGCGGCGCGACTTGCGACCGGCGAGACGGTTGCCTGCGGAACGCTGGTCAATGCGGCCGGCCCACGCGCGCAGCAGGTCGCAGCCATGGCAGGCCTTTCCATCCCGGTCGCGCCCTACAAGCGGTACAGTTTCGTCTTCGCCAGCGCCAATCCGATTCCGGGCAGGATGCCCAATGTCATTGACCTTTCCGGCACCTTCGTGCGTCCGGAAGGCGAGCTCTTCCTCACCGGCAACACGCCGCAGGGCGACGGGCCGGCCGACTATGACGACTTCGAGATGCATTTTGAAGAGTTCGACGACTACATCTGGCCGGCGCTCTGGCACCGCATTCCAGCCTTCGACGCGTTGAAGGTGCAGACCAGTTGGACCGGCCATTACGAATACAACATGCTCGATCACAACGGTATCGTCGGCTTCCACCCGGAGGTGACCAACTTCATGTTCGCCAACGGTTTCTCCGGTCATGGCCTGCAGCAGTCGCCTGCGGTCGGCCGGGCGGTCTCGGAGCTGATTGTCCACGGGGCTTTTCAGACGCTCGACCTGTCGCCGTTCAGCTACGAACGCATACCGCGGAATGAACCGTTTCTCGAAGAAGCGGTGATTTGAGCCGTGTCAAACTGAGCCGACCGGCGCTCCCAATTTGATTTTAGAGAAAACGGAAATGAAGATCCTTGCCCGTGAAGCGGGTTGTGGACGCCAACGTCAAGGTCCGAGTGAAAGCCGACGGACTGGGCGTCGAGCTTGCCAATGTCAAGATGGCGGTGAACCCGTTCGACGAGATCGCGGTCGAAGAAGCCATCCGCATCAAGGAAGCCGGCAAGGCTGAAGAGATCATCGTCGTGTCGATCGGCCCGCAACAGCCGCAGGAGACGCTGCGCACCGCGCTCGCCATGGGCGCCGAACGCGCCATCCTGGTCAAGACCGACGAGCAGACCGAGCCGCTGGGCGTCTTAGCTCCCTTCGATTAGCTCCAAAGAGCGTCGAACAGCTCGAAAAATGGCTTCAATGACAGCGCGGGGCCGATCTGCGTCGACATGTTCCATCGGTGTGTCGCGTCAGGTCAGAGGGTACTCTGGGTCGACCTTCAGGCTTAGAAATCGTTCGATCGATCATGCATTCTTCTGTTGCGTCGCACTGTCAAAGTCGAGCCACCCCATCGTGTCCTCAAGCCGTCTCGCTGCATGAGAAAAGGTCTTCGCCAGCGCTCGAGCTGGCAGGTCGATGACTACAGCTTTCGAAGCGAAGTTGAGCAACTCATCAGTAGACGAGTTGCCGGAACTGCGCCAACGGACACTGCCGTCCAAGTGAGTGGAACCTTCCGATCGATGCTGCCTTATCTTCATGTTTGAAGAAGCAGCGAGAGGAAGCAATTGAGCAGCATTGCCTGGCGGAGTCTGCTTTTACTACCGGTGCTTGCACTGGCGCTTGCCTCCTGCTCCTCATCTGAAACCGTCGAACAGCAATCGAAGCTTGCCGCCTCGACGGGGGAGGCGGCGGTATTGGTGATCAATGCCTGGCTTTCCGGCGCCGCACCGCCGCACTATGCATCTGCGGCCCTGCAATCCTTTGCCGGCACGCTTGGTGACGCCGACCGGCAAGTTCAATCGGCCCCCTCATCCGATATCGCAAAGCGGGACGCGCTGAAGTCGGCGGTCGGCCGGCTGACGATCGCAGCAGCCGCGGCCGAGCGCGCCGTTAAGGCTGAACAGCAGATCCAGGCCAGACAGGCGCGGCAGGATCTTCGCGCCGCGCAAGCGGATCTCGCCGCGGCCTATCGCCAGTATTTTGCGCAGCAGCAATGAAGAAGCTGCTTGAAATTTCACTCGGTGTCGTGACCAGCGTCGGCGGCTTCCTGGAGGTCGGCTCGATGGCGACGGCGGCGCAGGCCGGTGCATTGTTCGGCTACCAGCTCATCTGGGCGGTGGTGCTCGGTACCATCTGCATCATCTTCCTGGTCGAGATGGCCGGCCGCTTCGCCGCGGTCAGCCATCACACCATTGCTGACGGCATCCGCGAGAGGTTCGGCTTCAATGCGTTCATCTGGCCGCTGCTTGCAGTCTTGCTGGTCAACTTCCTGGTGCTTTCCGCCGAGATAGGCGGTGTTGCCGTCGCTGCCGAGCTTGCCACGGGGATCAGCTTCCAGTGGTGGGCCTTGCCGGTCGCTTTCCTGGCGTGGCTGCTGCTGTGGAAGGGCACGTTCGGCCTCATAGAGAAAGGGGTGTCGATGCTTGGCCTCGTCACCCTCTGTTTCGTCGTCGCGGCCTTGATGCTGCGCCCTGAATGGAAAGAGGTGGCGGTCGGGGCCGTGCCCAGCCTGCCGCAGCACGACACGGCGACCTACTGGTTCATGGCCGTCAGCATTCTCGGCGCATCGATCTCGCCTTACCTTTTCATGTTCTATTCGTCGGGCGCGATCGAGGACCAATGGGACAAGAGTTACCTCGGCACCAATCGAGCGATTGCCGGCCTCGGCATGAGCTTCGGTGGCACGATCTCCGTGGGCGTGCTCATCGTGGCCGCGCTCGTGCTGGGCGCTCATGGCGTGAACCAGGTGGATGACTATAACCAGCTTCCGCTGATGCTGATCCCGATATTCGGGTTCTGGGGTTTTGTCCTCTTCGTTGCTTCGCTGGCCATCGCCTGCTTCGGCGCCGCCCTCGAAGTGGCTCTGCAGCAAGCCTATCTCGTCGCCCAGGGGTTCGGCTGGAACTGGGGTGAGGATCTCAAGCCGCGCGACGATCCTGGCTTCAGCCTCGTCTACACGCTGACGCTCTTCCTCGCCGCCGTTCCGATAGCGTTCGGCCTCGACCCGTTGAAGCTCACCATCTTCTCGATGGCGCTGACCGCGGCCAGCCTGCCGCTGACGGTCGTTCCGTTCCTTTTCCTGCTGAACGACGACCGCTATGTCGGCAAGCATCGCAACGGTGTCATTTCGAACGCGGCCGTGATCTTCGTCATCGCGCTCGGCTTCGTGCTGGCGGTGGTGACCATTCCGCTGCAGATATTCGGAGGCACATGATGCAGCTGCTGCGCGATATATTGGACAAGCAGGTCGTCGATCGCGAGCAGGTCAAGATCGGCAAGGTTGATGGCCTGGTCGCCGAGCTGAGGCAAGGCAAGCCGCCCAGGGTCATTGCGATCGAGCTTGGCTCGATCGCGCTGGCGCGTCGGCTTGGCGCGCAGCCAGGCCGATGGACCGCGCGGCTCGCGGCAAAGCTTGGCGGCAAGCGCCAGGCACGGCCGCACCGGATCGCGTGGCACAAGGTGCGCGACATCGGCGTCGACATCGAATTCGATATCGACGTTCGCAGGACGAAGATCTTTGCCTGGCAGCACTGGTTGCGCGATCACGTCGTCGGCCGGATCCCGGGAGCCTGACGATGACGAATGTAAACCTCGAGCATCTGGCCGGTCGGCGCGTGTGCTCAGAAAGCGGCAAGAGCATCGGCTACATCGAGGAGATCATCGCCGAGCAGGATGGTGACGATCTCGTCGTCACCGAATTCCATATCGGCATCTTCGCGGCGTTCGAACGTCTGTCCGCGTCGACCGTCGGCACCGCATTGCTCGATTTTTTCAAGCTGCGTCGCAGGTCGGGCCTCTATCGCATACCTTGGGACAAGCTCGACATTACCGATCCGGCGCACCCGCGGCTGCTCTGCTCCGATAACGAGCTTTCGGGATTAGAAGATATTGGCAATTCTCGCACAAGTCCCGCTCCCCTCCATCAGCGCGACAGTTGAGGCAGCGGTCTCCCGATGTCCTCCGAGACGCTTTGCACCGATCCGCGGGCGCGCCGTCTGTCCAGATGAGCCCGGACTTGCCGACGCCAAGGCCGCTACTCTTGCCATATTGCATTTATGCCCAAGGAAACTCCTCGTATGCGGAACGATCGAGTCCAACTGCCGTTACCGTCAAAAAGACAGGAGCGAGCAATGACTGGACGCACCACCCACGATCAGCAGATACGTGTCATCGAGAAGCGTGAGAATACGAAGAACGCGCCCAAGGAATTCGAGGCCAAAGCGGAGCTGAAGCGGTCGGCGGCGGAGCGCGAGGCACGGCGGAAGGGGTCGAGCCTCAGGGGCGATACGCCTGACCTGGTCGATCCAGACGATCGCAATATCCTTCGCGGCAAAAATCAAGAAAGTGCCCATAACAAGAATCGAGATTCCAAGTAGGACCGCCTTCCGCGGCAACCCCAGGGCCTCCCGGCCGCAATCGGTGCCTTCTCGATAATCTGTGGCAGCAGTCTTTTGCGCAACTTGCCCGGGTCCTTAGAAGGATTCTCGACGAATAACTATGATCGGCTTCGACGTGTTCGACGTGTTCGACTGGAAAAGGTCCCCAGGCTGAATCACCGCCTTCGCTAGCGGTTGGCCACCAAAAGACCGCAGCCCCGGCGCCCGCGGGAATGGAACCTCGCCCATCCTGCAAAGTTAAAGCGCGGGAGCGGTTGTCATGTCAGCAAACGCCGGCCTTCTGGTAGGCTTCGCATTTTGGTTTCTTGCCTATGCCAGCAACTGGGTCGCAGCCGAGGAACTCGGGCATCAACAAGCGAAGGTCGTCAAACCTCCGATCGAGCCCGCGACTTCGGCTGCGCCGCAATTCTCGAACCTAACCGCATCCCAAGACCCGCCGGGCAGCGGGCTGTCGCTGTTCCTGAGCAACGGTTGTGGTGCATGCCATACAATAAGAGGCACCGAGGCCCGCGGGACGATTGGCCCGGACCTTTCCCATGTCGGATCGCGATCAGCGATTGGCGCCGGGGTCCTGCCTAACACCGAGGAAGCCATTGCACGTTTTGTCGCTCGCCCTGATCTGTTTAAGCGAGGCGTGAAAATGCCGGCGTTCGACATGCTGCCGCAAACCGAAATCCAGACGATCGCGCGATATTTGAAAGCCTTGCAATGACGCCTGGTTCTCGTACCGAATTCGGGACAGCGTCGTCCAATGCTACTGCCGAAGAAGACGCCGTTCGCGTGGCGAACCAGCCGATGATGATCCGCGTGAAGCATGTCGTATTCGGCGCCATCGGTTTGCCTGTCGTCTTGTTGCTTGGGGCATGGATCGGCTTTTTCAACGTCGGCGCCAGCAGCGGCCATTGGAAGGTGACGGCCTGGTTCCTTCAACTCGCCATGCGCTCGGCCGTACGCACCTATGCATTGGCCGTGGACGCACCGAAAACGCTCGACCGGCGGGGGCTCCCGGCGGCAGCCGGACATTTCGCGCGAGGCTGCGCGATCTGCCACGGCGCACCTGGCGAGCTCCGCTCGCCGGCAGTGCTGCGGATGCTTCCGCAACCACCGGATCTTGCGCTCACGGTCGGAGATTGGACCGACGCCCAGCTTTTTCGGATCGTCAAGCATGGAATACGGTTCACCGGCATGCCCGCCTGGCCGGCCCGCGACCGCGATGACGAGGTCTGGGCAATGGTTGCTTTCCTGCGGGAACTTCCAAAGCTCAATCCGAATGAATTTCGAGCGCTTGCCTTCAATGGCAGCGATGCTACCAGCAGCGATCGGCAACCCGCCACCCCGGATGTTCTCTCCGACTGCATGCGCTGCCACGCAGGCGACGGCGAGGGCAGGGGTGACGCCGTGCCCGTGCTGGCCGGGCAGAAAGAAGCTTACCTGCTCGCCAGCCTTCAGGCCTATGCCAAAGGCGATCGCACGAGCGGCTTCATGGCTCTGCCGGTGACTGGTGTCGACCCCGCCGATCTGGCTGCGCTTGCCCGGTATTTCGCGGCGCAGCCGCCGGTATCAGCGGACCGCGATCAAGTTTCGGCGGAGGTGATCAACAAGGGACAGCAAATCGCTGAGGCCGGAATTCCGGAGCGGAACGTGCCTGCCTGTTCCGGCTGCCATCTCGGCTCCGACAAAAATCCGATCTATCCGCGCCTCGACGGTCAGCGTGCTGCTTACCTGGAGCGGCAGCTGAAGCTGTTCCGGTCCGAGGACCGAGGCGGCACGCCGTTCTGGCATATCATGGCTACCGCAGCCCAACGCCTCACGGACGACGATATACAAGCGGTATCGGCCTATTTTTCCAGACGTGCTGAAGGTCCTCGGTGAGCACAATGCGCCTGCTGTACAAGGCGCCTCGAAATCGGTTCAAGGAACTTTATCCCATCCTGCCAGTTCCAACTCCGCACAGACGGCCTGAGCAGACAGCCGGCTGAAGCATCCTTTGCGGGTGAACCAGGCTGAATGCACTTCCGGCGGCCTTACGAGACATGGAATTTCGGGACTGCAGCCTGTCCCGGCCTCCTGTCGCAGCTATGGCGCGTAGATGCCGCAGAACAGAAGAACGCCGCCGATCAGGCAGAAGGCGAGGAGTGTCGCAACGTAGAACCCGTGTTCGCGGAAAATCCTGATATCGCGTTTCAGACTCACGGCTCAGCCTCTTCGGCACTTTACGAAGCCCACAACACGGAACGGGACCGGCGAGTTCCGGATCTTGTGTTTCGTCTGTTTCGGAGAGCCTCCAATTGGCGGGCGTTGGCCAGCCTTCCGGCTGCAGCCGGCGCTCTCGCCTCTGGCTGCACCGGTGTGCAGTCGGCCCTCAATCCGCACGGCGAGCAGGCCGACGCTCTTGCTGTTCTGTTCTGGATATTCACGGCCGTGCTCGGACTTGTCTGGCTGGTCACCATGGCCGGGTTGTTCTTCGCGCTGACACGCCGGCGAGATAGTCGCGGCGAACCGGCGCAAGCGCGTCCAGCCGTCAAACGGCAGGTGCGTATCGCCTTTGCTGCGATGCTGGCATCGACAGTCATCATTCTCTCGGGCCTGACCGTGCTCAGCTTCGACGGACAAAGGATGGTTTTCAGGGATGAGGCCGGGGCGGCCGTAACAATATCCGTCATAGGGCACCAATGGTGGTGGCAGGTCCGCTACGAAGGAAAGAATGGTTTCGAGACGGCAAACGAGATTCGCATTCCGGTAGGCAGCGCGGTCGATATCAAGCTCGCCACAGGTGACGTGATCCACTCGTTCTGGATACCGAGCCTTGCCGGCAAGCTCGATCTCATTCCAGGCAAAAGCAATGAACTCCGTATCCAAGCGGATAAGCCCGGCGTGTACCGCGGCCAATGTGCCGAATTCTGCGGTCAGCAGCATGCGCATATGGCGATCTTCGTGGTGGCGCTGGAGCCGAGCGAATTCGAACGCTGGCGCGCAAAACAGGCCGCGCCGGCAAGGCCGATGGCTCATCTTACGAAGCAACAAAATGTCTTTGCTTCCGCTGCATCGTCTCCATCCCCCGCCCTTTCGGAGCATTCGCGATGAGCCAGACGGTCGAAGAACGTCACGAAACCCGTGACACCGATCTGGGTGACGAGGAGCTGCGCGCAAGGCTGAGCAAGACCTGGGGCACGGCGCGTGGTCTGATAGGCATTCTTTCGACAGTCGATCACAAGATCATCGGCATCCGCTATGCCGTCACTGCCTTCGTCTTCCTGTTGGCCGGCGGCATCATGGCGATCATCATGCGGCTGCAGCTCGCACGGCCGGACAGCCACTTCGTCGACGCCGAGCTCTACAACCAGCTTTTCACCATGCATGGCACGACGATGATGTTCCTGTTCGGGGTGCCGGTCGGCGAGGCGTTCGCCGTCTATCTGGTGCCGCTCATGGTCGGCACCCGCAACATCGCCTTTCCGCGTCTCAATGCCTTCTCCTACTACGTCTATCTGTTCGGCGGCCTGATGTTGTGGGGCGCTTTCGCGTTGAGCATCCGCCCTGATGTCGGCTGGTTCTCCTATGTGCCCCTCGCAAATCTGAATTTCACTCCAGGCAAGGGGCCGGACTACTGGGCGCAGATGATCACTTTTACCGAAGTCGCGGCGCTCGCAGTCTCGGTGGAGATCGTCGTCACAGTCCTGAAGCAGCGCGCGCCGGGCATGACGCTCGACCGCATTCCACTCTTCGTATGGACGATGCTCGTCCATTCCTTCATCATCATCTTCGCCATGCCGGCGATCATGCTCGCCTCGTCTATGCTGATCATGGAGCGGCTGGTCGGCACGCAGTTTTTCAATCCGGACGCGGGCGGCGATCCGCTGCTTTGGCAGCACCTTTTCTGGTTCTTTGGTCACCCCGAAGTCTACATCATCTTCCTGCCTGGAACCGCTTTCGTGTCGGCGATCGTGGCGACATTCTCCCGGCGGCCGGTCTTCGGCTATTTGCCGATGGTGCTGTCGCTGATCGCGATCGGCTTTTTGTCCTTTGGCTTGTGGGTTCACCACATGTTCGTGACCGGCCTGCCTGAAATCGGCGCCGCATTCTTCACCGCCTCCAGCATGGCTATAGCCATTCCAAACGGGGTCCAGATATTCTGCTGGATCGCGACGCTGTGGGACGGCAAGCCGGTGCTCAAGACGCCGTTGATCTTCGTGCTCGGTTTCTTCTTCATCTTTGTCGCCGGCGGGCTCTCCGGCGTGATGCTGGCGTCGGTGCCAATCGATACGCAGGTGCACGACACCTATTTCGTCGTCGCTCATTTCCATTACGTGCTTATAGGCGGCACCGTCTTTCCGCTTGTCGCGGCCGTCTACTACTGGTTCCCGAAAGTGACGGGCCGGCTCATGGATGAGCGGCTTGGCAAATGGCAGTTCGTCCTCGCCTTCACTGGTTTCAACGTCACGTTTTTTCCGATGCACCTGCTCGGCCTGCATGGCATGCCGCGCAGGGTCTACACTTACCCTGCGGAGATGGGCTGGGGCGGGCTCAACCTGCTCGCCAGCGCCGGCGCGCTGCTGTTCTTCGCAAGCTTTCTGCTCATGCTCTACAACATGATTGCCAGCGCCCGCTCGGGCGCCCTTGCCGGCGACAATCCTTGGGGTGCCGACACGTTGGAGTGGGCGACCAGCTCGCCACCCCAGCCGCAGAACTTCGATCGCATTCCCTGCGTCACAAGCGGCTCGCCGCTATGGGATCAGGGCGACGACAAGGCGGTGGTCGGCGGCCTCAAGGTTGATGAGCGCGAACTGCTCGTGACGAGCGTCACGGAGGCCCGGCCTGACATTCGCGAGGAATCGCCGGCGCCCTCGATCTGGCCCTTTCTGGCGGCGTTTGCCACAGCCGTCGCGTTCATCGGCTCGATCTACACGCCCTGGGCGGTTACTTGGGGTTCGCCCGTCGTCGCCATCGTGCTGGTCGCCTGGTTCTGGCCGAAAACCATCGAGGAGAATGTCTAGATGGCCCGCAGCGTCATCGATGTCTCGGGTTTGCCGACCTATGCCTTCGGTTCGCGTGTCACCCCCTGGTGGGGGACCTTCTCGTTCTGCCTGCTGGAGGGAACTGGCTTCGCCCTCGGCATCGGAGGCTATCTCTACCTGGCCGTCACCAACAAGGACTGGGCGAAGGACGCGGTGCCTTTGAGCCTGCTCTGGTCGGCGCTCTTCACGCTCGTCCTTGTCGTCAGCGCACTGCCGAATTTCCTGATCAAGCGAGCAGCGATGCGGGAGAGCTTGCGCTCGGTCCGTCTGCTGCTGCTGATCATGAGCGCGATTGGGCTGGTGCTTATCGGGCTGCGCATCATGGAATTCTCGGCCTTGCCGGTACGCTGGAGCGACAATGCCTATGGCTCCTTTGTCTGGCTCCTTCTCGGCCTGCATGGCGTGCACGTGCTCACTGACGTCGCCGACACGTTGGTCCTGGCCGTGCTGATGTTTACGCGGCACGGAACGGGCAAACGCTTCAGCGATGCCGAAGACAATGCTTTCTACTGGTATTTCGTCGTGCTCTCATGGCTGCCCCTCTATGCCGTGCTCTATTGGCTGCCGAGGTTGTGATACGGCCGGGATCGCGCAGTTCTTCCGACGCCACGCGCGACGCCTGATGACCGTCTACCTCCAGCGCTTCGCGCAACAAGTCGAGACCGTCGACATGGAGACGTTTCTCTCGGCCTGGACCTGAAGCTATGCGACGATCCTCACCGGCACCGACTTCGCCGCCGGGACGTGCGCTTTATGAGCCCTGTGCCACAGCGGAATCAAAGGATTGAGTTCGGGATAATAACCGGCGCAGTTGCCGCTTGGTATGGAGTAAGGCGTGACCCGCAGGCCTCCCACCCGCCGCTCGACGCCATCATCGGCATGCGCCTCGAGAGCGACTTCCTGCCCGGCGCTGAGCCCCATCCGTCGGATGTCTTCCTCGTTCATCAGCAGGACCATTCGCGTTCCGATGATGCCGCGCAACCGATCGCGATAACCATACACGGTCGTGTTGAACTGGTCGTTCGACCGTACTGTGATCAGCGTCAGTACGTCCTCGCCCGACACATCGATGTCGGGGTCGGTTTCTAGCGTGGTGGGCAGCTTGAAATTCGCCTTTTTGTTCGGCGTTTCCCAGACGCGCTTCGACGCCTTGATGTCGCGATGGAATCCACCCGGCGTGAGGAAGCGTTTGTTGAAATCCTTGAAATGTGCCGGGAAGCAGCGCTCGATCTCGTCGCGGATGCGGGAATAGTCAGCGACCCAGTCGTCCCAGGGAACCGAACTCATGCCGGCGACGGTCGCCTTGGCGAGTTCCGCCACAATGCTCGGCTCGGACATGAGATGCTCGCTCGGTTTTCGCCGCGACCCGAAGGAGCCGTGAATGCAGGCGGTCGAATCCTCCATCGAGACCCATTGCGGCCCGCTGGCCTGAATGTCCTTCTCCAGCCGAGACAGGCATGGCAGCAGATACGTGGCTTTCCCGGCGATCAAATGGCTGCGGTTGAGCTTGGTCGCGATCTCGACGTGCAGGTCGAGGTTCCGCCAGGCCTTCTCGACCAATCCGGTTTCCGGAACGGCCCGCACGAAATTACCGCCGAGTCCGACAAAACCGCGAACCCGCCCGTCGATCACGCCCTCGCACGTCTCGACGGTATCGAGCCCCTTATCCCGCGGCGGCTCGAAGCCGTAGAAGTCGCGAAATTTGTCGAGCGGAACAAGCTCCGGCTTTTCGGAAATGCCGACCGTTCGCTGTCCCTGCACGTTGGAGTGTCCGCGCAACGGCGATATGCCGGCTCCGGGCTTGCCGACATTGCCGCGCATGAGCAGCAGGTTGCACAGCATCTGCACATTCTCGGTGCCGTGGCGATGCTGAGTGAGCCCCATGCCGTAATTGCCGATGACCGCATTGGCCGAACTGTATATTTCAGCGACATGTTCGAGATCAGCCCGCGAGATGCCGGAACGTCGAACGATGTCTTCCCAATCGGTCGCGCGCAGATAGGCTTCGAAGTCGGCAAAGCCGTATGTATGCTCCTCGATGAAAGCGGTATCGAGGACGCGTTTTCCGCCTCGCTCTCGGGCTGCGTCATCGAGCGCCAGCACAGCCTTGGCGATACCAGTCATGGCCGCAATATCCCCGCCCGCCCGGATCTGGAAGAAATCGCTCGACATCTTCGTCCCTGGCCCTGGCGACAGCATCTCGACCGGGTTCTGTGGGTTCTTGAATCTCACCAAGCCCCGCTCCCGCAGAGGGTTGAAGGTGATCACCGGGACACCGCGCTGGCGAGCGTCCTCGATGGGGTGTAACAGGCGCGGCGCGGTGACACCGGTATTGTGGCCGAAGAAGAACATCATGTCGGATTTGGCGAAGTCCTCCAATTGCACCGTGCCGACAGGAGAGCCGATCGATTCCGGTAGGCCGACCGACGTCGACTCGTGACACATGTTCGAGGAATCGGGCAGGTTCGAAGAGCCGTAGATGCGGGCGAAGAGCTGATACATGAACGAGGCCTCGAGCGAGGCGCGTCCGGACGTGTAGAAGACCACGGACTTCGGGTCGAGGCGCCTAAGTTGAGCGCCCATATCGCTGAACGCGTCCGGCCACGCCACAGGCTCGTATTTGTCGGTGGCGCGGTTATAGCGCATCGGCTCCGTCAGGCGTCCCTGTTTCTCAAGATCGTGATCCGGCCAATCCAGGAGTTCGGTCACTCGATGGGTGGAAAAGAAGGACGGCTCGCAGCGCCTGCTGGTCTGCTCCCACATCGTTGCCTTGGCGCCGTTCTCGCAGAACTCGAAAGGCCGCGGCTCGGCCGGCTTCGCCCATGAGCAGGAGACGCACATGTAGCCGTCCGCCTTGTTCTGCTTCAGCAACGTGCTCCATATGTCGGACAGCAGCAGCCCCTGGTCCCGCGCGTTGCGGATCAGAGACTTGAGCGAGCCCCATCCGCCGGTCGGATGATTGTATTTCTTGATCTCGACGCGATCGGTGACAGCAGGTTCCATGTGAGTCGTCCAAAAAAGAGGAAAGCAAAGAGAAAACCAAAGCGGGCCTCAGTTGTTCCAGCTTGCCTCGTCAGTGACTCATCGTAGGCCGCCAGTGCTCAGGCTCGCTAACGGTAGCGCACGGTCGTGTCGGGTGGCTCAATTGTGTCCACAGAGGCGCTGCCGATCTCCACCAAGAGGGCCGAAGGGCGATTCCAGACAGCCTTGAACCGAGCGGACGATTGAGGTGGTGCCCGTCTATCATCAGCTTCGCGCTGCCCAGGGCAACCGTGGACGTCCGGCCGCCGCTGCGCTGCGCTCGTTGATAGGAGAGATCGTGCTCACGCCCGGCGACAAGCGCGGCGAGGTCCATGCCGAGCTATGCGGCGAGCTGCTCGGCATTCTCAAACTCGTCAACCCTTCATGCGCCAGGGGTATGGTGCGACCTGAGCTCAGATGTCGGGTTATAGCGCCCGGGCGGCGAGCGACACTATGGTTCGAAAGGCTCTCCCAGCGAAGCCACGCCGTTGAGCTTGAGCAGACGCCGGTTCGAAGAAATGATGCCCAGCACGACGATTGTCACGAGATAAGGTAGGCTCGATAGAAGTTGCGAGGAAACGTCGAGCCCAGTTGTCTGGGCCGCGAGGCTTGCGAGGGACACGGCGCCGAAGAGGCAAGCACCAAGGAAGATACGGCTGGCAAGCCAAGTGCCGAAGACGACGAGCGCGATCGCTATCCAGCCGCGCCCGGCGATCATGCCATCGGCCCAGAGCGGAGTGTAGACCACGGCCGCGTAGGCACCGGCAAAACCCGCCAACGCGCCGCCGAAAGCGACCGCGGCGAAGCGCACGGCGATTACCGGATAGCCGAGCGCACGGGCCGCCTTGGGATTCTCGCCAACGGCGCGGATGACGAGGCCGGTCTTGGTGTAGGCGAACACCGCCCAAATGGCGACGGTCGCAGCGAGCGAAAGCCACACGACAATGTCTTGGCTGAACAGGCCGCCGATGACCGGGATATCTGAAAGCCAGGGCAATGAGAGCTTCGGAAGCCCTTTGACCGTGAGGCTCTCAAAACTCTTGCCGAACAGCGCCGACAGGCCCTGGCCGAGGATGCCTATGGCGAGGCCCGTCGCAACCTGGTTCGCCCGGAATCCCAGCGCCACGACCGCAAAGACAAGGGAAAGAGCGGCGCTGGCGATACCAGCGGCGAGGAAACCCAGGAGATGCCCGCCGCCTTGATAGACGATGATGAAGGCGATGACTGCGCCGAGGGCCATCAGGCCCTCCACACCGAGATTGAGGACCCCGGCGCGCTCTGCCACCAGTTCGCCGAGCGCCGCCAGAAGGAACGGCGTAGCCGCCGCCAACATCCCGGCGATGATGAACTCCACGGCGTTCATGGCGTGCTTGCGTGGGCGGCATGGCGCCATTCGAGCCGATAGCGGACGAAGGCGATGGCGACAAGATAGGCAAGCAGCAGGCTGCCCTGGAAGACCCTGACCGCAGCGACCGGCAGATTTGCCGAGACCATGGCGTTATCGCCACCGATATAGAGGGCCGCCATGAGCAACGCGGAAAAGACGATACCGACGGGGTGAAGGCCTCCGAGATAGGCGACGATGATGGCGGCATAGCCGTAGCCGGTCGAGATGGAGCGCTGCAACTGTCCGAGCGGCCCGGCGACCTCGGCCGCTCCGGCGAGGCCTGCCGCGAAGCCACCGACGAGGAGCGAAAGCCAGATCGCGCGTCCTTCGTTGAAGCCAGCGTATCCGGCGGCGCGCGGCGCGAGGCCGCCGACCTGCAGCTTGTACCCCGCGAAACTCCTCTGCATGAACACCCAGGCGCCGAGGGAGAAGGCGCAGGCGACAAGCAGCGAGACGTTGACGCGGGTGCCGGGGATCAGGATCGGCACCATCGCGTCGTACTGGAACATCACCGATTGCGGGAAGTTGAAGCCATTCGGATCCTTCCAGGGGCCGAGAAGCAGATAATTGAGCAATTGCGCGGCAACGAGCGCCAGCATGAGCGACACGAGAATCTCGTTTGCGTTGAGCTTCACGCGCCAGAAGGCCGTTAGCGACGCCCACAGCGCGCCGCCCAGCGCGCCGATGACCAGCATCGATGGCCAGATCCACTGGCCCGTTGCCTGCGGGAACCAGACGGGAATGGCGGATGCGAAGATCGCGCCGAGGATGAACTGGCCCTCGGCGCCGATGTTGAAGACCTTCGCGCGAAAGCCGATCGCAAGCCCCTGCGCGATCAGCAGGAGCGGCCCCGTCTTCAGCAGAACTTCCGAGAACGAGGCCCAGGACAGGAACGGCTCCAGAAGCATCGCGTGGAAAACAGCGACCGGATCGCGGCCCATCAGGAGGTAGAGGCCGAGATTAAGCAGCGTCGCCAGGGCGAGCGCGACCGGCGGGGCGATCAGTTTGACGGGAAGCGAGGCATGCTCCCGGCGAACCAGAAGGGGAAGGAACGGACCGGAGAGAGCGCTCATGCCGGGACCTTCCTGACCATCGAATGCGCGCCGATCATGTAGCGGCCGATCTCCTCGGGTCTGGTATCGCGCGTCACCAGCGGCGGGCTCAGCCGGCCCTGATGGATCACCTGGATCGAATCGCAGAGTTCGAACAGTTCCTCCAGCTCCTCCGAGATGACGAGGATGCCCATGCCTTCGTTGCGCAGGGCGACAAGGCGCCGGCGGATGGCGGAGGCCGCGCCGATGTCCACGCCCCAGGTGGGTTGCGCCACGAACAGCAATTTCGGGGACAGCATGATCTCGCGGCCGACGATGAACTTTTGCAGATTGCCCCCCGAAAGCGCGCCGGCCTCCGCTTCGGAACCGGGCGTGCGCACGTCGTATTGCCGGATGCAGTCCTCGGTGAAAGCCTTCGCCCGGGCTGTGTCGACAAGGCCGCGTTTCAGCAGGCCGAATGGATGGGCGGTCAGAAGGCTGTTGAGGACGAGCGACATTTCCGGCACCGCGCCGCGGCCGAGCCGTTCCTCCGGTACGAAAGCGAAGCCCAGCCGGCGGCGGGCGGCCGTATCGAGCGCGCCGACATCCTTTCCCATCATGTAGATGCAATCGGACTTTTGGCGCGGCAGCACCGTTTCGCCAGAGATCAGCGCCGCGAGTTCGCTCTGCCCGTTGCCCGATATGCCCGCTATCCCGAGGATCTCACCGGCACGCACCGTCAGATTGACGTCGCAAAGCGGCACGGCGAAGGGATCATCGGGCTGATGGTCCAGGCCCACGATTTCGAGGCGCTGTTCGCCGCCGGAATGCGCCAACGCCGGCATGGGCTGCGGCATGTCGCGGCCGATCATCATGCGGGCGAGGTCGTGCGCGTCATGGTCGCGCGGGTCCACGTGGCCGGTGACGCGCCCGCCGCGCAGGATGGTCGCTCGGTCGCAGACCGCCCGGATCTCCTCCAGCTTGTGCGAGATGAACAGGATCGAAACGCCGCCGTCGCGCAGCCGCCGCAAAGTCTCGAACAGCTTGTCCACCGATTGCGGCGGCAGGACAGAGGTCGGTTCGTCGAGGATCAGGAGCTGGGGTTCGGTCATCAGACAGCGAATGATCTCCACCCGCTGCCGTTCTCCTACCGAGAGCGCGTGCACATGGGCAAGCGGATCGATCTCGAGTCCGAAGTCGCGGCCGAGCGCACGGATGTGTTCCGCGAGATCCGATTTGCCCTTGGGCACGACCAGGCGGATGTTCTCCACCACCGTCAGTGTTTCGAACAGGGAGAAATGCTGGAAGACCATGCCGATCCCCTTGCGCCTCGCATCCGCGGGGGAAACGAGGGCCAGGGGGTCTCCTTTCCAGGTCGCCATTCCGGCGTCCGGCTGCTCGACGCCGTAGATCAGCTTCATCAGCGTCGACTTGCCCGCTCCATTTTCCCCGAGGATCGCATGGATCGAGCGTGGAGCCACATCCAGATCGATGTCTCGATTGGCATGGATCTGGCCGTAGCTCTTGGAGATGCCGCGCAGCGACAGGAGCGGGACGGTCACGGTCACTTGGGCAGCGGCGTGGTGACACCCTTGACGTGCCAGTCCATGGCAACGATCTCGGCCCCGGTCATCGTCTTGCCGGCGGGCACGCCCTCGCTGCCGTCGGCCTTGACGATCGGACCGGTAAAGGGCGAGAAGCTGCCGTCGGCGATCTTGGCTTCAACGTCCTTGATTCTGGCCATCATGTCGGCCGGGATTCCCGGGTTCCAGTCAACAACCTCGACCACCTTGTCGCCCACACCCAGGAAAGCGTTTGCGCCCTTGAAGGTGCCGGCGATGTGGGCGTCGACCGAGGCCTTGAAGAAGGGCGACCAGTCGGTCGCCACGCAGCCGAGATAGGTTTTGGGCGCGTATTTCTTCATCGACGAGTTGAGGTTGAAGGCGGGGACGCCGGCCTCTTCGCAGGCCGAGACGACGGAGGGCGTGTCCTGCGCGTTAGAGAAGATCACGTCGCATTTCTGAGCGAGCAGCGCCTTGGCGGCCTCCTGCTCCTTGGCCGGATCGAACCAGGAGTTCACCCATACGACCGAAACCTCGACATCGGGCTTTACCGCCTGCGCTCCCAGCGTGAAAGCGTTGATGGAGGTGATCAGCTCGGGAATGGCGAAGGCAGAGACCGAGCCGAGCTTGCCAGTCTTCGAAAGCGCGGCTGCCGCCATGCCCATAAGGTAGGTACCCTGGGAATATTGGGCCGCGAAGGGCGAGAAGTTCGGCGCCACCTGGAAACCGGAAGCGTGCAGCACGGTTACGTCGGGGTTGCGGCGCGCGATCTGCAGGGCGCCGTTCTGATAGCCGAAGGAGCCGGCGACCAGGAACTTGTTCCCGTCGGCGACCGCCTTGTTCATGATCCGGTCGGCATCGGGTCCTTCCTGTATGTTCTCGATGATGGTCACCTTCACCTTGTCGCCGTAGGCTGCCTTCACAGGCTCAAGCCCGTCGGCGAGCGCACGGCCCCAGCCGACATCGCCGACCGGCGACGGGACCACGAGCACGATGCCCAGAGGCTCGTCGGCGGCAAGCGCGCGACCGCCCATTGCCACGACGAGCCCAGAGGCGGCCGCGCCTTTCATCAATGTTCTGCGGGTAAGATTTGTCAGCATGTCGGTTCCCCTTGTTTTTGGTTTCTAAAATTCCACCGTCGCAAGCGCCGCCTCGGCTTGCGCGAACAGCCTGGCCTCGTCGAGCCCCGGGAATTCGCCTTTGGCCCAGACGATGCGGCCGTTGATCATGGTCATGTCCGTCGGCGCGCCGATGCCCACCTTGGCCAGCAGGCTCAGCGGATCGTGCCGTGTGCCGACATAGTCCATGCGCCGCGTGTCGATGGCGAAAAGGTCGGCGGCCATGCGGGGCGCCAGCCTGCCGATGTCGCCGCGTCCGAGCAATGCCGCGCCTCCGGTCGTCGCATAACCGAGAAAATCGGCCGGCGGCGGCACCGGATGGTCGCGCGTCGACGCCGACAGGCACTGCAGCATGTAGGCGGAATGGATGCAGTGCATCAGGTTGGAATTGTCGTTTGAGGCGGCCCCGTCGCAGCCCAGACCCACACGGAGGCCGAAGGCCGACATCGCCGGAATGTCGGTGATTTCGGCGCCGACGAGATAGACCGGTTCCGGGCAGTGGGCGACGCCGGTGCCGCTCGCGGCCATCTTGCGCAGCTCGTCGTGGGTCAGTTCCCAGCAATGGGCATAGAAGGTATCCGGCCCGCAGAAGCCGATGTCCGCGCAATAGTCCACCGTGCGCATGCCGTGACGGGCCTCGATTACCGGGCTTTCGCCCTCGCCGACATGGGTATGCATGCGCACCCCACGGTCGCGCGCCAGCGCCACCGATTCCACGAAGGTGTCGCGATAGCAGTTGACCGGCTGGCAAGGCGCGACGACGACCTGCCGCATGCCGAAGGGACCGGCCTCATGGTAGGCGTCGATCAGCCGGGCGCAGTCGGCGATGAATTCGTCGGTCGTTTCCAGCATGGCGTCGGGGATGGTCGAGCCTTCCGATTTGGGCAGCGTGTTGCCGCCACGTCCTGCATGGAAGCGCATGCCGAGCAGTTCGGCTGCTTGGAACTGCCGGTCGATCAGCCGCTTGCCCGCCTGCCGCGGAAAGCAATACTGATGGTCGAATGCCGTCGTGCAGCCGTGCTTTATCAGCTCGGCCATCGCCGTGACCGATGCGTGGTAGAAGCATTCCTCAGTCAGCCGCGAGAAAATGGGATAGATGCGGTCGAGCCATTCGATGACCGACAGCTTCGTCCAGTCCAGATCGGCGCGGTTGCGCACGAAGCATTGAAAGAAGTGGTGGTGGGTGTTGACGAGGCCGGGATAGACGAACCAGCCAGCGGCGTCCTGCGTGATTGTTCCAACGGGCAGCTCTGCCTTGTCCAGGCCTGCGCCGATGGCCCGTATTGCCGGGCCGTCGGTCAAGACATCGACATTGCGTCGGATGTCCGGACCGTTGCCCTCGTCCACGATGGCCGCAGCGCAGCCCTTCAGCAAATAGCCCGCCACGTCAGGCCTCGCCGACTTCGAGGACGGGCGCGGGTGTCAGTTCGTGCAGCCGGTGGATGCCCGGCATCTCGATGAAACCCTCGAGACTGCGGACCGCCCGTGACCAGAGCCGGATTGCCGGATAAGGGTCGAGCGAAACGCCGCCGTCCGGCGCCAGCGCAACATAGGGAAAGCAGGCAATGTCTGCGATCGTCGGTCGATCCGACGCGAGGAAGCGCTGGCCGCGGATATGCTGTTCGACGAGGCCGGCTTCCAGCTCCCGCAGGGCCGCTATTCCCTGCTCCCGAAGGGCGGCGATATTGCCCGGACGCAGCAGCATCTCGTGCAAGCGCGCCGCCCCAAGGCTCGCGGTCAGCCGATGCGAGAAGGAGAGCCATTGCTGGACGCGCGCCGCCCGCCCGACCGTATCATTGCCCAGCCATTGGGGTGCCGCCTTCGCGGCGAGATAGACCAGCATGGCCGAGGATTCGGTCAGCACGAGGTCGCCATCCTCCAGGATCGGGATCGAACCGGCCGGATTGAGCGCCATGAGCTCAGGACCGCGATGCTCGCGACCGGGATGGAAGTCGACAGGACGGATGTCGAGCGTCACCCCGATCAGCGCAGCCATGAGGCGCACCTTGTAGCAGCTCGGCGACAGCACGTAGTCGTAGAGCTTCATTGCGCCACCAGTTGCGCGCCGTAGGTGTAGCCGTGGCGTTTCAGCCAGCGCCGGTAGGCAACCGAGGTAACGTCGGCGCGCGTGGGAATCTCCATGCCGGGATCGAGCGGGAGCAGCGTCGGAATTTGGTTTTCGAGGATCGATCGGTCCTGAACGAAGATCGTCTGCTGGAAATGGATCAGGTCGGCCATCGGTGTTTCGTCATCGAACAGCGCCATCCATGGCCAGACGTCGCACAGGTCCTCGGCAAGTGGCTGCACGAAAAGTGTGATGATGTCCCATTCCGCCGGGCGAGGCGGGCAGGTCTTGTAGAGCACCGAGCAGGTCGGCGCGGGCACGCGGTACATGTATTCCGTGGTGATGCCACCTTCCGCCGACTTGGCGGCCTGCGGCTGGTAGAACTTCACCTGAGTGGCCCAAACCTCGTCTTCGTCCTCTCGGATCTCGACCTTATAGTTCTGCACCTCCGTATGCGGCTCGGCCCCCAGTATGTCGGTGTGCACGAAAGGAAAATGCGCGATGTCCAGGAAATTCTCCACCGCACGCAATGGCGAGCAGCGCACGCGTACCACCCCGACATCGACGAGCCGGCGGCCCGGCTGATCGGCCTCGGGGATCGCAAACAGCGGCTTTTGTGGATTACCGAGCGACGACCAGACATGGCCATAGCGGATGCAGGCCGGCAGGTCACGTCCGTTGCCGCCCGTGACCTTCGCGTTTCCATCTTCGCCGCGCCTCACCGCGATCGGCTCGCCCATCAGGGCCGTCCTGCGCCCATGCGCATCGAGCTGGCTAGCAAGGCCGACAGGGTACCATCCGTCGATCATCGTGTTGCGGGTCATCGGGCGATCCCGGCGCGTGCAATATCCTCGGCCGCCCGCCGCAGCGCCTCGGCGGCCCTCGACGCGGCGATACGCTCGTCCGGATTGCTGTCCTCGTCCACCAAAACATGCATCAACGTGCGCGCCTGCCCATCGGGAGCAAGCAGCAGCCGGACGGTCCGGTCATCATAGGTGTAGTCGAGCAGGTCTCCAGCGGCCGTCGTGCCCGCGGCCGCCTCCAGCGCCACGATGCCCGCTTCCACCACCATGGAGCGGAGCGGCGCAAGGCCCTCGAACCGCGGCGGCCCGGCGGCGGGTTCGCCAACCGAAATCCATATGATGCCGCCGCCATCCTCGACGTGCTGCGTTGCGACACGAATCGTGTCCGGCGGCGTCAATGCCGGATGGGCCGGAATGCGCTGGCAGTTTCCCGCCTTGGCGTAGCTCCAGCCGTGATAGATGCAGGCCAGGGTCTCACCGCGTACGAAGCCGTGGGAAAGGCGCATGCCGCGATGAGGGCATCTGTCGGCGAAGGCCGCCGCACGGCCGGAGCGGGTTCGCCAAAGGGCAACCGGTCCGGCCGGGGATTGCGCCGGCATAACGGTTCCCGCCGGCAAGTCCGCGGAGAGGGCAACAGGCATCCATGAGCCGGTGGGATAAGACGGCATGCATCAACTTTCAAAACGGCACCAGCATCTTCCCGAGCGAAGCTTCGCGGTCAAGGATATGCCGATACGCCGGGTTAGGTTTGCACAACATTTCCTCACTGGCAATAATGCCTAAAAAAGGTGCATGACACCTCGGCAAGCAGAGGGCCGCAGGCCCAGAAACCTAGCCCGATTCGCTCTCGATCGGCGCCCGGCGGATGGTCTCGACCCAGACATCGATTGGTCCAAGAGAGCACCCCATCTCCATCATGTCGATGAGTTCGGCCGGACCGGCAATATCGAGTTCAATGCGGTCGGGACCGGCAAAGCATATTTCCTGCGCGAGCCCGAGCTTGGCGGCATGGCGCTCGATCCACGGAAGAAAGGATGCCACCTGGACATCGCCGAGGATCGTCATGCGCTCCCGCCAGGAACATCGATTTTGCTCGCTCATAGAAAACCTCGGCATGAAGCTGATCTGTCTATCTATCTACATCGTGCTCAATCGCTGAAGCATCTGCTTTTGAGAGCGTCGTCAGGCCAGACCGTCGGAGTTGGCCTCCTGCTTTGCAATGCGAGAGACGGTTGAGCAGGTTGAGGGTGATCCTCCCCACGTCGTTCATTGCTTTGCCGGCAGGCAGCGCGCCGCACCAGGCGACCGAACTTGCTGAAAAGATCAGGCCGCCCGCAGCAAGATTTCGTAAGGTCATTTCGGCGCAGCGACGGCCGACGCGTTCTTCATCCCCGCCCGCGTACCAGCGCGAGGGATCCTGGAAGAAGCCGGCCGGAAAGTCCGTCGCGCGGGCGATCACGACGGTGTCGGCCGACGTGCCCAGGGCCGGGTTCGTCGCATCCACCTCGTAACCCGCGGCGGCACCCAATACGATGCCTTCCGAACCGAAGGTTTTGTCCTCGATGCCTTCAAACAGCCATGCGCATTCCGGCGCGTGGCTTTCGGGCGTTCGCGTGAACGGGCGCGCGCCGTCGAAACCCATCAGCGAAATCGCGCCGCCGACCAGTGAAAACTCGCCGCGGCCCCGGGAGCGAAGGTGGCCGCCAGGCTCGTTGGTTATCGACAGATATTGTTCGCTGACCGGACCATCCCAAGTGCGGCCAGGTTCCAGGGGCGAGCGGCGCAATTCCATCAGGTCGTCCTTGAAGGCGACCGTTCCGGCAAAGCCGTTTCCGCCGAGATAGGCGATGCTGCCGCCCTCGGCCGCGAATTGCCGCAGTGCCCCTTCCATCTCGGTCGACATGTATTCCGGATGGCTTCCGGTCACGACGGCCCGATGCCCGCAGAGAACCTCGATCCCCTGCCGATGCAGATCGTGATCGGTGACGATGTCGAGCGCTATGCCGTTCTCGTTGCAGAATCTGAGGAAATGCAGATCGACCGGCAAGTTGTGAGGGCAGCCGCATAGCGGGTAGTTGTAGTCGTCCCGCAATGTCGCCTTGGGTTTGCGATAGGAGCAGATCGACACGCCACTGAGATCGGAGTGATAGTCGTAGAGCGACTTGAGGCTGTTTGCGATGGCAAAGCGGTGTCCGCGATCGTCGCACTTCCATTCATAGAGATGGTCGGGGAGATACTCGTCCGCGTAAGCAAGATAGGTCGCGGTCGGCAGCAGATAAAGCAGCGGTGAGGAAGCACGCGCGGTGGTGACGAAAAACACGATGCGCTCGTAGCCGCCGTCCCATTCCACCTGGAAAGCGTATACGCCCGGCTTCGCATTCTCGGGCACCGCGGCGCGGTGGGAAGCAGGCCAATCGAGCGGTCCCATGTCATCGTCATGGCAATGGACGGCATCGTAGTGCGAAGGCACGAGCCGGGGGTCGAAGCTCGATCCGTCCCAGCGCGCCGATGTCACGCAGAATGTAGGCTGATTTATCACATCGAGCGCCAGCGGAACCGGTCCGCCTGACGACAGGATCGGTCCCGTCGGCAGCAGAGTCGGGAAATTCCAGGCGATTGGCCCCTGAGAAGTCTCCAGCCGAATAGCTGCAAATCTCGCATTGAGAGTCAGCTCGCTTCGAGAGCCGCTCGCGCCGAAGAGGATGTCGCGCCCTTGTGGATGCCATTCGGCGTCGTGCAGGCGCCGCTTGAATTCGTAAGGGGCGAGGAGGTCGTGAGATTTCAGCTTGAAGAACGGCTCGTCCTCATGCAGGCCGAGCTCGACGGTGAGCCAAACCCCTTGCGGAACCGGCGCAGACAACAGACGATCATTCCGCATCTCCAAGGCGATCGCCCCATCGCGAAGGCTCAGCAGAAAGGACCCCGCTTCCAGGATCGTGCGCGGCCCCGTATTGCGGGTGAGAAACAGCTCAAAGCGGATGCCCTTGACGGCAGGCGCTTTTGCAAGCTCCTCGGCACGCAGGCGAAGGTACGATCCATGATCGAAGCTGCGATGCGCGTCGGGCTCGGATGTCGCCTCGATCGGCCAATCCACAAAATCCGCGGCGTGCGTGTCCAGCCGGCATATCCGCACGCTCTCCACCGGCCGGCTGCAGGAGAGGCCAAGCTCCACCCGCTGGCCGGGCCTTACGCTCCAGGGCGTGGCATAACCGGCAGCACTCATCGCTCCATGGTCAACCAAGCGGCGCATCGATCGTGCCTCTCAAATCCATGAATAACGGAGCGACTTCGCGGCCTCGGTTCCAGATCGACCGGTTGTCGCGCATGCCCCTCAACCACTACCGCAACCCAGTTGATTTGTATATGCTTGTATAGGTAAGTTCGATCCATTAGGCTCAAGGCGAGATCGCTAAGCCGGCCGTGCCAAGGAGGATCGCATGCGCAACGCTCCGCTCTTCGACCTGTCGGGCCGGAAAGCGCTTGTCACCGGCGCAAGCCGCGGCATCGGGCGTTCCATTGCCGAGGCGCTGAGCGCGGCCGGCGCCGATGTCGCCGTCACGGCACGCAGCCTTGCCTCGCTTGGGGAGACGACGGCCACCATCCGCGCCGCCGGCGGGGTGGCGCACGCCATCGCCCTGGACGTCACCGATGTCGGCCGCTGCAGGGCGGCGACGGCCGAGGCCGCCGGCCTGCTCGGCGGTCTCGATATTCTCGTCAACAATGCCGGGATGGAGGAAGTCCGCCCCTCGCTCGATGTCGACGAAGCGCTTTGGGACAGGATCGTCGACACGAATCTCAAAGGCGCATTCTTCTGCGCCCAGGCCGCCGCGCAGCACATGAAGGACGCCGGCCGGCCCGGCGTCATCATCAATCTTTGCTCGCTCACCTCCGAAGTCGGGATTCCGACGGCTGTGCCCTATGGCTCGTCGAAGTCGGGCCTGCTCGGCATGACGCGCGCTCTGGCGGCCGAGTGGGCGGATCTGGGGATCAGGGTCAACGCCATCGCCCCCGGCTATTTCAGGACGGCAATGACGGAAGTGTTCTACGGCAATGAGGCATGGCGGCAATCGATGCTCGCCAAAATCCCGCAGCATCGCTTCGGCGACCTGTCGGACCTGTACGGGATTGCGGTATTCCTCGCCTCCGATGCCTCGGCCTACATCACCGGTCAGTCCATCCCGGTCGATGGCGGCTTTCTCGCGTCGATCTGAAGATGGCCTCTCATCAGCTGAGCTCGAGTTGGCGGGACGCAGAAAATGCTGGCAGCCGTTATGTGTACATGTATATACTTTTGCAGGCTGGCAATGTTCCACCTGCGGCCCTTGCCTCGTATTGCCGGTCTCAAAGGTCTTCCAGGCGTGTGACCGGCCATCGCCAACCGCCACTGCGTTCCGGGAGAAGGAGCAGCCATGTCCGATATCAGCTTCCACGACCTGTCGACCCTCGACGCCGACCGGCGGGCCAGCTTGCTGAGGCGCGCCGAAGCCGATCTTTCGGTCTTCGTCGAAAAAGCCCGTCCGATCATCGAGGCGGTCAGGACCGAAGGTGACGCCGCCCTGCTTCGGTTCGCGCGCGAGCTCGACAAGGCCGATGTGGCCGATGGCGGGCTCAAGGTCTCGGAAGCGGAGTTCGACGCGGCATTCGACAAGGTCGAAAAGGATGTCGTGGAGAGCATCCGGTTCGGTATCGAGAACATCCGGCATTTCCACGAGGAGCAGCGTCCGGAAACGATGTGGCTGAAGGAAGTCCGGCCGGGCGCCTATGCAGGTGACAGATACACCCCGATCGCCTCCGTGGCGCTTTACGTTCCGCGCGGCAAGGGCGCCTTCCCGTCGGTGACGATGATGACCTCGGTCCCGGCTGTGATTGCCGGCGTGCCCCAGATAGCGATCGTGACGCCGCCGACTTCCGATGGATCCGTCGATGCCGCGACCCTGGTTGCCGCACGCCTCGCCGGAGTCGAGACTGTATACAAATGCGGTGGCGCCCAGGCGGTCGCTGCTGTCGCCTATGGCACCGAGACAGTGAAGCCCGCCGTCAAGATCGTCGGGCCGGGCAGTCCCTGGGTGGTGGCGGCAAAGAGCCTGCTGTCCTCGGTCATCAACACCGGCCTTCCGGCCGGCCCTTCCGAAGCCATCATCTTTGCCGATGACAGCGTCGATGGCGGCCTTGCCGCGCTGGACCTTTTGATCGAAGCCGAGCACGGACCGGATTCCTCGGCCTATCTGGTGACGCATAGCCGCAAGGTCGCCGAGGCCGCGCTTGCCGCGCTGCCGCAGCATTGGTCCCGCATGAGCGAACAGCGCGTCGAATTCTCGCGCGCTGTGCTGACCGGAACGCGCGGCGGCATCGTGCTGACCGCGTCCCTGGAGGACAGCTATCGCTTCATCAACGACTACGCTCCGGAGCATCTCGAGATCCTGTCGAAGGAACCGTTCGCGCATCTCGGGCACATCACCGAAGCGGCCGAGATCCTCATGGGTCCGCATACGCCGGTGACGCTCGCCAACTTTGTCCTCGGGCCCAATGCCGTGTTGCCGACCAGCCGGTGGGCGCGCACGTATGGGCCGCTGTCGGTCACGGATTTCGTCAAGCGCTCGTCAGTCGGTTATGTGACGTCGGCGGCCTATCCGGAACTCGCCGGGCATGCGCGCAGGCTCGCCCGCTACGAAGGCTTCAGCTCGCATGAAAACGCGGTCTCGGAAATCCGCAGCCGCTATCTCTCGGTCTGAGCGGAAGCGAAGACGATGAAGGCCGCGCGACTTTACGGACCCGGCGACTTGCGCGTTGAGGATATCGCCGCCCCGGGCGTCCCCGATGCGGGCTGGGTGAAGCTCAAGGTGGACGCCGCGGGCATCTGCGGTTCCGACCTGCACAATTTCCGCACCGGTCAATGGATAAGCCGCTCGCCTTCGACGGCCGGCCATGAATTGACGGGCACGGTGGTTGCCGTGGGTGAGGGCGTCGACACCATCGCCATTGGCGACCGGGTGGTCGCCGATTCACGCTTCTGGTGCGGAGAGTGCGCGCAATGCCGTGCCGGCAGGCGCCATCTCTGCACGTCGCTAGGCTTCGTCGGCGAAATATGCGACGGCGGATTTGCCGAACAGGCCGTGCTCCCCGCGCGCCTGTTGCATAGCGTCGATGCCGCGCTTGATGTGCGGGTGGCGGCGATGGCCGAGCCGCTCGCGGTTGCGCTGCATGCGGTGCGACGCCTGCCGAAAGCGGCGGCCTCGGTGCTTGTTCTCGGCTGCGGGACCATCGGCGGCCTTGCCGCGTTGCTGCTGTCGCGGACGCTCGCGGGCACCGTGCTGATCGCCGACCGCAACCAGGCTCGCTGCGCTCGCGTCGCGCGCGTGACCGGCGCCACGATCGTCGATCTAGACCCGCACGCCATCGCCTCAGCGACTGCGAATACCCCCTTGCTCGCGGCCGTCGAGGCGACAGGCAGCGTCGCCGCGCTCAGTCAGTTGCTGGGTGTTCTCGGCCCGGGCGGCACCATTGCGATGGTCGGCATCTTCCACGGCCGGCTCGACATCGACCCCAACATGCTGGTCGAGCGGGAGATCGCGTTGCTGGGCTGCCACGCCTTCGCCGACGAGCTTCCCGATGCCATCCGGATGCTGGGTGAGCTGAGCGAGCCGCTGATCAGCCTGATCGACCGCGAGATCGGCCTGGATGACGTCCCCGCAGCCTATCGGCGGCTGCTGGAAGGCCAGGGCGACGGCTTGAAAACAATCATCCGGATGCGGCAATCCCTTGAGCATTCCTGATTTCCGTGCTTGCCGGAAAGGACATCTGAAATGAACACTCTGCCCGATACGGCCAGCCCCCTCTACGAGAAGGTCAAGGACTACATCCTGACGAACATCGGGACCGGCCGGTGGAGCAAGGACCGCAAGCTGCCGTCCGAAAATGAATTCGTGGCAGCGCTTGGTGTGTCCAGGATGACGATCCACCGCGCCTTGCGGGAACTGACCTCGGCGGGATTTCTGATCCGGCTGCAGGGCGTGGGAACATTCATCGCGCCGCCGCGGCCGCAATCGGCCCTGATCGAGATCAACAATATCGCGGCCGAGATCCTGGCACGCGGCAACAAGCATCGTTCCGAGGTTCTCGTCCTCGAAAAAATCATGCCGGAGAAGGAGCTTGCGCTGTCCTTCGAGTTCGCCAGGCGTTCGTCGGTCTACCACTCCGTCGTCGTCAATTTTGAGAACGATCTGCCTGTGCAACTGGAAGAGCGCTTCGTCAATCCGAGCCTGATACCCGACTACGACAAGCAGGATTTTTCCAAGACCGCGACCTACGACTATCTGATGCAGAAAACACCGGTGACCGAGGTCGAGCACATCATCTCGGCAATCCCGGCCGATGCCGAGACGGCGCGGCATCTGGGCATCGATGCCGGCAGCTGCTGCCTGCTTCTGCACCGCCGGACGTGGACGGGAGCGATCGTCGCCACCATCAGCAAGCTGACCTATGTCGGCAGCCGCTATTCGCTCGGCAGCCGGTACTCTCCTTCCAAAAGCGGCTGATCGCGGCAAGGCCCTGTTCCGGCGCAAATCGCGTGACGGATTCCTGGATGCGATCGGCCCTAACGCTATGCGGCAAACGAATGCGGTCTGATGTTCCGAAAGTTGCGAACCCAACCTGTCCAACTTGTATATGCATGTATGTATTTTAGTCTTGACATTCACCGCCGCCGACGTCGAGTATCCTTGCGCTTCCGTTGAAGCGGCAGGTAAGACGCCGAGGCACAGTGCCGCAAGAGCATAAGCCCGCATTCTCATCCAGGCCGGATATGCAGTTCAAAGAGCGGCGCGATCATAAAGGGGAACAGAGATGATGCGTAACCTAGCAGGACAATTTCGTGCACTCGTCGCGGCTGCTGTCATCGGGTTCGCCCCGGCGGCCTTTGCCGCCGACGCGGCCATTCCCGCGACGCCTGAAGCGGGCACCTTCAAGATCGGCATCGAGCCATGGCTCGGCTATGGCCAGTGGCACGTCGCCGAGGCCAAGGGCCTGTTCAAGGCAAGCGGGTTGTCGGACGTCCAAATCGTCAACTTCGCGGAAGACAAGGACATCAATGCCGCGCTCGCGAGCGGCCAGCTCGATGCCGCCAACATCGCGACCCATACCGCGATGGGTATGGTTGCGGCGGGCCTGCCGGTGAAAATCGTGCTGCTGCTCGATGTCAGCATGACGGCCGACGCCATGATCGCCGGCAAGGATATTTCCTCCGTCGCCGACCTCAAGGGCAAGCAGGTCGCGTTCGAGGAGGGCACGACCAGCGACATCCTGCTCAAATACGCCCTTGCCAAGAACGGCATGTCCATCGCCGATGTGCAGCCGGTGCCGATGCCGGCGGCCGACGCCGGCAGCGCGCTGATTGCCGGACAGGTCCCGGTCGCGGTCACCTACGAACCTTATCTCACCGCGGCCACGGCGCAGAACAAGGACGTCAAGCTGCTCTTCACCGCCGGCGAGGATCCCGGCCTGATCAGCGACGTGCTTGTGGTGCGCGACGAGGTGATCAAGTCGCGACCCGGCCAGGTGCTTGCCATGATCAAGACCTGGGATGCGGCCCTGAAGGACTACAACGGCGATACCGCGGGTGGCCGCGCCATCATTTCCAAGGCCGTCGGTTCCAGTGTCGAGGACCTCAACACGGCCTTCGACGGCGTGCGCTATTATTCTCTCGCCGAGAACAAGAGCGCTCTGACCGGCGAGTTCTCCACCAAGACATTCGCCGATGTCGAAGCCGCCGCCAAGAATGCCGGGCTGCTCCAGGCCGACGTGACACCGGAGCAGATGATAGACCCGTCATTCGTCAAGGCCGCGGAATGATGAAGACTGCCTCTCGGTGGTAGCGCGGATGTCCGAGCAGCGTGCCGCCAAAACGAGCCAGTCCGGCCCCGCGCAAGGACCGGCTGCGCGACCGGTGCCGCGCCGCCGATCCTCCGGAATCGGCGCGCCCATCACGCGGTCGCGTTTCCTGATGATCGCCGTGGCCGTTTTTGCCGGCCTCGGCCTTGCCTGGTGGGCGGCAACGGGCCTGGAGCTGGTGAAGCCCATCTTCCTGCCTTCGCCGGAAAGCGTGGCGGGACAGCTCGGCAAGCTCTGGAGCGACGGCACGCTGTGGCTGGACCTCAAGGCCTCGATATACCGCATCTCCATCGGCTTCCTGATCGCCTCCGCACTGGCGATTCCGATCGGCGTGCTGATCGGCAGCTTCAGGGTCTGGGAAGCCGCCGTCGAGCCGCTGGTGGATTTCATCCGCTATATGCCGGTGGTCGCCTTCGTGCCGCTTTCCATCCTCTGGTCGGGCACCGGCGACGCCCAGAAGTTCCTGATCATCTTCATCGGGACCTTCTTTCAGCAGGTCCTGATGATCATGGACAATGTGAAGCGGGTGCCGACGGATTTCGTCGGCCTCGGCAGGACGCTCGGCCTGCCGGACCGCAAGATCCTGACGCGTATTGTGGTGCCCAGCGCCCTGCCGGGCATCTGGGACACGCTGCGCATCAGCCTGGGCTGGGCGTGGACCTGGCTCGTGCTGGCTGAGCTCGTCGCGGCGACCTCCGGCCTCGGCTACCGCATCACCGTGTCGCAGCGCTATTTCCAGACCAACACCATCATCGGCTACATCCTGCTGTTGGGTGTGCTCGGTCTCATCACCGACCAGGTGATGAAGGCGCTGGGAAAGGTGCTGTTCCGGCAGGAAGGCCACGCGCAATGAGGTTCGGCCGATGAGTTTGCCCAAACTGCGCATCGAAGGCCTGCACAAGAGCTTTGGCACCGGGGAGCGGCGCACCCAGGTGCTGCGTGACATCAATCTCGACCTTGCCGACAACGAGTTCGTCTCGCTGGTGGGCACGTCGGGTTGCGGCAAGAGCACGCTGCTGTCGATCGTGGCTGGGCTGCAGGATTTCGACGCGGGCGAGCTCGACATCGACGGCTCGCCGATCCTCAAGCCCGGCCTCGACCGCGGCGTCGTCTTCCAGTCCTACACGCTGCTGCCTTGGCTGACGGCGCAGCAGAACATAGAATTTGCCCTCAAGGCCGCCGGCTATGATCGCTCGACCTGCCGCAGGATCGCGCGCGAGCACCTCGACCTCGTCAAGCTTCCGCACTGTGCCGACCTCTATCCGTCGGAACTGTCGGGCGGCATGAAGCAGCGCGTCGCCATCGCGCGGGCGCTGTCCTATCGGCCCAAGATGCTGCTCATGGACGAGCCCTTCGGCGCGCTCGACGCCTTGACCAGGCACCAGATGCAGGAGCTGCTGACGCAGATCTGGGAGGAGCACCGGCTGACCGTGCTCTTCGTCACCCATGACGTGGAGGAGGCCGTCTATCTGTCCGACCGCATCGTCGTCATGGGGATCGGCCCGGGACGCATCATGCGAACCTTCAACGTCGACATAGAGCGCCCGCGCCGGGAAGAGGTCATGGAAAGCGCGGAGTTCATGGACCTGCAGCGCAATGTCCACAAGGCGATCCGCGAAGCTTCAAGACGTCCAGAGATGGCATGAGGCGAGCCGGCCTTGCCGGGCCGCCTGCGGAATCGCCCCTCTGCGACTAACATAATCCTTATCCGTCAAAAGCTTACGAAGCGGTTCGCCAAGTTGAAAAGAGCCTGCGGGCGGCGGTGTCGCAGCTTCCGATTGGGCTGAATACGCCAAGCAATTCCAAGGCAAAGCAAGCCAAATAACGGGCGAGCCTTCGCGCTTTTTTAAGCGTTTGCCGGCGTGCGGATGAGATTCGATCTGCGCGTCGGAACAAATTGGCGCCTACCACGTTGTGGAGCTTGCGGTGAATTGTATACCTCGCCGCGAGGGCGGGACTTCATCTGATCATCAGTTCTTCACAAACAGGTGGATTGGGGAGTGGCACTGTGAGCGTGCAGGCATCAAGGGCGCAACTAGATCGTCGTCAAATTCTCAATTCCTTAAAGGCCTTCAGGCGAGGCGACTTTTCCATCCGGATCGACAACATCTATGAGGGAATCGATTCCGATATTGCCGATGCCTTCAATCAGATCGTCGAACTCAACGATCAGGTGACGAAGGAGTTTGAGCGGCTGAGCAGGGTCGTCGGCAAGGACGGCAGAATTGGCGAGCGGGGTCATGTCCGCAATGCTACCGGCAGCTGGGAATCAAGCGTCAGGTCGGTCAACGACCTGATCGAAGACATGGTTCAACCGACCGCCGAAGTGGCCCGCGTCATCGGGGCAGTGGCCAAAGGCGACCTTTCCCAGACAATGATGGTCGAAATCGACGGCCGCCCGCTGCGCGGGGAGTTCCTGCGCATAGGCAAGATCGTCAACACGATGGTGGGGCAACTGGCTTCCTTTGCCTCCGAAGTGACACGTGTCGCGCGTGAGGTTGGAACGGAGGGAAAGCTCGGCGGACAAGCGCGGGTGAAGGGCGTGGCCGGCACGTGGAAGGACCTGACCGACAACGTCAACGCCATGGCCACCAACCTTACCGGCCAGGTGCGCAACATCGCCGAGGTGACCACTGCGGTGGCGTCAGGCGATTTGTCTAAGAAGATCACTGTCGATGTGAAGGGCGAGATACTCGAGCTCAAGAACACCATCAACACGATGGTCGATCAGTTGAACTCGTTCGCATCGGAAGTGACGCGCGTCGCGCGCGAGGTCGGCACGGAAGGCAAGCTCGGGGGCCAGGCGCGGGTCGAAGGCGTCGGCGGCACGTGGAAGGACCTCACCGACAATGTGAACTCGATGGCCGAGAATCTGACCGGCCAGGTTCGCAACATTGCCGAGGTGACGACGGCGGTCGCGCTGGGCGATCTCTCCAAGAAGATCACCGTCGACGTGAAGGGCGAGATCCTGGAACTCAAGAACACCATCAACACGATGGTCGATCAGTTGAACTCGTTCGCATCCGAGGTCACGCGCGTCGCGCGCGAGGTCGGCACCGAGGGCAAGCTCGGCGGCCAGGCCCAGGTTCGCGGCGTCGCCGGCACCTGGAAAGACCTGACCGACAACGTCAATTCCATGGCCGAGAACCTCACCGGCCAAGTGCGCAACATTGCCGAGGTCACGACGGCGGTTGCTTCGGGTGACCTGTCGAAAAAGATCACGGTGGCAGTGCAGGGGGAGATACTCGAGCTCAAGGATACCATCAATACGATGGTCGATCAGCTGAACTCCTTCGCCTCCGAAGTCACGCGCGTTGCGCGCGAAGTGGGCACGGAAGGCAAGCTCGGCGGGCAGGCAGAGGTGAGGGGCGTCGGGGGCACCTGGAAAGACCTGACCGACAACGTCAATCTGATGGCGGCCAACCTGACTGGCCAGGTTCGAAACATCGCCGAGGTTACGACAGCCGTCGCCCGCGGCGACCTTTCCAAGAAGATCACCGTGGACGTCAAAGGCGAGATCCTCGAGCTCAAGGATACCGTCAACACGATGGTCGACCAGCTGAACTCCTTCGCCTCCGAAGTCACGCGCGTGGCGCGCGAGGTCGGTTCGGAAGGCAAGCTCGGCGGCCAGGCCCATGTGGAAGGTGTCGGCGGCACGTGGAAAGACCTGACCGACAACGTCAACGCCATGGCCGGCAATCTGACCGTGCAGTTGCGCGACGTGTCCAAGGTCGCGACCGCGATCGCGACCGGCGATCTGACGCAGAAGATCACCGTCGATGCCTTGGGAGAGATCCTGCAGATCAAGGATGTGATCAACACGATGGTTGATCAGCTGAATTCCTTTGCCTCGGAGGTGACGCGCGTGGCGCGCGAGGTCGGTTCGGACGGCAAGCTCGGCGGCCAAGCGCAGGTCAGAGGCGTGGGCGGCACCTGGAAGGACCTGACCGACAATGTGAATGCGATGGCGGCCAACCTGACGGGCCAGGTGCGCAACATCGCGGAAGTGACCACGGCCGTGGCGCTCGGCGACCTTTCCAAGAAGATCACCGTGGACGTCAAGGGCGAGATCCTTGAGCTCAAGTCGACCATCAACACCATGGTCGATCAGCTGAACTCCTTCGCCGGCGAGGTGACTCGCGTGGCGCGCGAAGTCGGCACCGAAGGAAAGCTCGGCGGCCAAGCCCAGGTGCGAGGCGTGGCCGGTACATGGAAGGATTTGACCGACAACGTGAATTCCATGGCCGAGAATCTGACCGGTCAGGTTCGCAACATCGCCGAAGTGACGACGGCGGTCGCGCGAGGCGATCTTTCGAAGAAGATCACCGTCGACGTGAAGGGCGAAATCCTCGAGCTCAAGTCGACCATCAACACCATGGTCGACCAGCTGAACTCCTTCGCCGGCGAGGTGACACGCGTCGCACGTGAAGTCGGCACGGAAGGAAAGCTTGGCGGTCAGGCCGAAGTGCGCGGCGTGGCCGGCACCTGGAAGGATCTGACCGACAACGTCAACCTGATGGCCACCAATCTGACCAACCAGGTGCGCGGCATCGCCGACGTCGTGACTGCGGTTGCGCAAGGCAATCTCAAACGCAAGTTGACTGTGGACGCGAAGGGCGAAATCGCCTCCCTGGCGGACACCATCAACGGGATGATCGAAACGCTCGCCACCTTTGCCGACCAGGTGACCAATGTCGCGCGCGAAGTCGGCATCGAAGGCAAGCTTGGAGGCCAGGCACGCGTGCCTGGCGCCGCCGGTCTGTGGCGCGATCTTACGGACAACGTCAATCAGTTGGCGGCCAATCTGACCACCCAGGTCCGCGCAATCGCCGAGGTCTCGACAGCGGTGACGAAGGGTGATCTGACGCGCTCGATCAGCGTCGAGGCTTCCGGAGAGGTCGCCGCGCTCAAGGACAACATCAACGAGATGATCCGCAATCTCAAGGATCAGACGTTGAAAAACGCCGAGCAAGATTGGCTGAAGACAAATCTCGCGCGTTTCTCCCGCATGCTGCAGGGAGAGCGCGATCTCGCCACGGTGTCGCGTCTCATCATGTCCGAGCTCGCTCCGCTTGTGAACGCGCAATACGGCGTCTTTTATGTGACCAATCGGGACGAGGAGGAGTCCTATCTGGAACTGGCGGCGTCCTATGGTGCCGAGAGCAAGGCGGCAATCAAGCAACGCCTCGATCTGCGTGAGGGTCTCGTCGGACAAAGTGCTGCCGACAAGCGAGCCATTATGCTCGACAATGTTCCGCCGGACTTTTTGCGCGTCACATCGGGGCTTGGCAGCGCCTCGCCGGCAAACGTCATCATTCTACCTGCCTTGTTCGAAGATGAGGTCAAGGCTGTCATCGAGCTCGCATCTTTCAGCGAGTTCCGCGACACGCACCAATCGTTTCTCAATCAGCTGATGGAATCGGTCGGCATCGTCCTCAACACGATCGCGGCGACGATGCGCACCGAGGGCCTGCTCAAGCAATCGCAATTGCTGACATCCGAGCTGCAGGCGCGTCAGACCGAACTGACGAAAAAGCAGGAGGAACTGCACGCCACGAACGAGGAACTCCAGGAGAAGGCTCAACTTCTGGAGAATGAGAAGAAGCAGGTCGAAAACAAAAATCTCGAAATCGAGATGGCGCGCCGGGCGCTTGAGGAGAAAGCCGAGCAGCTGGCGCTTACCTCCAAGTACAAATCCGAGTTCCTCGCCAACATGAGTCATGAGCTCAGAACCCCGCTCAATTCGCTTCTCATTCTTTCAAATCTGCTTGCCACGAACCAGCAGGGCAACCTCAACGAAAAGCAGGTCGAGTTTGCTCGCACCATCAATTCGGCCGGCACGGATCTTCTCAGCCTGATCAACGACATTCTCGATTTGTCGAAGATCGAGTCCGGCACGGTCTCGATCGACATCAACGATATGCCAGTCGCCCATTTGCGACAGCATATGGAGCGCACGTTCCGCCAGCTTGCAGCCGACAAGGGTCTGGGCTTTACCATCAATGTCGATCCCGCTCTTCCGGAAACCGTGCGTACGGACGAGAAGCGGTTGCAGCAGATCGTGCTCAACCTGCTGTCGAATGCCTTCAAGTTCACCTCCGAAGGCAAGGTCAGCCTGAGTTTCAGAATGGAAAAGGCGGGACGCCGCAACGGCGCCAAGCTGCCCAGGAAAGCACTTGCCATAGCGGTGACCGACACCGGTATCGGCATCCCGGAAGACAAGCAGAAACTGATTTTCGAGGCGTTCCAGCAGGCCGACGGCACGACCAGCCGCAAATATGGAGGAACCGGACTTGGGCTCTCGATCAGCCGTGAGATCGCCCGTTTGCTCGGCGGTGAGCTAAGAGTTGAAAGCATTCCCGGCAAAGGATCGACGTTCACGCTCGTCATTCCGATCGATGGTCCCAGGGTTGCCGCTGCCAGCCAGCCGGAACTGCTTCCGGCCACCGAGGCAATCGCGACGACAGCGGCGCCCAGCGGTTTGCCGTCGGCGGAATTGATGGACGATCGCGACGCTATATCGGCGCAAGATAGGGTCGTTCTGATCGTCGAGGACGACCCGACCTTTGGCGGTCTGCTGCTGGGCCTGGCACGGTCTGCCGGGTTGAAAGGCGTCCTGTCGACCGCAGGCTCCGGAACCTTGGCGCTGGCCCGCAAACTGGTGCCGGACGCGATCACGCTGGACCTCGGCCTTGCGGACATCGATGGATGGGTGCTCTTCGACCTGCTGCGCCATGATCCGAAGACCGCCGGCATTCCCATTCATGTGATTTCCGGAGCGGAAGACATCGATAGCCTGGCTCGCAAAGGGGCATCGAGCATCTCGACCAAACCGGTGTCATCCGAGGAGCTGGTGAAGGTGTTCCAGGAAATTCATTCGAGGAACCTGCGCGTCCAGCGCCGGGTGCTCGTGGCTGACTCCGATCCCGAGCGCCGACTTTCCCTGGTCGAGACGATCCGGGACGGCGTCACCTCGGTCACCGCAATCAGTCGCGCGGCAACCGCGGAGGACATCGACCTCGCCTCATTCGATGCGGTTGTCCTTGGGCTTGGAAAGTCTGCGAGGGATAATGCGCGGGCCCTTGACGAACTCACCAACCAGTTTTCAGACGGCCTTCCGCCGCTGCTGTTTTTTGCCCCTCATTCAGAGGCAGTTGAACAGGTGCTGGCGTTGAATCCCGCTTTGTCCTCAGTCCCGCGAGCTGAGAATTTTGCTCAATTGGCTCTCCATATATCTGCGACGCTTCCGGGAGGATTGCGCGAGGAAAGCGGGGCAGGTGCCGAACGAGCTGACAACAGGTCGAATCTTGCGGGCGCGAAAGTCCTGATCGTCGATGACGATATTCGAAACATCTATTCGCTGACGAGCGTCCTTGAGACCTACGATATCGAAGTCCTTCACGCTGAGCGCGGTCGCGATGGGATAGCGTTGCTGGAGGAGAATGCCGACGTCGACGCAGCCTTGATCGACATCATGATGCCGGAGATGGACGGCTACGAGACGATGAGGAGTATCCGCAACACACCCTCCATCGCGCATATTCCGTTGATATCGGTGACAGCAAAGGCGATGAAAGGCGACCGGCAGAAATGCCTGGAAGCCGGGGCTTCCGACTATATTGCCAAGCCTGTCGATCTCGACCTGCTGTTGGCACTGCTGCGGGTCTGGATCGGTCGCTCTCGGGATCGGGTCGAGACATCCCAAAATCTGCTTAGGTCAGTCAGCTGACGGGATGCCCGATGCAAAGGCTGTCGCGAATCCGTTCGAAGAAACTGGAGATTGTGCAGTTGGCGGACAATCAGTCAAAGGCACGCATCCTGGCAGTCGATGATGACGAACGAAACCTGTTGGCGATCGAAGAAGTTCTCACTCCACTCGCGGAAGTCGTCGCTGTGCAATCCGGCGAGGAGGCTCTGCGCTGCCTCCTAAAGGAGGATTTCGCCGTTATCTTGCTGGATGTTTTGATGCCGGGCCTCGACGGCTACGAAACAGCCGCGTTGATCCGCCAGCGCGAACAGTCCAGACGAACCCCTCTCATCTTCCTCACGGCCATCAATAAGGAAGATGCTCATATGCTGCGTGGCTACGACGCCGGCGCAGTGGACTATATGTTCAAGCCTTTCGACCCCGCCATGCTGCGATCCAAGGTGGCTGTATTCGTCGAGCTTCACGAAAAGACGCTCGAGATCCAGCGCAATGCGGTCGCCGAACAGGCACTTCTGGCGAAAGCCTTGCAGGCCGAAAAACAAAAGCTCGAGGCCGAACGATCGCTGCGCGGCGCCGAAGAACGGCAGGAGGCCATTCTAGGATCCTTGCCCGTCTGTTTTCACGCCAGGGTCGCCGAGCCGCCCTTTGCAGCACGTTTTGTTTCAAAAGGTGTCGAACGTCTGACGGGATTCCCACCTGAGCGACTGACGTCCGAGCCGCGGTTTGGGCTGAGCCGGGTGCATCCGGAAGATCTACCCAGGGTGCGGGAAGCTTTATTGGCGGCAAAGGTGACAGGCTCCTACACATGCGAGTTCCGCTGGCAGTGTGCCGATGGCAAATATCGTATCTTTCTCGACCAAGGAATCCTGTCGAAAGGTGTCGACGGACGCCGACCTGAAATCCTCGGCACTTTGCTTGACGTGACCGAGCGGCGTGAGCTCGAAAATCAACTTCTTCAGTCACAGCGCCTCGAAGCGGTCGGGAAACTCACCGGAGGGCTGGCACACGATTTCAACAATCTGCTTGCCGCGATTCTGAGCGGACTAGGATTGCTCGAGAGGCAGCTTACGCTTGACGAGCAAGCAAAGAAGATCGTTGAACTCACTCGCCGCTCCGCGAAGCAAGGCGCCGAACTTGTCAACCGCATGCTTGCCTTTTCGCGGCGTCAGAATCTGAAGCCGACGGCAGTGCGGCTGGCCGCGCTGGAAGATACGATGAATGGCTTGGTGGCTCCCGTGCTCGGCGGCCTGATCCGCTTTGAGTGGGAGGTCGACAACTCCGTTTGGCCCGCGCATGTCGACGTCGGCCAATTGGAGTTGGCGTTGATGAATCTGGTGTTCAACGCGCGCGACGCGATGCCCTCCGGCGGGACAATTGCCGTGCAGGCGCAAAATCGGGTCATCAAAATACCTTCCGAAGACCTGGCGGCCGGGGAGTATGTAGTCCTCACCGTCAAGGACACCGGTGCCGGCATCCCGAAGGAGATTCTGACCAAGGTCGTCGAACCGTTTTTCACGACGAAGCCCGTCGGGAAAGGCACCGGGCTGGGTCTCAGCACGGTATACGGTTTCATGAAGCAATCGGGCGGCGCGCTCCGCATAGACAGCCTCGTCGGGCGCGGAACATCCATGGAGCTGTGGCTGCCGCGTTCAGCGGAGCAGCCTTCCGACAATGTGGCAGATCTGGATGGAGAGAGAGTCCTGGTCGAGACTGCAGGGAAGGCTTTCCCTTCGCTTCTATTGATTGACGACAGCAGCGGATTGCGGCAGCTGACCGCGGAATCGCTTCGGCAACACGGGTTTACAGTGACATGCGCAGCAGGGGGTGCCGAGGCGCTGGCAATTATTGAACGGACACCGCATGAGTTCGACGTGATTGTCACCGATTTCGCAATGCCGCTCGTGTCCGGAGTCGAGGTAATTCGCTTCGCGCGCAACCTGCGCTCCGATTGGCCAGCGGTTATGATAACCGGCTATGCCGATGCTGAGGCAATTTCAAACCGCCCATCGGACGTGCCATTGGTCAACAAGCCGTTCCGGGAAAAAGATCTCATCGAGAGCATCTTGCGGGTCAGCGCCTTGAAGCCAGTCGGCGGCCGGCCGACAGCCGGTTCCAGTTAGATCAAGACTTGGCAGTGGCCAACCGGTCTTTCGCGCCAGACGACCGCACCCGCTGATACGACTGAGCATTCGAGGGACGGCCGCTCATCCGTTGCCGGCCGCACCTTGGCCGGCATGTGCCGGGCGAGATGAGCGATGGGTCAGCGCCAGAAATCCAGAACCTCCTCCGCAGCGGCGACTTCGACATGATGCGAATATCGCGTCGTGAACAGCTTGAGCATATTTTCGTAGGCTTCGTCCGATGTGCTGCAGATCGCATCCTCGACCAGGATCGTTCTGTAACCGAAGTCGATCGCTCCGAGCAGCGTCGCCAACACGCACATGTCGGCCTCGCCTCCGCTGACGATAAGCTCGGTCACACCTTCCGCCTGAAGGCTCCGGTGGAGCTCGCCGGTCAGCCAGGGAGAGTAAACGGACTTATCGAAAACGCGAGCCGGCGGCACGAAATCACGCAGTTCGGGCAGCAGTTCAAGGCTGCCCGGGCCGGCACATTCGATAGTCATCTGCGACCAGCGCTCATAGTATTGACGCCAATGGCCCTGGCCTTCGCCAGGTCTTCTCGCCGTTATGAACCTGGTGAAAATCGTTCGCTCCGGCCTGCCATCGACAAGCGAAAGCACCTTCGGCAGGATGGCGGGCAGCCACTCAACCGCCCATGGCCCAGGCGGCAAGAACATCATCTGCATGTCAACGCAAATGTGGACGGCTCGTGTTGAGATTGGCGTCATCGCGATCCAAACTTCCCTGCCGTGAAAGCTAAGCCTTTGTGTCACCGAATGCTTGCGCCGTCGGAGCGGTGTCGACGCCCGTTTCGCGGCCGGCCTCGGCGAGGAGCGCGTCGGCGAGGTACTCTTTCAAATCGCCGACCTCATCGCTGATTTCTTCCGCGAGGATGCCTTCCCGCTCCGCGTCCGCGATGCAAGCTCTCGCCAGTCTTTCTGCCGCGGCCTCCGGGGATGCTTCGGCGGCCGGTCTAACCGCATGGCCCTCGATCCACTCCTCGACGAAGTGTCCCGGTTTGTTGACGAGGATATCAACCTGGTCTGGGTTGACTTTAGGCGCAGGGAGAGTGTCGACCTTCATGACTTGAACTCCGGATTTGTGAATTACAAACGCGGACGCTTAAGCAAGGATGCATAGTCTCTGCCCCTCTCGAAGGACTGTGATCGTAATGTGAAGGAGAGCTGATGGCGCATTCGTCTGAAACGGCAAGAGCGTGGCCCGCGCCTTTTTTTGGATTGCGGTTGGTTTCACTTACGCTTGCGGTCGAGACGCTTGAGTGATTCGCGCAGTTTGTCAGGAAGCCAGCGGTTTACGTGAAACAAAGGCAAGCTCCGTAGATATCGACGCATGGTTTCATTCGAGAATTGCCGCCTAAGAAGAGCGGCTGTGGATTTGTTGTCGCGTTTCTCGGCCATGGTTGCAGGTCAGACATGAGGCGGCTTGCTTGATCAAAAACTTGTCCCACACTCCGTTGTTCCCCCCAGTTACAAACAGTGAAGGGTCCACTGCCGATTTGCGCCCCCGATTTTTGACGGCCCATGGGTAGGGATCCCACGTAACCTTGATCAATGGCCGGTCTTCTGATGTGGCGCCGCGACCGCCTTGCTCTGCGGCGATGCCTTCTCCCCGCAGCCCGCGGAGCGTTGCAGGCAATCGAAGGCGGGAAAATCCCATCGCTGCTAGCTTTCGCTATGCTTCGTCAAAACGACTGCCTTCCTTAGAAGGATCCCGCGACAGCACACGCTCTTCCTCGTCGTCAGGCAAAGCTTCGTCGCTCTCCTGATAGGGGTTGTCGTCATCCTCTTCGGGGAGGACGCCTTGTGCTTCGGCATCGTCCTCCGGATCGCCGTTTACGGCGACGCTGCCAGGCGGCACCCGACCATTATCAAGAGCGTCCCAGTCCTGTTGTTCGATGCCGGGAGCTTCGGTTTCATCCCGCCTTGCGGCTCGCTGTTTGTCGCGCGGATCCATTTTCTCGTCTCCAAGATAGGTGCGTCCGTGACGCGGGCTGTTCTAACCATAAACCGTTTGATGGGGTCGGTTGTTCCGGAGGGGCGCTGCTACGAGATCTGCTCGAATGTGCATTGGCGCGGCGCTTTTTCGGGCCGCCAGCGAATGAATCGAGTGCCATGCCGGAACCGCTCGCCGGTGACGTGGTCGAAGCGGACTTCCACGACCAGTTCCGGCCGCAACGGCTCCCATTCGCCGCTGCGCTCGGTGCTCCAGCGGCTCGGCCCGCCCGGCGCCTTGCCGGTGAAGCCGGGCCCGCCACGCAGCGCCTCCAACTTCTTCGTGAGCGTGGCTCGTTCCTCGTTGGCGATTGTCGAGGTGAAGCCGACATGGTCAAGCAAGCCTCGTTCATTATAGAGGCCAAGCAATAGCGATCCGACCTGCGACTTGCCGTTCAGATAACGGAAGCCGCCGACCACGCAGTCGGCAGTGCGCAGCCGCTTGACCTTGATCATCGCGCGCTCGCCCGGCTGATAGGGATCGTTCAGCCGCTTGGCGACGACGCCGTCGGTAGAGCCATGCCCGGCGTCCTCCAGCCATCGCCTGGCGGTCGCGAAACTGGTGGTGCAGGGCGAGAGCTGAAGAGCGTCCGTGTTTGCTTGCGCGACGAAGTCTTCAATTGCCGTGCGTCTTTGGGTCAGCGCGACTTCGAGCAGCGATTTGCCGCCCGGCGCGACCAGCATATCGAACAGGATCAGGCGCGCCGGCGTTTCCGCGCTCAGCTTGCGGATCCGGCTCTCGGCCGGATGAAGCCGCATCTGCAGCGCGTCGAAGGATGCGGCGCCGTCGATCTCGATGACGATTTCGCCGTCGACCACGAAATCCTTGGCTTCGAGGTTTTGCATCATTGCTGTGAGTTCGGGAAAGTAACGCCCAAGCGGCTTGCCCGACTTCGCCCTGAGATCGACCGTTTTGCGATTCTTGAAAGCGAGGCAGCGAAACCCATCCCATTTCGGTTCGAACTGCCAGACGCCTTTGTCCTGCGGCAGTTTTTCGTCGATTCGAGCCTCCATCGGGGATGTATCGAGGGGGAGAGGAAACGCGTCGGTCGCCGCCGCTGCCATCGTCGGCCCTCAGGCGTCGAGATCGATCAAGGCGATGCCAAGGCCGGAACGTTTGGTGCGCCGCAGGTGAACGGGCGATTCCGTCACCGTGACTTCGAGCGTAGGCTTGACGATGCCTTCAACAAGGTGGCCGCCGCGCGTCGATCCGTCGCTTAGACCCAGGACGGCATGGATGTGCAGGCTCGGTCTGCCGCCGTCGTCGACCGCGATGTCGCCAACAGCGCTCAGAACCTCGCATTGCTCGCCGACCGGGATCTTGCGGTAAGATTTCGAGCCGAAGTCGAACCAGCCAACGGTCGCCTTCTCGAATGCGCCGATCGCGGTCAGCGAGGCGCCGGCAATTCCTTGCTCGTCGGCGAAGTCGGACAGGGCAGCAAATGCTTCCTCGCCTGGGTCCAGCACAACCACGAATGTCCTTTGCCCAGAAGTCTGTGCGACCAGTTTCGATTTCATATCGGCCCGCCATCAGCGTTGGTGTTGGCCGTAGAACTCGAACCCGGCATGCATGTTCCCGCACGATGAGCATCTTCGAAGGGCAGGATCACACTTCTGTGAGGCCTAGGATCCCGCGCGGGCCAGGCCGGAACAATGGCCTGCATGAATGGTTAGCCCCCGATGAGCAGCCAGCCAGGAGCGAGCCATGTCCCAGCCTTCCCTCCCATCCACGCTTGGCCTCAGCCGGCGCAATTTCATGACAGGCACAGTCTCGGCTGCCGCGGCACCATTACTCGTTTCGTCGGCGAAAGCCGAAGCGCCTGCCGCCGCTGGCGCGGAACTTCGTGAGCCAGTGGTGACGTCGATGCGGATCAACAAGCAGGCCTATGAGCTGTCGCTCGACACTAGAACCAGCCTGCTTGACGCCTTGCGGGATCATATCGGGCTAACCGGCACCAAGAAGGGTTGCGACCATGGACAGTGCGGGGCGTGCACGGTTCTTGTCGATGGCAAACGCGTGCTCTCCTGTCTCAGTTTCGCGGTGATGAATGCCGGCAAGGATGTGACGACCGTCGAGGGGCTGGCATCCAGCGACGGTAAGCTGCATCCGATGCAGCAGGCCTTCATCGACCACGATGCCTTCCAGTGCGGCTACTGCACGCCGGGCCAAATCCTGTCGGCCATTGGTTGCATCAATGAAGGGCACGCAAAATCCGAAGACGACATCCGCGACTATATGAGCGGTAATATCTGCCGTTGCGCCGCCTATCCAAACATTGTCGCTGCCATCCTGCAGGCACGCGATCAGATGAAGGGAGCCTGATATGCGTCCCTTCGTCTACGAACAGCCGACCGACATTTCCGCGGCCGTCGCGATCGCATCCCGCTTCACGACCGAGGACGACCAGCCGACGCGAGCGAATGTGCAGTTCATCGCCGGGGGCACCAACCTTGCCGATTATATGAAGCTCGGCGTTGCCGAGCCGAACCGGCTGGTTGACCTCAACCGGCTCAAGGATCCAGGCCTCAGGCAAATCCGGGTGACCGACGATGGTATCCGCTTCGGGGCTCTGGTGCGGATGGGTGAGGCGGCAGATCACGCTGAGCTTAAGCGCGGCTATCCCGTTATTGCCGACAGCTTGCGGCTGGCCGCAAGCGGCCAGATCCGCAACATGGCAAGTCTCGCCGGCAATGTCCTGCAGCGCACGCGCTGCGAATATTTTCGCGAGACATCCTGGCACTGCAACAAACGCGTGCCAGGGTCCGGCTGCGCTGCGATGGAGGGTTTCAACCGGCAGCATGCGGTGCTGGGCGGCAGCGATGCCTGCATCGCAACGTATCACGGCGACTTTGCCCAGGCGCTGATCGCGCTCGATGCCGTCGTGCGTGCCGAAGGCTCGCGTGGAGCGCGAAAGATACCGCTCGCCAAGCTGCATCGTCAGCCACGCGATACGCCTGAGATCGAGACCGATCTCGCTGCTGACGAGATCATCACCGCCATAGAAGTGCCGGCTGTGCCATGGGCGCGGCGCTCGCTTTATCTGAAGATCCGAGACCGCGAATCCTACGCGTTCGCGCTGGCTTCGGCGGCCGTTGCGCTCGACCTGGACGGCGACAACGTACGCGAGGCGCGCATTGCCTTGGGCGGCGTGGCGACCGTGCCGTGGCGTGCCAAAGCCGCGGAGGAAGCCCTGGAAGGAAAGACGCTCGACGAGGTTTCAGCGGGGGCGGCGGCGGATGCCGCCTTCGCCGGGGCCGAGCCGCGCCAGCACAACGCATTCAAGATCGAGCTCGGCAAGCGAACGCTGGTGCGCGCGCTGCTCGAAACCCGCGACATGAAGGTATGACCATGGACACTGCCGCTCCGAGACCGAAAGAGAACCAGGGCCAACCGCTGCCGCGCGTCGATGCACGGCTTAAGGTCACCGGGCAGGCGCATTACCCAGCCGACCTGCCGACCGCCAACATCGCCTACGGCGCGCTGGCCATCAGCAGTATTGCCAAGGGCAAGGTAGCCAAGCTTCATCTCGACGACGCCCGTGCCGTGCCCGGGTTGCTCGACATCGTCACTTACGGCGATATGGACATTGTCGAGAAGCCGAAATTCGGCAATTCCGGCGCCACCTCGATCGGGCCGCTGCATGACCGGACGATCTTCCATGACGGCCAGATCATCGCGCTCGCGGTTGCCGAGACATTCGAAGCCGCCGAAGAGGCGGCGCAGTTGATCCGCGCCGAGTATGATGCGGAGACGCCCACGGCGAGCTTCGACAGTCCGGGCACGGCAACCATTCCTGCCGCCGGCAAGAGTCCTCTGTTCAAGGAAGACGTGAAGGCCGGCGACTTCGATGCCGCCTATAGAGAGGCCGCGGTGAAGATCGACGGGCGCTATTCGACGCCCACGCAGCACCACAATCCGATCGAGCTGTTCTCGACCACCGCCTTCTGGCAGGGCGACCAGCTGATCGTCCACGAGCCGTCGCAAAACGTGACCGGCTGGAAGGTCGAGCTTGCCAGGCAGTTGAAGATCGATCCCGCAAAGGTGCGCATCGTCAGCCCCTTCATCGGCGGCGCTTTCGGTTCCAAGGGACCGATGACGCCGCGCACCGCCATCGTCGCGGTTGCCGCCAGGCGGCTCGGCCGACCGGTGCGTTGCGTGACCAGCCGGATGCAGGCCTTCGGCACTCAGACCTATAGGGCGGAGACAAGGCACCGCATCCGGATCGGCGCCGGCAAGGACGGCCGCATCACTGCCTTCGCGCATGAAGGCTGGGAGGTCACCTCGCGGCCGGACTCCTATGTCGTGGGCGGCACGTCGGCAACCGGCCGCATGTATGCTTACGGTTCTGTGCTGACACATGTCTCGCTGGTGCAGGCGGACCGCAACACCCCCGGCTACATGCGCTCGCCGCCCGAGACGCCTTACGTCTATGCGCTGGAAAACGCCATGGACGAAATGGCGGTAGCGCTCGGCATGGACCCGGTGGAATTCCGCCGGATCAATGAACCGAAGACAGAGCCGATCGGCAAGAAGCCGTTCTCCAGCCGCTCGCTGATCCAGTGCTATGACCAGGCGGCCGAGGCTTTTGGCTGGGCGAAGCGGGACCCGAAAGTGGGAGCGATGCGCGACGGCGACTGGCTGGTCGGCATGGGCTGCGCGACGGCGATCTATCCAACCGCAGTCGCGCCATGCGCGGCGCGGGTGCGCCTGACCGTCGATGGCGATGTGCGGCTGCAATGCGGTTCGCACGAGATCGGAACCGGCGTGCGCACCGTCGCCGGTCAGATGGCGTCGGAACGTCTCGGCGTCAGCATCGATCGGATCAGCGTCGAAATGGGCGACAGCAGCCTGCCTCCCGCTCCTGTCTCGGGCGGCTCGATCTCCACCGCGAGCGTTTGCTCGGCAGTGCTGAAGGCCTGCGACGCCATCCGCACCAAGCTCTATGCCGGCGCGATTGCCGAGGGCGGTCCGCTGGCGGGCTCTCACAACGAGGAACTCGACCTCGCCGACGGAAAGATCGTGGCCAAGGGCGGCGCTTCGGCAAAGATCGAAGATGTCCTGAAGACCATGCAGGTCGGCGCGATCGAGGAATACGCCGAGTTCGCGCCCAAGGGTGCGACGCCCGAAGCGCTGAAGAAGCTCTATGCCGGCATGCCGGAATTCCACGGTGGCGAGCAGGATGAGGATTCGGTGAAATACGCCTTCGGCGCCGAGTTCGTCGAAGTCCGCATCAACCGCTACACGAGGGAGATCCGCGTGCCGCGCATCGTCGGCGCGTTCGCGGCCGGCCGCATCATGAACACGCGCACCGCGCGCAGCCAACTGATGGGCGGCATGATCTGGGGCATCGGCCAGGCGCTGCATGAAGCGACGGAAGTCGACAGCCGCTATGCCCGCTACGTCAACCGCGACCTGCAGGACTATCTTGTGCCGGTGAATGCCGACATCAAGGACCTGCAGGTGATCCTGGTTCCGGAAGTCGACCACGCGGTCAACCCGGCCGGCGTGAAGGGCTTGGGCGAACTGGGCAATGTCGGCACGGCCGCGGCTGTTGCCAGCGCAGTCTACCATGCCACCGGCAAACGCATCCGCGATTTGCCGATCAGGATCGAGCAGTTGCTCGCTTGAGCATGCCTGCGATGCATGCGCATTTTCTCTAATAGGGCGAAACCCATGTTTCACCTTGGGGTGTGGATGCTGCCCATCGCGGGTATCCCTCTGATCCTCATTCTGATCTGGATGTATTTCCTCGCCAGGCGCCGAAGCCGGCGGCCGGCGGAGCGGAAGGGCGGTCCGTCACAGCCGACGGGGCGGCGTCGCAACGACCTGAAGCGCTGAAGTCTTTAGCCCGGGTGGCCGATCTCTGTCACCCGGTCGGCAAAGCGTGGGCGATGACTTCGTGCCGACCTTGGTTTCCGTGAAGTGGCGGCCGCCGAACGCCGAACGCATGGGAGCGGCGGTGGTTGCGGATTAAATCCGCGACCTGTTCCCGGTTGCAGTCACCATTCTGTGATTCCGACGCGGGCGCGGAACCTTGGCGGCGAAAGCACCGTTAGGGGGCGTCAACTCTGGGTTTGCCTTCAGCAGAATCGGCGAGGGGATGCCGCAAATCTTCTCGAAAAACGCCAATGGCGTTGCGCGCTTTGTCATCTGGGGAAGTTGTGCGGTTCTGTTGATCGCAGCCGCGATCGGGACAATCCTTCCCCGTTCGGACCTGGTAACGGGAGTAGGTGAGCCATTGGCGCAGCCGGTGCCGTTCAGCCACAAGCACCATGTCGGCCAGCTCGGCATCGACTGCCGCTATTGCCACAATGGCGTCGAGACCTCGTCTTCGGCGGGTTTGCCGGCGACCGAGGTCTGCATGACCTGCCATTCGCAGCTTTTCACCAATGCCGGCATGCTGGCGCCGGTGCGCGCAAGCCTAGCCGGCGGCAAGCCGATCGAATGGCAGCGCGTCAACGGCGTTCCGGATTTTGTCTTCTTCAATCATGCGATCCACATCAACAAAGGCGTCGCCTGCGAGACCTGCCATGGCGAGGTCGACCAGATGCCGCTGACGATGCGGGCGCATACGCTCAGTATGGAGTGGTGCCTTGGGTGCCATCGCAATCCGGAGCCGAATTTACGTCCCCCGCAGGACGTGTTCCTGATGCGCTGGCAGCCGCCCGCCGACATCGCTGAGATCAGGCGGCAGCTGATCGGCGTGCTCGACATCCATCCCGAGACGATGACGGATTGCTATGTCTGCCATCGCTGACAGGCCTGGTTCCGCCATCGACATCAAGGCTCTGCGCAAGCGGCTGGCGCATGGCGGTGAAATGTGGCGCAGCCTCGACGAGATCGCCGGCGCTGCCGATTTCCGCCGCTTCGTCGAGGCCGAGTTCCCGGCAATCGCGGAACGCCTGCCGGCAAAGCCGAACCGGCGCACGCTGCTGAAGCTGATGAGCGCCTCGCTGTCGCTTGCCGGGCTGGCCGCCTGCAGCAGGGCGGAAAACATCGTGCCCTATGTGCGCCAGCCGGAAATCCTGGTCCCCGGCAAGCCTGTCTACTATGCGACGACGCTGTCGAGTGACGGCTTCGGTATCGGCGCCATCGTCGAAAGCCATGAAGGGCGGCCGACCAAGATCGAAGGCAATCCCGACCATCCGGCCTCGCGCGGCGCCACCGACGCGGTGATGCAGGCAGCCGTGCTGACGCTGTTCGACCCGGACCGTTCACGCACGCCGCTCAAGGACGGCCAGCCGGCATCGTACGGCGATTTCCTGAAGACAATGGCGGGGCTCGTTTCGCGATGGACGGCATCGCAAGGGCAGGGCGGGGCGTTGCTGGTTGAAGCGACCACCTCGCCGACGCTCGCGGCGCAGCTGGATGCGCTGCGGACACGCTATCCGAGGTTGAAACTCTATCGCCATGATCCGTTGGCGATGCCGGCCGCGATGGAGGCGTCGCGTACCCTGTTCGGGTCGGCGCTGACGCCGGTCTATCGCTTTGATCGTGCTAAAACGATCGTCAGCCTCGACGCCGATTTCCTCGGCGAAGGACCGGGGCGGCTCGCTTATGCGCGCGACTTTGCTGCGCGGCGACGTGTACGCGATCCGTCCGACCGGATGAGCCGGCTTTATGCGGTGGAGTCGACGCCGACAATCACCGGAGCCGCCGCCGATCACCGGCTTGCGATCAAGCCAAGCGATGTCGAAGCCGTGGCTGCCGGACTGAACGCGGCGTTGACCGGCCAAACCGGAGCTTCCGGCTCGCCGGCCGACCTGGCGTGGATGGCCGCGCTGGTCGACGACCTGATAGCGGCAGGCCGCAACGGCCTTGTCATCGCAGGGACGCAGCAGATAGCCTTCGTTCAAGCGGTCGCGCTTGCCGCCAATGCGAAGCTTGGCGCGCTTGGCAACACGGTCGAGCTGATCGAGCCGCCGGATTCGCTGTCGGTCGACGGCGATCTCGGAGCGCTGCGCGAGGCAATCGGCGATGGGGCTGTGGACACCGTCGTGGCGCTGGGTGCAAACCCGCTGCACACCGGCCCGGCAAACCTCGATATGCGCAAGGCTTTTTCGGGACTGAATCTGCTGGTCCATCACGGCCTCTACCGCGACGAGACGGCGTTCCTGGCGCACTGGCATGTGCCCGCGGCGCACGAGCTCGAAAGCTGGAGCGACATCCGCGCCTATGACGGCAGCACCTCCCTGGTGCAGCCGCTGATCACGCCGCTTTACGACGGCAAGACCGCGCATCAGCTTCTTGCCGTGCTTGGCGGCGGGTTCGAGGCCGATCCGCTTTCGCTTATGCGGCAGCATTGGACGCAACTCGATGATGATGCCTGGAGAAAGGCTCTGCGCGATGGCTTCATAGCGGACAGTGCCGCCAGACCGGTATCCGTCACAGTGCCGCCGGACCTGGCGGGACTGAAGCCGGCAGCCAAGGCAGGCAACGGCATCGATATCCGCTTCGTCGCGGACCCCTGGTTGCGCGACGGCCGTTTTGCCAACGCCTCATGGCTGGAGGAACTGCCGCGACCCTTGACGAAGATTGTGTGGGGCAACGCTGCGCTCGTCTCGCCCGCCACCGCCGAGCGACTGAAGGTCGGAAATGGCGAGGTCGTCAATGTCGCTGCCAATGGGGCGGATGTCGATGCACCTGCCTGGATCGTGCCCGGTCATCCGGACGAGACGATAACGCTGTCCTTCGGCTTCGGGCGAAAGGTCGGTTCCGTTGCTGCGCTATCGCAAGGCTACGATGCCTTCCACTTGCGCCGTGGTTCGGAATGGTTCGCGACCGGCGCGGCCATCGCGCCGCGCGGGAACAGCATGCGGGTCATCACCACGCAGCATCACCAAGCGATGGAAGGCCGCGCCATCGTGCGCCACGCGTCTCTCGATGCATTCCGGCGGAATCCGGATTTCGTGCGCAAGGATGCGCCGCCGGCGCCAACGGAATCGCTCTATCCCGACTGGCCTTACAATCAGGAAGCCTGGGCGATGGCGATCGACCTCTCGGCCTGCATCGGCTGCATGGCCTGCGTCTCGGCCTGCCAGGCGGAGAACAACATCGCGCCGGTCGGGCCTGAGGAATGCGAGCGCGGCCGCGAAATGCACTGGCTGCGCGTCGATCGCTACTATGCCGGACCGCTCGATGCGCCCGACACTTTTTTCCAGCCGGTCCCTTGCATGCATTGCGAGAAGGCGCCTTGCGAAGTGGTGTGCCCGGTCAACGCCACCGTGCACACGCATGATGGGCTGAATGCGCAGGTCTATAACCGCTGCATCGGCACGCGCTACTGCTCGCAGAATTGCCCCTACAAGGTGCGGCGCTTCAACTTCCTCGATCATCAATCCTTCGACAAGGACGACGCAGGTCCGGAGCAGGGCGCCCATAACCCCAATGTCAGCATACGCTCGCGCGGTGTGATGGAGAAATGCACCTATTGCGTCCAGCGCATCAGCGCCAAGCGCATCCAGGCGCAGATCGAGAACCGCGACATCGCCGATGGCGAAGTCGTCACCGCCTGTCAGCAGGCCTGCCCGACCCAGGCTATCACCTTCGGCGACCGCAACAAGAAAGATGCAAAGGTGGTTCGCGAGAAAAGCGCGCCGCAGAATTACGCGCTGCTGGAGGAACTGAACACACGGCCGCGCACCACCTATCTCGGCAAGATTTCCAATCCGAACGGCAAGCTTACCAAGCCGGGCGAGGCGACCGATGGCTGAAGCGAGCGCGAACAGCCCGGCTGTCCTGCGCGGCCGTCACGATTTTCCCGAGATCAGCGGCCGCATCGGCTCCATTGTGCTCAACGGCCGCCTGCCGCGCCATTTCTGGACAGCGTTCCTGCTCTGCTTCTTGCTGGTTTTGCTGCTGCTCTATTCGATCACCTATCTCATCGCGGTCGGCGTCGGCGGCCTCGGTATCAACATGCCGGTGGTCTGGGGCACGATGATCTCCAATTTCGTCTGGTGGATCGGCATCGGTCATGCCGGCACGCTGATCTCGGCGGTGCTGTTGCTGCTGCGCCAACCCTGGCGCGCCTCGATCAACCGCTTCGCCGAGGCCATGACGCTGTTTGCCGTCGCCATGGCCGGCCTGTTTCCCATCCTGCATCTTGGGCGACCGTGGTTCTTCTACTGGCTGCTGCCGCTGCCCAATGTGCATATGCACTGGCCGCAATGGCGAAGCCCGCTGGTCTGGGACTTCGCGGCAATCGCCACCTACGCGACCGTCTCGCTGCTGTTCTGGTATATGGGGCTGCTGCCGGACCTTGCAGTGCTGCGCGACCGTTCCAGGTCGAGACCGGCGCAGCTCTTCTACGGCATATTGGCGCTCGGCTGGCGCGGCTCTGCCTATCATTGGGCGCGCTACCAGGTCGTCTATTTCCTGCTCGCGGCGCTCGCCACGCCGCTGGTCGTTTCGGTTCATTCGATCGTTTCGCTCGACTTCACCTTCGCGATCACGCCGGGCTATCACTCGACGATCTTCCCGCCCTATTTCGTCGCCGGCGCGCTGCTCTCCGGCTTCGCCATGGTGCTCACCATTGCCATCCCCTTGCGGTGGGCCTTCTCGGTCAAGGACCTGATCACGCTCAGGCACATGGACAATGCCGCCAAGCTGATGATCGCCGCGGGCATGGTCGTCGCCTATGGCTATCTCTCGGAAGCATTCTTCGCCTGGTATTCGGGCGAGCCTTACGAACGCACCATGATGGCGCAGCGCGCGCTGGGTCCCTATGCGCCGCTGTTCTGGATAATGCTGAGCCTGAACTGCGGCGTGCTGCAATTGCTGTGGTTCAGACGCATCCGCCGCAACATGCCGCTGCTGTTCGCGATCGCCGTCGCCATCAATGTCGGCATGTGGATCGAGCGCTACATCATCGTCGTGACGGGGCCGAGCCGCGACTACCTGCCGTCTGCCTGGGGCGAGCAGTCGCTGGCCTGGCTCGATTTCGGCATCCTGTTCGGCTCGATCGGCACCTTCTTCGCGCTCGTCTTCCTGTTCATCCGTATCCTGCCGGCGATCACCATCTTCGAGGTCGAGGAACTGGCCGAAGAGGAGGGCAAGATCCGATGAGCCTCTACGGCCTCATGGCGGTGTTTGCCGGTCCCGAAGCGCTCATCGCGGCGGCGCGCGGCATGCGCGAGCGCGGCTATCGGCGCATGGATGCGTTCTCGCCGTTTCCGATGAAGGACCTGGAAGGGATATTGGAGATACCGAAGACGCGCCTGCCCTGGGCCGTGCTCGCCGGCGGCATTGCCGGCGCGGCTCTCGTTTATGCGCTGATCTGGTACTCTGTCGAAGTCGACTATCCCATCAATGTCGGCGGCCGGCCGCTGCATTCCTGGCCGCCTTTCGTCATCATCGCGTTCGAGGCCGGCATTCTCGGCGCCGCCTTCGCGGGTTTCCTGGGCGTGCTCGCGGCCAATGGGCTGCCCCGCTATCATCATCCCGTCTTCAACGCCGAGAGCTTCAGCTACGCGCGCGGCGGCAAGTTCTATCTGCTGATCGAAGCGGCTGATCCCAAATACCGCAAGGGCGTGACCAGGGGCCAACTGACGCGGCTCGGCGCCGAGATGGTCGAGGAGGTCGAGGCGTGAGGCGCCTCGGCCTCACGCTTATGTTGGGTGCGCTGGCCGTCGCCGGCTGCCGGCAGGATATGGAGGACCAGCCGCGCTACGATCCGCTGGAGGCCAGTAACCAGTTCGCCGACGGCATGTCGGCGCGGACGCCCGTTACAGGAACGGTGGCGCGCGACGCCGATCTGACGCCGGTCCCGGACAAAATCCCTTATCCGATCACGATCGAGCTGCTGCAGCGCGGGCAGCAGCGTTTCGACATCTTCTGCTCGCCCTGTCACGGCCGCACCGGCGATGGTCACGGCATGATCGTCCAGCGCGGCTTTCCGGCGCCGCCGAGCTACCACCAGGAAGCCCTGCGCAAGGCCTCGGACCGGCACTTCTACGACGTCATCACCAACGGCTATGGCGCCATGTATTCCTACGCGGCGCGAGTGCCGCCGCAGGACCGCTGGGCGATCGTCGCCTATATCCGCGCGCTGCAATATTCGCGCGACGCTCCAGTCGCCGAACTTCCGCAAAGCATGCGCGCGCGTCTCGAAGCGGAGGCCTCGCCATGAGCCGCCTCAATCAAGGTTTTGCGGTGGTAGGTATCGTGGGACTTGTTCTCTGCGGTCTGGACGCATCTCTCGATACCAAAGCGATGCTGGGCGCCTGGCTTCCCGCAGCTCTCGTCGCGCTCAGCCTGCCGCTCGGGGCGCTGACGATACTGATGGTGCACGGGCTGACCGGTGGACGCTGGGGCGATCCGGTCCGCCAGCCTTTGCGGATCATGATTGCGATGCTGCCATTTGCGCTCATCTTGCTCCTGCCGGTGCTGATGAGGCTCGACCTGATCTTCCCATGGGCCGGCGCCGATAGCGCGATGCGTTCTGAGCAGGTTCGAGAGAAGCTTGCTTATCTCAACGTGCCGTTCTTCCTGCTGCGCTTCGCCTCCTGCGCTGCTATCTGGCTCGTTCTCGCGTGGATGGTGCTCGACGCGACAAGCGAAGAGGTCAGCTCGAACAACCTTAGCGGAAAAAAATACGCGCTGGGCCTCATCCTTCATGCGCTGGCCGTCAGCATCTTTGCCATCGACTGGATGCTGTCGCTCGAGCCGGAATTCACCTCGACCATCTATGCGCTTTGCGAAGCCTCGGCCGAGGTGGTCGGGGCATTCGCGGTTGCCGTCCTGGTGCTGGCGGCAAGGCGGGCGGTGGAGGTCATGCCCGGCGGCGAGGAAGATGTCGCGCTCAGCGAGGATCTTGCCAACATGCTGCTCGGCTTCGTGCTGGCCTGGATCTACCTCATGTTCATGCAGTGGGTCGTCGTCTGGGGCGGCGACTTGCCCGACGAGATCCGCTGGTACGTCGTGCGCTCCGCGGGCGGCTGGCTGTATCTTCTTTGGTTGCTGATTGCCTTGCACGTCGCGGCTTTCACAGGCTTGCTCAGCCGAAGGCTGAAGCGCAGCCATCGCGGCCTTGTCTGGCTCGCCGCTGTCGCTCTGGCCGGCCATTTCATCGACGTCTTCTGGCGAATCCGGCCACCGCTCTTTGCCGGCGGCGTCCTGGCATTGTGGCATGATGCGGCCGTCTGGATGGGATTGGGCGGACTATGGCTCGCGCTGTTCCTTTTCCTGCTCCGCCGGCCGGACAGGATCGTCTGGTGGAAACGGGAGGTCGCCCATGGCTAAGGCGCACCGTCATCCCGAGACGCGCGATGTCCAGCCGCGTGTGCTGCTCGCTTTCGGCGGCGGGCTGTTGCTGTTCATCGCTTTAGCTGCGATCGGCGTGAAGCTCGTCTTCAACACCGCGCCGACCTGGTTGCCGCTGCCAGCCAATACCAATCCCGAGAACCCGGATCTCCAGACCACGCCGCAGCAGGATCTGGCCGCTTTCCGCGCCGAGGAGGATCGTCAGCTCACGACGCTTGGCTGGGTCGACCGCAACGCCGGCATCGCCCGCATCCCGATCGACGACGCCATGTGGGCGGTGGTCAGCCACGGCCTGCCGGATTGGTCGCGACCGACGGCAGCGGCCACGGAGCCTGATTGCGCCCTGCTCACGGCGGCGGTTCCCCGTGCGCTGCGGGCCCGGAATTGCCGACAGCAAGGCGAGACAGGGCGATGAGAAGCTTGTTGGCTGCGCTTTGTCTGTTCATTGCCGGCATGGCGATTGCCGCGGAACGACCGAGCTTCGATCCGAAGCTCGGCGCGCAGCTCAGCCTTGAGCGAGAATTGGTCGATACAAGCGGCCGGAAGCTGACGCTTGGCGAGACGCTTGGCGGACGTCCGGCGCTTGTCATCTTCGGCTACGATAAATGCCCGAACCTTTGTGGCGTCACCCAGCAGGCCGTCGCATCCGACCTGAAGAAGACATCCCTTCGCCCTGCGGATTATCGCGCGCTGTTCATCTCGATCGACCCCGAAGAGACCTCCGCCGATGCCGCAGAAGCGCAAGCTGAAATCGCCTCCGCCGCCGGTCCCGCTGGCGCCTCCGCTTGGCGTTTCCTTACTGGCAGTGATGGCGCCGGTGCGGCGCTGGCCAACGAGGCCGGCATCACTTTCGACCGACGTAAGAGTATCGATCAGTTCGTGCATCCGATCGCGGTCATTGCGCTGACGCCTTCCGGCCGAATTTCGCAGGTATTGCCGGCCTTGACCTTCACGCCGCGCGATCTCCAGCTCGCGCTGGTCGAAGCGTCAGCCAACAAGCTCGGGTCGATTGCCGATCATGTCTTCCTGTTTTGCGCGGGGTTCGACAGTTCGAAAGGCCAGTACACTCCCGTAATCTGGGCGGCGCTGAAAGTGACAAGTTTGGCAACGGCGCTTGGTCTCGCCGCGATCGTGCTCTGGCAAACCCGCCGGAGGGCAAGGTGAGCTTCGGGGTTCCCTTCTTCCCGCACGAAGCCTCGTCCGAAGCCGGCTATGTCGATGCGCTGTTTTACACGCTGCTCGTTTTCTCAGCCGTTCTCGGATTGACACTCACCGGCCTCGTCGTCGGCTACGCGGTGAAATACCGCGTCGGCTCGAAGGCGGATCGCACAGGACAGCGTTCCCGTACCCTGTGGCTGGAAACAAGTTGGACCGTCGCCAGCCTGGTCATCGCCTTCATCTTCTTCGGCTGGGGCGCAGTGCTTTTCGTTCGCCGCGATCATCCGCCGGCGGACGCGCTGGAGATCACGGGGCTTGGCAAACAGTGGATGTGGGAGTTCAGGCAACCCGGCGGCCAGCGCGAGATCAACGAGCTGCACGTTCCGGTCGGCAAACCGGTGGTCGTGTCGCTCGCCTCGCAGGACGTCATCCACTCCTTCTACGTGCCGGCGTTCCGCATCAAGCAGGACGCGGTGCCTGGACGCACGACACATATCTGGTTCATTGCCACCGAGCCCGGCCGCTACCACCTGTTCTGCGCTCAATATTGCGGCACTCAGCATTCCGAAATGGGCGGCTGGGTGACTGTGATGGCGCCCGAGCAATATGCCGCGTGGCTGAACAGCCAGGGCGAAGGCGAGACGCTTGCCGCGAGCGGCGAGAAGCTGTTTCGCGCGCTGGGCTGCTCCGGCTGCCATGGCGCGAGCAGCAAGGTGAGGGCGCCGTCGCTTGACGGCATCTTCGGCCGGCCGGTGGCGCTCGACAATCAGCAGACGGTGATCGCCGACGAGGGCTATTTGCGCGACTCCATCCTCAACCCGAAGAAGGAGATCGCGGCGGGCTACGAGCCGGTCATGCCGAGCTTCGATGGCCTGATCGACGAAGGCGAGCTGCAGATGCTGCTTGCCTATCTGAAGTCGCTTTCGCCTCGACCAACGGCTGGAGCCAGGCCATGACCAACGCGGCGATGCAGGGTACATATCTCGGCCAAGGCAGCGGCCTGCGGGCATGGCTTCTCACCACCGACCATAAGCGCGTTGCGTGGCTCTATCTCATCTCGCTAACGGCCTTCTTCTTCCTCGGCGGCGCGATGGCGGTGCTGATGCGGATCGAGCTGGCGACGCCGGCAGGCGACCTCGTCTCCGACGACGTCTACAACAGGCTGTTCTCGCTGCACGGCATCATCATGGTTTGGTTTTTCCTGGTGCCGTCGATCCCGGCGACCATGGGCAATTTCCTTTTGCCGCTGATGATCGGCGCGCGCGACCTCGCTTTCCCGCGGCTCAACCTCGCCAGTTGGTACGTCTTCATTTTCGGCAGCCTGTTCGCGCTGTTTGCAGTGGTGGCCGGCGGCGTCGATACCGGCTGGACCTTCTACACGCCGCTGTCGACGCTTTATGCCAACGGCTTCGTCTCGACCGCGGCCTTCGGCGTCTTCATCGTCGGCTTCTCGACGATCATGACCGGCATCAATTTCATCGTCACGGTTCACACGCTACGCGCGCCGGGGCTCACCTGGTTCCGACTGCCGATTTTCGTCTGGACGCTTTACGCCACCAGCCTGGTGATGGTGCTGGCAACGCCGGTGCTCGCCGCATCGCTGATCCTGATCGTGCTGGAGCGCGTGTTCGGCATCGGCATCTTCAATCCCGATCTCGGCGGCGATCCGCTGCTCTTCCAGCATCTCTTCTGGTTCTACTCCCACCCGGCCGTCTACATCATGATCCTGCCCGGCATGGGTGTGGTGTCGGAGGTGCTGCCCTGCTTCAGCCGCCGGCCGCTGTTCGGCTACAAGGCGGTGGCGATGTCGTCGATGGCGATCGCCGTCTTCGGCTTCCTGGTCTGGGGCCACCACATGTTCGTCAGCGGGCAGTCGGCCTATGCCGGCGTGGTGTTCTCGTTCCTGTCCTTCTGCGTCGCGATCCCGTCGGCGATCAAGGTTTTCAACTGGAGCCTGACGCTGCGCAAGGGCGAGATCAGCTTCGAGACGCCGATGCTCTATGCGCTGTTCTTCCTGGCGCTGTTCACCTTCGGCGGGCTGGCGGGGCTGTTCCTTGCGGCGTTGGCGGTCGACGTGCATGTCCACGACACCTACTTCGTCATCGCGCATTTCCACTACATCATGGTCGGCGGCATGGTGACGGCCTACATGGCGGGCCTGCATTTCTGGTGGCCGAAATTGACCGGCCGCATGTATTCGGAAACGTCGGGGAGGATTGCGGCGACCGTCACCTTCGTCGGCTTCAATCTGACCTTCTTCCCGCAATATGTGCTGGGCTTCAACGGCATGCCCCGGCGCTATCATACCTATCCGCCGGAGTTCCAGTTCTGGAACGTATTGTCCTCGGGCGGCGCGGTGGTGCTGGCGATCGGCTATCTGATGCCCTTGTTCTACCTCGGCTGGTCGCTGTTTCGCGGCGCCCGCGCGCCAGACAATCCGTGGAACGCCACGGGGCTCGAATGGCAGACGAGCTCGCCGCCGCCGCCGCATAATTTCGAGACCATGCCGGTCGTGACGCGACCGGCCTATGCCTACGACATGAAGGGGCTCGAGCACGAGCGCTTCAGCCCGCACCGGGAGGAAGCGGCGCGATGAGCGGCACCGAAAGCGTCGCTTTCGAAACGCCCCAGCGCGAACGGCGCGCCGACAATTTTGCGATGTGGGTGTTCATTGGCTCCGAGGCGATGCTGTTCGGCGCGATTTTCCTGGTCTTCCTCATCGCGCATATCGATTTCGGCCCGGCCTTCGCGGCGGCTTCCAAGCATCTTTCGCTGCCGCTCGGCACCTTCAACACGGCCGTGCTGATCACCAGCAGCTTCACCATGGCGCTGGCGCATATGCTTGCGCTTCATAGACGTTGGCGCCCGACAATTTGGGCGATGGTCGCGACTGCCGCGCTGGGCGTATCCTTCCTGATCATGAAGGGGATCGAATACGGCAAGGAGATCAGCGAAGGACTGGCCCCGCTTCTCGGCCTGCCGTTCCGCTATGCAGGACCGGATCCCGTGCACGCCGAATTCTTCTTCGGCCTCTATTTCGCGATGACCTCGCTGCATGCGCTGCACCTGATCGGCGGCATCGTCGTCATCGCTGGCATGATTGCGCTCTGGCGGCCCGCCAGCCCTGCCAGCCGCCTGCGCCGGGTGGTTGCCGTCGGCCTCTATTGGCATTTCGTCGACATCATCTGGGTGTTCATGTTCCCCGTCCTTTACCTGATCAACCGATGAGCGAATTGCGCAAACTCACCTTCGGCTATCTCGGGCTGCTCGCGCTGCTGGCGCTGACGGTGGCTTCCTCCTTCCTCGATCTCGGCGGCTTCAATGTCGCCCTCAACCTGGCGATCGCGGCCGCCAAGGCGGTCCTGATCGCCCTGCTGTTCATGCATCTGACAGGCACCTTGCCGCGGCTCGCCGTCGCGGCAGCCGGGCTTTGGCTCGCCATCCTTTTCGGGCTGACGCTGATCGGGCGATAGGAGAGCGGCATCAATCGCCAGCGGGCACGCCGATTGGGACTGAGGTCCTGTCATCAAGGCGCAACAGGCCCAGCATTAACATGTGATCTTGCTCATAGTCTTCGGGCAGCATGATTGCGAATGAGGGACACGTCATTGGAGGTGAGCGATGCCCCTGTCCGCGGCGCTGAATGATGCCGACTTGGAATTCAAGTGCTTGGAATGTGACCATGCCTTCAAAAGAAAAGGGTCGTGGTTCAAGGTGATCTCGACCTTCAAATGTGAGGGCTGCGGAGCTGCGAACCGCATCGGGTATGCCGACAAATTGGCGTTGTTCGAAAAGCACTCAGCGGCGTTTGGCTGATCGCAAGCCGGACCGCGAAGGGCGGCTCGACAACTCGCCCGCTGGAGTGGCGTTGGTTGAACCGCCGCGCCTGGTCGGCCTCTGAGAAATCGGCCCGGTGTTGCGTATTCGCTGCTCAATAAGCGAGCGGCCCGGCACGAGAACGGGGGAGCCCACGGGCCGGGCCTGACCGGCGGGGGCACGGACTAGATACAGGGCGCCGGCTGATGTTGTTATAACAAATCTCGATGGAGCCTCCGCCGTGCGAATGAAGGACCGCTCTCAATAACACCGCCCCTGAATCACGGCCAAGCAAAGTGCCATACGGATTGTCGCGACTTCCGTAGAGCGGCCCAGCCACGCTCAGCATTACCCCTGACCCAGTTATTGCACATTGCATCGCGACGGCATCATAACGGTGCGAAAAATTGCAACTTGTCCCTCGCTTGAATGAAACATTTGCCGCCGATACCCCGTATGCAAAGGAAGCAGGGGGTAAAATATGCTGCATGAAGCCAACGGAGACTGCGCGCTAAAGCTGAGCGAAGACGAAGCGCGCCTCGCTGAGCGCTACCGCTTTCTTTGCGGCCAGCACGATGGGCTTTCCAGATGCGGCATAGCAGCCTGGGTCGGCGCGCTCGCGGGCGGTGTGTTTATCGTCTCGGCGATATTCTTTGGTGGCGGCGAACAGGGCGATCCTCTCTTTATATTCGGCATTGGCGTATGTTGTCTTCTTGCTGGCGGTGTCCTTTGGTTCCATGGGCGCCAAGCTGAGAAGCGTCGCTGGCAAGAGAAGAGGTCAATCGTCCATAAGTTTCGCAGCCGAGGACTCGGCATACAGCTGAACGGCCAAGTTCATCGTCTGTTCGGCTAGTGCGTTTCACCGTTTTCACGGAAACGGCGAAACGCCCTATCTCTTTGTTTTTTAAGCAATTCCGGACGGAAAACCGCTCACACTTTTCCTGGAATTGCTCTAGCTGTTGAATGGCTGATGCGCAGCAATGAGGATCTGCGTTCTGCACAGCTGGGGTATCTTCGGTAAAATGATCGCGGTAGTTGCTACGGCGCCGTGTTGTGCGCTTTGAACGCCAAGCGAAGTTCGAGCGCCTCAGGGCTGGCGCTGCCTAGCTTGGTGTCTCCGTTTTGTGAACCCCAGGCATAGGCAAAGTCGAATACAGGAGCCGGAGAGTAGGTGGCCCAGCGCGCGAAGATCTGCTTCGCCTGGTCCGGTGTCGGCAGTACATAGACGTCCGCAGCCGCTCCGGTACGGGTCTTCCAATTGCCGCCGCCGAAGGCCTGGTATACAGGCACAATCCTGTCGAGAGGGATGCCCGCGGCAACGGCTGCCTCGACCGTTCGATCGATGAAGTCCAAATCGAAAGCTTTGCCGCGGACCGGATATGGATCCAGGCCGAAAAGATCAATCCCCGTGTTGGCGGGATTAAAGGTATTCATGAAGGCGGGGGCTTCGAAAGACCCCATGTCCATCAAAGTAACAAATGTAACCGCCCCGGGGACATTGGCTCTGATCCACTCGGTCTCGGCCTTCAGGGCCGCCGGACTAACTGCTGGAGAATGGTATTTGCCGGTGATGTCCGGCTCATCGCAGAGGCGAAAACCGAACAGCCGCGGATTGCCGATAAATGGCCTCACCTTGGCAATGAAGCGTGGCGTCACGCCGCTGGATTCATTTAGCCATATCAGCCCCTTCATCCCTGGCGGCAAGGCATTGAGTTGCTCTACGGATTGTACATCGGCGAGGTCGAAGCCCGCGCTCGCGATTGCAACGCCCGGCCCACCGGAGGTGTAGTGAAGCGTCTTGCCGCTGCCGCCCGCAGACAGCGCCGATTGGCTGCAGATCAGCATCATGAGCAACGCCGATATGCACAGATTGCCGATGCGTGTGAACTTTGGCGACCAAGCTGTTGGCGCGACGGGTTCCGACTTGATGGATTGCGCGGCTCCAACCGCTGCGCCATACCCGCACGTTGAACTCGTCGGCATGCTCCAACTATCCACCAAAACGCCCCGCATCGTTCTCCTTCTAAGATGTACGGAAAAATTCGGCTTCATCTGTTCGATCGATGGACCAGCTTCGAGGCGGAGCTGCTGCCAAGCCAGTATAGTGGTGGCATCCATGCAATCATCTATGCGCTGCAGATCCAGATGCTGGCTATTTCAGCGCCGTCTTCATGGGCGCCGACGTCGACCAGTCGCGCAATCTGACGAAGTCGGTGACGGTGGAGTAGGCATTACCGGCGAACATTGTCGCCGGTAATGCCCTGCTTTGCGGAGCTTGCAGGCTCCTATCGACGGCGATCTTATGGCAGGTACGCGTCTGCGCTAGACCGCCAGAGCATGCCCGTCCTAGACCACAGCGAACGAGCTCGCCGTAACCGCAAGATGCGGGGAAAGGGCGGCGAACTGAATCTGAGCTGCGCCGCCTGCGCCGTCACTGTCAAAGTAGAGCGCTCCGGTCGTGCTGTTGTAGACGATATGATCGGTGCTGTCGTGAGCGGCGGTACCGGTATAGAAAGCACTGCTTGCGAGCGCCCCAACGCTGAGCCCTTTGAAGACAGCGTCATCCAAGTGGATCTTGTCCACAGACGGGCTGAAGTCGGTAACCGTGGCAACATTGCTCTTGCTGAGGGTGCTGTTGAAAACGAAGGTGTCGTGGCCACCATTGCCGGTCAGCCAATCGCCGCCGCCGCCGCTCTTTATGACGTTGTCGCCGGCATTTCCGATGATGTGCTGACGCAGTTCGTTGCCGGTCAAATTGATTGCCGTCGTGCCGGCATCCTTCTGGGTACCGAGGACCTCAATCGACGAGCCGGCAGCAAGCGCATAACTCACCGACGTCCACACCCTGTCCTGGCCCTGGCCAGCGGCCTCGACCACCTTGCTGGCGGCATTGTTGACATAGAAGTCGTCATTGCCCCCATAGCCCGCCATCGTGTGTGCGGCGTTGTCGGCCGGGCGTATAACGTCGTTGCCGCTGGTGCCTTTTATGTCGGCGATCGGGGCCGTGACGGGAGGTGGGGTTGTCGTGCCGCTACTGGTGCCAGTGCCACTACCAGTACTGGTGCCAGTGTTGGTGCTGGTGCTGGTATGGGTATTGTGATCCAGGAAAAACGCCTGCATCGACGACGTGTTGCCAAGCGAGGTCTCGCCATTTTGCGAGGACCACTTATAGGCCATGTCAAAGGCTGGCGACGGGACGAGCTTTGCCCAATGGTCCATGATGGTCTGTTCCTGGGCGGTGGTAGGCATCACATAAGACCCGCCCGTATTGGTCGACCACCCGCCGCCGCCAAACGTCTGGAACACAGGAATGATCGCACTCTGCGGAATGCCCGCCTTCTCCGCTGCAGCGACGGCTCTGTCGATGTAGTTGAAGTCGACCGCGGTCGAGCGCACGGGGTAGGGATCGAGCCCGTAATAGTCGATCCCCGTGTTGGCGGGATTGTACGTGTTGGTGTAATCGGAGGCCGTGAACGACCCCATGTCCATCAGCGTAATGAAGGTTTTCGCACCCGGGAAATGAGAGTGAATCCAGTCGGATTCAGCCTTCAGATTCGCAGCGCTGACCTGTGTGTGGTATTTGCCCGTGGGGTCAGGCTCGTCAGTGAGATAAAAGCCAAAAACCTTGGAATTGCCGAGGAGGGGCGTCACCTTGTCTATGAAAGACTGGGTCACCCCGCTGCTTTCGTTGAGATATATCAAAGCCTTGGTGCCGTCAGGCAGCGCGTTGACCGATGACGCGTACTGAAGGTCGATCAAGTTGAAGCCATTAGCTATGGCGCCGGAGGCGGGGGCGCCATAGGCGTAATGCATGGTAGCCATGCGAACATCCTTCTTCTGATTGATAAGCGCCCCACCCCCTGCCTAACCGAGAGGGTACATTAGCGCCAAATCAAATACGGAAATATGTTGATAGAATGATTGATCGAGTACTTTACCAGCACCAAAAACGCCTAACCTTACAGTGATTTGCATCGAATTTCGGTGTTCGATGATGCATCAAATTAGCCGGGGATAACACGATTCCGTTACTCAACCTTCAGGCCACAAAGACCGACGATGCGGCGAGCGAAACGCTGCTGGAACCAAAACAACCCGATACCGGTAGAATCATTGATGCTGGGCACAGAACACAGCGATAAGGAAACGGTTGTCAGGATCAATTCCCGGTTTTTTGGGAAAACTTGAAATTTTCTCGGGTGTGCCCAGTGCGAGGCACTCCCTTTTTTCGAGCGAAGGACACTTCGCTTGAGTGCTCTCTTCCTCCAGGCAATTTGCTAGGAACGTATCTTCGTCGATAGCTCGTCAGATCCGGGGTTCTGCGATCAGCCGCGTTCGCCGAACTTGGACTTGAGGAACGGTTGAACCGACGCAATTCAAGCTGAGGCCTTGTCACCGGCTCAGAGGCAGCCGAGCCTCGAATTCCCCTCGCCGAAATGGACATTCAATTCGCGCTCCGACGCAGCCGCGCGCACCCCGAGATCGGTCCGCTCATTCAAACGGACGAGGACATTGGGCAAGCCTGCCCGTACCGTGAACCTTGGCGCAAAACATGTATCTGAGTAGCGAACCAGGATCATGGAAGCACGAAGAAATGCTGACCAGTGCACGCGACCCAAGTCAGGCGGGCGGTCGGGGGAGACAGCATGAATCCGCATCTTGTGTGTGTTGGAGGCGAGGACCACGCCTTCAGGATTCCGTTTTTGCTGTCGCTGCGTCAGAAGGGCTTCCAAGTCACTGCGGTGTCGAGCGGTCCGGATACAGCATTCTCGCAGCACGACATTCCGCATCGTCGCTACGGCTTGGACCGATTTTCCAGCGGGAGTGGAGGCGCCGTAAGGACGATCAGAAAACTGATCTCGGACCTGCGCCCGGACATTGTACAGAGCTTTGATACCAAGCCTAATCTCTTGACGCCGTTGGCGATAAGGGGGGCCGTTCCTGTCATCCGCACCATCAATGGTCTTGGCTGGACGTTTTCTTCCCGTGAGCCGAGGGCTATGGCGCTGCGCCCGATCTTCTCGGGACTGCAGTGGCTTTCGTCGCGCTGGACGGCTGGCACGGTTTTCCAAAATCGTGATGACAAGGCGTTCTTCGAGCGCTACCGGCTCATCGGGCGCGGGACTGGTTGCCTGATCTGCAGTTCCGGCATCGACGTCGACGGCTTTGCCAAGGCAAGACAGAGCGCGCCGTCACCGCAGGCGATGCGCGAGCAGCTTGGGCTGTCATCGGCTGAAGTGATCATTTTTGTCGGCCGGCTGACGCGCGAGAAGGGCATCCCAACGCTGCTTAAGGCAGTACCCCGCGTTCTTGAAAAAAGGCCGAATGCGCGTTTCGTGCTTGTCGGTCCATGGGAATCCGAGGGGCCGTTCGCCGTCGACAAATCGGAAATCGAACGCCATTCCCCTCATGTCATTGCCCTGGGTCCACGGCGCGATGTTCCTGCCCTTCTTGGCATGGCGGATTTGTTTGCCTTTCCGACACAATATCGGGAGGGAGTGCCACGCGTCCTGCTCGAGGCGGGATTGGCTGGGCTGCCTATCGTGGCGTCAGATATGCCGGGCTGCAACGAAGTGATCCAGCCCGGTTGGAATGGATACCTGGTTCCGCCTGGCGATGCCGAGGCATTTGCTTCCAGGATAAATCAAGTCTTGGCAGACCGCCCCACCGGGGCGGCCATGGGCGCTCGTTCCATCGAATTCGTCAAGCAGCATTTCGCGCTGCCGCTGGTGGTCGCCCAGTATTGCGATCTTTACCGGCATATTCTTGATGCCAAAGCCGTTGGCGCCTCAGTTCAGGCCTCGCAGACCGAAAAGAATGCCGCATTTGGTCCGTTGGGCGAGGTGCGCCAATGATCCGAGACGTCCTGTTGGCCGGCGGCGTTGCAATGGCTTATGCATCGCAACTCGAAATTCCAGGCGCGCCGTTCGGAATCAGCGAATTGTTGTTGGCCGTTTGGATACTGATTTCGATTGGCCGCGTACTTGCCGGTGGTCGACTTGAAGCCACGCCGGCCCTGTCGATTTTTGCCGCCCTCTGGGGGATCATGGCATTCGCTCTCGGGCTAGGCATGATTGTCGGCATGCTTACGAGCGTTCAGTACATGGACGCGCCGGTTCACGACATGATTGCCTATCTGTTGCTGGCATTCGTTACATGTCTGCTTGCGGCTGATCCTCAGGCGGATCGCCATCTGCGTCGCACCGCGTGGTGGGTGATCGTCATTGCGAACGCGTGTTTTGTTTTCCAGCTGGCGCTTGGATTCGGCTTACTCCACCAGTCCGGAGTGAACCCTTGGTTTTGGGACAGGTTCACAGGATGGTCGGACAACCCAAACCAACTGGCACTTTATTGCGCTCTGTTCGGTCCCCTTGCACTATACCTTTCAATGACAACAAGTAATAAGATAGCCAGGACATTTGGCATAGTAAGTATTGTTCTCATAGTGTACGTCGGACGATTGACTAAGAGCGATACCTATCTATTGACAATAGTGATAACCGGTTTGGTTTTCCTGATGTTGCGCGTCCGGAGATGGGTCGCGGTTGGCGGAAGGGTCACTCTTGGTCGTCAAATCAGCCTTTTGCTGTTGCTTGCTTTGGTCCCTCTTGCAATCTCCGCAACACCCTATGTGCTTGCGGAAACGAGCACTGTTGAAAATTTCGCCAAGAGCCTGACCAAAGGCGAGGGTGGTGAGGCGACAGCCGAGACAGCCAATCTGCGCATCAATATCTGGACCAATGCTCTGGGCAAGGGGTTGGGGTCTGCTTCGCTGGGCCTCGGCCCGGGACCACATGTCGACAGATCTGTCGTGACCAAGGAGTTTATCGACCTGCCTTTCGAGGCTCACAGCACGCTACTGGACTTGTATACTCAAGGAGGCATTCTAGCGGTTCTCGCCCTGTTGTGGATCCTTGGCCTCGCGGCCATCTCTGCCTGGCGTGCAAGGCTCGACGCTCTGGTGGCACTTGCGTTGTCGATCGGCATCTTCGGCTTCCCGCATTTGGTCATTCGCCACCCGATCGTTTGGTTCTCGATCACACTTTGCCTCGTAGCCGGGCAGCCCAAGTTTATCGCGGCAACTGCAGGAGCGAGGAGCCGTTGATATGTGCGGAATCGCCGGGATCCTTCTTGCGCCAGACTCGCCCAGCACAAGGCCGCTCGCAGCTATAGCGCAGATGACAACAGCCCTCCGTCACAGAGGGCCCGACGGCGAAAGCTTCTGGAAAGATGTGGAGGCTGGTATCGCTTTCGGCCACAGCCGCCTGGCAGTCGTGGATTTGTCGGAAACTGGCGCCCAGCCCATGCGCTCGGACAGCGGCCAGTACGTGATCACCTTCAATGGGGAGATATACAATTTTCGGGACTTGCGCCGAGAGCTTGAGGATGCCGGCCACAGCTTTCGCGGGACATGCGATACGGAAGTTGTGCTTGGGGCCGTGGAGCAGTGGGGGCTCGAAGCTGCGCTTACGCGATTTGTCGGCATGTTCGCGTTCGGATTGTGGGACGCAAAAACGAGAACTCTTCATCTGGCCCGCGACCGGATGGGGGAAAAGCCGATCTACGTCGCTCCGACCCGCCATGCCCTGGTTTTTGGCTCCGAACTCAAGGCCATTCGGTGTTTCCCGGATTTCCGTCCAGAACTCAATCCCAGCGCCGTAAGGGCTATGCTGTCGCAAGGTTGGGTGCCGGACGACAGTTGTATCTGGCGCGGCGTTTTCAAATTGCCGCCGGGATCGGCCCTGTCCTTAACTGCAGCGGATTTCGCAAAAGCGCGCCGTACGGGAACCGTTCGAAACAAAGTTCGATTCTGGTGGTCGTTGGCAGACGTCGCAACGAAGGGCCGGCAAGACCCGATCGTCGGCAGCGACGAGGATTTAACGAATGAACTCGATCGGCTGCTTCGGCTTTCTGTTCGAGAGCGCATGTGCGCGGATGTGCCGCTCGGCGCCTTCCTGTCGGGCGGCGTAGATAGCTCGACCGTAGCCGCGCTAATGCAGGTCCAATCCCGAAAATCTATTCGCACTTTCACGATCGCCTTCGGGGAGCACGGATTCGATGAAGCTCCTCATGCTGCAGCGGTCGCTCAGTACATAGGCAGCGATCATACAGAGCTGCACCTTTCCCCTGCTTCCGCACGCGATGTCATTCCGGAATTGCCGAGTGCCTGGGACGAGCCGTTCGCCGACGAATCGCAAATCCCTACTCTGCTGGTGGCGCGACTTGCTCGCCAGCACGTTACTGTGGCGCTGACGGGCGACGGAGGCGATGAATGTTTCGCCGGTTACGCTCGCCATCTGATGGCGGCGCAAGCAAATCGGCGTCGTCGGTTGCCTTCGTCGCTGCGTGGTTCACTTGCCGCAAGCATCGGGCTTGTGGCGCGCGCCACCCGTTACGATTTTTTTGGCAGGCTGCCACTTTCGGCGCTCTTCGGCCATGCGTTGCGCGGTGATCGGCTGGAGCGATTGGCTCAATTGCTCGCCGCTTCGGATCAGGAAGAACTGTACCAGCGCCTGACAGGGTCATCGAACACAAGCCTGACCCGATTTGGCCACCGGGCGTCAACTCGGCGAACTCCGCGACTCGACGATTTGCTGTCCCGGCTCCTCTACAACGATATGGCAGGATATTTGCCCGGCGACATCCTGGTGAAGCTGGACCGAGCCAGCATGGCGAACGGGCTGGAAGGCCGCTGCCCGCTGCTCGACCATCGCGTCGTTGAATTCGCCTGGCGGCTGCCACCGGATGCAATGGTCCGCCATGGACGAGGCAAGTGGCTGCTTCGACAGTTGTTGCATCGCTACGTTCCCCGGCGGCTGATAGATAGGCCTAAGCAGGGCTTCGATGTTCCGATTGCGGTCTGGTTGACAGGACCGTTGCGTGCATGGGCGAGTGACCTGTTCGCCGACATGCGCCAGTCAGGAGATGGGCTTCTGGACATCGATAAGGTCCAGACGTGCTGGCGCGATCATGTCAACGGAAAGCGGGATCATTCCCGGGATCTTTGGGCAACATTGATGTTCCTGGCATGGCGCGCCGACGCCAACCGGCTTCCAATGCCCGCGAGACAGTCGCGCATGCTTGAAATGACGGGAGTTTAAAATGGAAGGTTCGATAGCTAGGCGAACAAAGCTACCGCGCGCCACAGAGATGCGCGTCGAAGTGCGAGAGCCCAATCCGCGCATGCGGCGTCCGCTACGTGACCCTCGAGAAGACCTGACCCCTTTCGGCCAATTGTTGGTTACCTTGGCGGCGCGCAAATGGTTTTTGGTCGCAATGGTCGTTTTGGGCGGTGCGGTTGCGGGTCTAGCCGGCTTCGCCCGGCCGGCGCTGTATGAAGCCACCACGCAAATCATCGTCGACAATCCGACCAGAAGCGCTCCTCAGCCGACGGGCGGTCAGGATATGCTCGATACCAGCATTGACAACCATCTGACGATGCTGGCCTCGCAATCTCATCTGCGTCGGGTAATTGACGCAATTTACAAGGCAACGCCCGATCGGCAGGCCAACCTCAACGGCCCCGCGGCGCAAAACGCCGCTTCCCCAGCCGAATCGCAATCGTTTGCAGGTGCATTCTTGGCCGGGGTTTGGCCGGATCACGCTGACATGACCCCAGAGGGCAGGGAGGCTGCGAGGCTGAAGGCGTTGAGGCGCTACGTCAGGGTCGGGCAGGAACTGCGATCGCGAGTCATTACCATCGGCTTTACCGATCCGGATCCCGTCCGGGCGGCATTCGTGGCCAACACATTCGCGCAAGTGTATGTCCAGGATCTCGCGCGGACTGCTCAGGCCGCTGATAGGTTGGAGCTCGAATCCGTCGTCGCTGCGCTGCCTGGCGTGCAGTCCGATCTCGCGCAAGCGACGGACCGTCTTGAAAAATACAGGCTAAGTCACGGGACTGTCGACCAGGGTGCCGTTGACAATGCCGTCCGCGACACGGCCGACCTTAATCAGCAACTGTCATTGTCTCGCGCAAACCTCTCCACAGCCGAGGCCCGTGTTCAGCATATACAAGAATTGCAACGCTCCGGCGCCACGAGCGCCACGCTTGCGAGCGCAATCGGATCGCCGACACTGAGCGATCTGATAGCCCGGCAGGGCGGCGCCGCGGCCGATGCGGATCTGAATGTTGCCGTCAAGCGCGAAATCGAACAGAGCATCGAACGCATCAAGTCGGAAGCCGACATCTATCGCGCGCAGGTTTCCGCTCTGGAGGCGCGCAAGAATGTGCTTGACGCGGTCGTAGCCGACACGGCAGGCAGGCTTTCCGGGCTTCACGCATTGGAGCCGGCAGTCACCATATTGACGCAGCGGTACAATGATCTTCTGAACAGGCAACAGGATTTGAGGAACCGCATCGCGGTTCCGTCTGCGGGAGTTTCGATAATTTCGGCGGCATGGCCACCGAGCAACCCGAAGAGCCTTTCACCGATCTTCCTCATCCCGCCGGGTATGGTCGTATTCGGCCTCATCGGGGGCGTCTTGGTTCTCTTGAAAAATCGCATGAGCCGCACAATGCGCGGTGAGGCTGAGACAGAAGCAGCGCTCGGCTTCCCTTCCGTTGGGCTATTGCCCAGGGCATCAAGAGCGAGTGCGAAGCGCTTGCAGACCCTCATTCTAAGCCAGAAAAATTCCGCCTATGGCCGCGCTGCCTTGTCGCTATTGATCAATGTGGCACCCGAACCGGCCCCCGGACGATCGTCGCAGATGGTGCTCGTCACTTCCAGCGATAAAGGTGATGGGAAAACAGAGCTGGCATGGAGCTTGGCGCTCTCGGCCACACGCCTGGGCAGCAATGTCCTGTTCATCGATCTTGACCCGCAGGATAAGCAACTGACCAACGACTTTGTGCGCGAATTCAGCATTTCCAAGCCGCATAAGTCGTTTGCGGATTATGTGAGGGGCCGCTGCGAGTTAGACGAGGCTGTTGTGAGCATGCCCGGTATCGGCATCGATTTCATGGCCTCACCCATAGTTTCGGACGATCTTTTGAAGCTGTTGGTCGACGTCGATGTGCCGCGACACTTCGCGGACAAGCTGGGCGCCGTGTACAATCTCGTCATTCTCAACGGGCCGCCAGGGTTGCACGGTCCGGAATCCCGACTGCTCAGCGGTTGGGCAGATGCCGTTATCTTTGCTGTCCGGTGGGCCAAGACACCGCGCAGTGTCGCGCGCGGTATTCTGGAATCGCTGCAGCCTGATGGTTCGAGATCCGCTCCGGTAGGGATTGCTCTCACTGGAGTAAATCTCAAGCAGCACGCCAAATATCATTTTGGGGACAGTGGCGATCTTCTGCTGTTCGGAAAACGATAAAGCCCTCAAGCCCACTGGGTCGCGAGAAATGATTATCGAACTCTTTGGACCGCCTGGTGCTGGTAAAGCAGTCTTTGCCCATGCGCTTGCCAAATCGTTGCGTGGGCAGGGCTACGCTACGAAGGTGGTCTTCAGTCACAAAGCAAGTAGAAGGTCAAGGAGTGTAGATCTCGGGATATTTATGTTTATCTATAGAGTATTTACTGCAATATTTTCAACTGCAAAACTGTTCTTATATACGTCGGATTTGATAAAATATCTGTCGATCGCGTCGTCGATGCTAAAGGCGATTGAGCCAAGGAAATTTATTTGGCGAGCTCGGGTCTGGCAAAAAATCATAAACCTTTCCAATCGTTGGGACCAAGCGCGACAGTGCAGAGAGATTACAATATTCGACCAGGGATACGTGCAGGCTGTTGCTTCACTGTCGATTTTTCACGGGTGCGTCGACAACGTTGCGATTGCAAGAGCGCTGAAGGTCACTCCTACCGCGGATTTTACCTTGCGAGTGGTATTGCCTCGTGCAGCAGCCGAGGCGCGGTTGCGGGAGCGAATGATGCAAGCGGCTCCGGCCGAACGCATTCTCGATGCGGATTTCGAAGCGAGCATGCGAGCTTTCGGAGTGTTTCAAAATATCAACGACATCCTTGTGGCAACCGACAGGAAAACAATCTCCGTTGAAACCCTCGACGACCGATCGTTGTCGAAAAGCGTTGAACTCGTCAGCCGCAAGATCGCCTTCAAGATGGCCCGCGATCAGGTCACTCCCATGTACCGACATCAAGTTGTCCACTCATCGCAGCCGCTGACGGTAGACAATGCCTACCTTGATGACGGCGTGGATACCATAACAATACAGAACCCCGTAAATTCCGCAGCTGGAAGCGATGCGGTAACGCTCGGGAAGCAAGAAATAAACCGTAGCCTGGGCTATGCCACCGTTTTTGCGCTCATGATCTATGTGACCGGGGCAGGTCTAACCAGCCTGGCGCAATTGCTGATTGCTCGTATCGTAGGCTCTACCAGCTATGGTATCTACTCCTACGTCCTTTCAACCACATCGGTGCTCGCATATCTCGCAACCCTTGGCTTCAACGTATCGTTGTTGCGCTTCGTATCTGCCTATAGGGCCCAGGGGCGCCTGGACCTGGCCCACGGCATAATCAGATTTGCCTTTCAACGCTCGTTGGCAGTGGCGTCTCTATTCGGCTTGGCAGGGGCGACCTACATCTTTCTGTCTTCGTCCTCACACAACAGGGAACTTGAGATCAGCCAGCTGTTGGGTATGGCCGCCGTTCCGCTGGTCACGACTTCAGCCTTGGGCGCGGCTCTCATCCGTGCCTTCGGCGGCGGTGTTTCTGCCCTTCTGCCAGAACGCATTGTGCGTGATGGACTGCTGCTCACATTGCTAAGTGCCGCCGCCTTGTCCGGTTCGTGGACTCTGAATGCACCGTTGGTCATGCAGGCGGTGCTGACGAGTTCGGCCGTCACAGTCGCATTCGTCTTTGTCCTGTTGGCAAGATTTCAGCCGCCGGGTTTACGACATGCTGAACCTGCCGATGCATCCAAGGATTGGTGGTCGGCGGTCCCCCCTATCATGCTGATGGCGGGTCTTGACGTCTTCATCAACAGAGCGGGGGTAATGGTGCTCGGCTGGACCGGCCACATACGCGACGCAGGCATTTTCGCCCTGGGGCTCAATGTCGCGTTGCTTGTCGGTCTCTCGTTGGTGGCCGTCTCTACAATGTTCTCGCCGACGGCAGCTACGCTTTACGCAAAAAACGACCGAAGAGGTTTGCAAGAGCTGTTTTCACGAGCTGCCCTGCTTTCCTCCGGTGCCGCAATAGCAATGGCAATCCCGTTGCTCTTGATTGTTCGGCCGCTTTTAAGCTGGTTCGGTGAGGATTTCGGAACTGGAGCACCGATCGCGCGGGTGCTAATGCTGGGGTACGTATTCGTGGCCCTGTGCGGACCGCAGCTCAATCTCTTGACCATGACCGGAAACGAATGGGCGGCCGCTGTGACGATGATCCTTGGGGCAGCTTTTGGTGTCGTCGGCTGTGCTATCGGAGTAGAGATCTACGGTCCGCTGGGCGCAGCAATAGGGCTGGCGCTTGCCTTGGTCGTATGGAACGTCGCCATGGCGATTTATATTCGCAAGCGACTGAAGATCACGCCCGGACTGATCTACGCGATTACGTCTTTTAACCGCCGCACGGTCGAAAGCACCCAGCGGACTTGGTTCTTGCGCTGACTCGATGCTCTGGGATTGGTGACCGGCGACAGACCCCGGCTGGCGCGATGTGATCCATTCTAACGCAGGCATCAAGGTACGTACGGATTGGCGGGCTTGCGTATCGGCGTCTCGATGAAACGCCAAACGAAAGAGACGCAGAGAATGCCTCGTTCTTGCCGATCAGCGAGGCGAGCGCGTTGAGAGGGGCCGCACCTTCAGGCGACGCCAGTGAGCCGATCGCGCGGGTCTGAGTGAGCAGCGCGAACTGCCGGCAATCTACGCTGACACGAGCGTTTGTTGCTCCGTCTCAGGGTCCGTCGCGCTTCCATGAAAGTGTCGATACCATTCGACGAAACGGGCAACGCCATCCTGGAGCGTGGTCGCCGGCGCGAAGTCTACGGCCCGGCGAAGATCGCCTACATCGGCGCGCGTCTCGAGAACATCACCTGGAGGCAAAGGCACATCCCTCCTGAGAGCTTTGCGACCTACGGCTGTCTCTATAATCGCGATTAGCCTATTGATCTCCTCTGGCCGGTCATTGCCAATGTTGTACAGGCGATATGGGGCTGAGCTGGTGGCTGGATCAGCCGCGTGACCGTCCCAATTCTGGTCGGCACACGGTGGCGTTGCGAGTATTCGAACCACCCCTTCGACGATATCGTCGATGTAGGTAAAATCTCGCCAGACACGGCCGGCATTGGACACCTCGATCACGCGTCCCTCGGCGATGGCGTGGGTAAACGCGTAGACAGCCATGTCGGGCCTGCCCCATGGTCCGTAGACGGTGAAGAACCGCAATCCTGTCACCGGCAAGCGAAATAGATGACTATAGGAATGCGCCATGGCTTCATTCGAGCGCTTGGTGGCGGCATAGAAGCTTATTGGATGGTTAGCGCCGCCATGTTCGGAAAAAGGTATGGTTTGGTTGGCGCCGTAAACCGAACTGGACGAAGCGTAGACCAGATGCTTGATGTCGAAGTGCCGGCAACCCTCAAGAACATTGAGAAACGCCACGATGTTGGAATGAACATAGGCATGCGGGTCGACAAGGGAGTAACGCACGCCCGCCTGCGCAGCCAGGTGGACGACATACGATGGTTGAAAGTCGGAGAACAAAGCTTGCACCAACAATCGATCCGCCAGATCCATACGCATTGGAGTGAAACCTGGCTCGGCGCAGAGGTGCGCAAACCGCGCTTCCTTGAGCTTTAGATCGTAGTAGGGCGTGAAATTATCCACGCCTATGACCCGCGCACCGTGACGCAAAAGCCGCGACGCCACATGAAACCCGATGAAGCCTGCGGCGCCGGTGACTACGACAGGACCTTTTCGTGCCAGCTGCATAACCGCCATGTCCGGACTGGATCGACCGGCTTTCGTTCCTGTTGAACTGGATTTGTCAGGTTGTGCGTCAAGCACGCCCGCGGTCTTGGAATTATGTCCGGCCATGACGAATTGCCCCGCTTCGAAATTTTTGCATCGAGATCGTCGGCTTATATCTGGATCAGGCAGGAACGCGCTCGCACAGACGCAATGCCAAACCAACATACCGGATACGCGCCGCCTCGCGGTCGAGGCGGCATTATCACGGCAATACGGAAATTCGTCCGAGCAGAGCTACCAGCTCACCCTGGCGCTTGGTTTCTGTTTTGGCAAAAAGCGAGGCAAGCTGGGACCGGATCGTGGTGCGGCTGAGATGCCAGCTGCGGGCGATTTCCAATGGTGCGTCCCCTTGAGCTAACCTCATGGCAAGCTGAGTTTCAGCGCTCGTGAGGCCGAACATCTTTTGCAATGTCTGCGGATTAGCCGAGGACCGGGTCTCCCGGTCTAACAACGCGACGATACTTGTTCCGTCGGGCGCAATCACCCCGCCCTCATTGAGTATCACCGGCCGATCGTCAGTGGTGCGGATCACCACCCACGACAACGAACCTGGCAGGAAGTTGGTTGGAACGTTCGCGACCAGCCGCCTCAGCGCAGCCGTAAGCTCCGGAGCCGTGCCGGCCGTCTCACCCTGTCGTTCAAAGGTGCTTTGAGCGGCAATGTTCCACTCCACCACCTTTTTCTCGCGATTGAGGACCAGGAAGCCACAGCCAATGCGGTCCAGCATGCCGGTGACGGATTCCAGGCTCCGACGCTTTGACGCGCATGCTGTGCCCTGCCTGTCCGACGTGTAGCGTGCCAGGCGAGCGACACCGCCGTAAGCAGTGCTCAATTCAATATGGCGCTTATTCGCAACGGTATCGTTGTGCCTATCAATGAAAGACATTGCCTTCCCACCCCTGTTGGCCGAAAACCGCTAAGATCTCCAATCGTTACGCTTGACTCCAAGACAGATTTCTCTGCCAAAAATCTTTGATCTCAGAGGCTTGCATCGGTTTCTTCATGCTCTCTTACAAAGAGTCCAGGCGAACCGGACGCTCTTCGTAAATGATAGTAAGCTTGGATTTGAGGGCCGCAATCCGGCAGTGGTATTAGATCAGGCGGTGGAGTTCTAGGCTCGACGGACTAATCCGAAAGTTGTAGTCTGTGAGGTATGGGGCTGCATCTGCGTAGAACGGTTTCGGCCTTGAAGGGCATCTCGCTAGCTCACATGGCTTCCATGCTGGTGCTAGTTTTCACGCTAATATTCGTAATAACAAACTTAATTCAGACGGAAACTGAAGCAACCTTCATATCATCTATTCCAGCTATAATTGTCGCTGCATATCTTGTTGGCCGTCGCGGTGCAATCATTGCAACTCTCGTGACAGTCGCCGCCAGCCTCGGGGCCGAACGACTTCTGCGCGGTTCGATTCCTGCAGAGGACTGGCCGCGAGCAATCTTTCTCCTGGTTTCCGGCTTCATGATCGCCTTCATGTTCCACCGCTTGCGGCAGGACCTTAGCGAGGCCCTGAAGGTCGCCGAAACTCGACTGGCCGCCGTCGAGGCCACCGAGAGCCGCTTCCGTTCGGTTTTCGAGCGTGCGGCCCTCGGCTTTGCGAACACGAATGAAAAAGGCGAGCTTCTGCAATCCAACAAACGCCTTTGTGAGCTGACAGGATATACCGAAGCCGACCTTGCTCAATTTCCGCTTGCGCAGCTTGTTCATCCCGATGATCGCGATAGCGTTGTTGAAGCGCTTGCCGATCAAGGCAAGTCCGCGATGCCATTCGATATGGAAGTCCGATTGAAGAAGAAGGACGGTTCCACATTCTGGGCTCGCCTGAACCTATCGTCGTACCGTTCCGACGGCCTCCTTTCAGAGAGCGCGATCATCGTTGTCGATGACATCTCGGAACGACGGACGGCGCGCGAAGCGATCCGGGTTCAGAAGGAACGGCTTGATCTGGCGCTTTCGGCGGGGCGGTTGGGAACCTGGCAAGTCGACCTCAAAAGCGGCGTCGTCACGGGTTCCGACAAATTTTGGGAAATCTTAGGCCTGCCGCGCGCCACCAGCCGGCCGATAGACGAGCTAGCTGCCGTCGTCTATCCCGCGGACTGGCCAAAGCTTGCACTCCCCAAAGAATCCGGCGCGACCACGAATTACGACATTGAGATAAGGGTGCGACGTCCGGATGGACCTGTTCGCTGGGTCGCTCTGCGCGGACGGGAGGAGCGGTATCATGATCAGCAGTTGCTGATCGGGATAGCAGCTGACCTGACTGAACGTCGGCAGACCACGCTTTTGCGCGCCACGGTCAGGAGACGGGACCGTATTTTGATCGAACAGCGCCATCGATTCAGCAATCTTTTCGCGGTCGTGATAGCGCTGGTCAAAATGGTTGGTGCTCCGGCGAACAATGTCATGAAGTTCAAGGAGGACCTAATCGATCGGATACGAGCGCTTGAAGTCACGCATATGATGATCTCCGGTCGCACCGACAGTTCGGTATTGCTCCGGGATCTCGTGGTCCAGGAACTGTTGCCCTACATGGAAACGCGAAAGATAAAGACCCATGGCCCTGACGTCATGATGTCAAGCGGCGCTGCCGAAACCTTCGCAATGGTTGTTCACGAGCTTACGACGAACTCTGTCAAACACGGCGCGCTTGGCGGTTCCCGAGGGCGCCTTGAGGTTAGATGGGCCGATAGTGGAGAAAGCGATGACGTCGTCTTCGATTGGATAGAATCGGGAAGGCGCAGGAAGGCCAAGAACATCGGCCATGGCATTGGTTCGATGATATTGGGCGTCAACACCGCGCCGCTTATCGGCCATGCCTCGAAGCTGGAAATATTTGAAGGCGGTCTACGATATTCGCTGCGGCTGTCTCGACGTGAAATCGCGCCCTAGTCGATATATTTCGAACGCCAGTTTTGTAGCGCGACGGCTGCCTCGGTGCGGTTGCGTACTCCCAGCTCACGCATTACCGCAGCGGCGTGGATTTTTGTCGTTGCTTCGGAAATGTCCAAATCGCGAGCTATCTCCTTGTTTGAGAAGCCTTCCGCCATCAGCTTGAGCACGTCACGTTGCCTTGAAGTCAGCTTGCTAAGGCTGGCCGCTCCCATCCGCCGGTGGGTCCATGCCCTTGCCGATTGGGGTGCGTGTGACCCGGGACCCCCGGAAGGTCGAGACAATAGCGCCGGCACATAGATGCGGCCTGCCAGAATCTCGCGCACTGCCGACACCACTTCTTGGTCCGTCTGAGATTTCACGATATAGCCGTGCAGCCCGATCGATAGGGCTTTCAATATTTCCGCCCGTGAATCATTGCCGGAAACGATTGCAAAACGGGTGTCCGGATACGCTGACAAAACGTCGCCGAGCACTTGCTGGTTGAACAGCCCCGGCATGTTCAAATCCAGAATGGCAAGATGGATGTCCCGCTCAGCCAGGACACTGGCAGCGGCATCAAAACATCCAGCTTCGAATATTTCCAGTTCCGGGAGCTCGGCCTTGAGCGCCAAACTTAGCCCACGACGATACAGACCGTGATCGTCCGCAATGACGACTCGATACATTTGCATTCCACCCCAACGCAGGCCCTACAAAGGGGCCCTGAAACGCCTAATGCGGCTAAACGATCAATCGGGGAACGGCCTTGGCGGTGGCCAACCACTCGTCGAACGCCCAGATATCCGCATCACTTGCGCGCCGTATTGCTAATATATTCCTCTATGGTGGAAAAATCTCTTTTTTTTTCCGAGGACCGTTCAACCGGCTTGAATCGCACCGTCTCTGCCTTTGCCAGAAAGCCAATATCGCGATCAGGCGCGTCTATGGCCAACTACCAAATTCCATGTGATATCAGCTGTTTGAGCGGCAGCGAGACGTAAATTCCAGCAGGTGGATGCTGAGGTCCGCACTCGGGCATTTGAAAGTCTCGTGACCAAGCAATTCTGCAGCTGCAGGTCGGCATATTCGGCGCCATCGTGCCTCGCGGCGGACAGGTCGGACCGGCCTAGTCGCTGAACCTGCGGAGGCAATGGATTGGTGCCATTCGATTGCACGACGACATCCTTCGAACGCTCACATACCGTTCTTCATAAGATGCTCGGGACGGACACGTGGCGACTTTTCTATCCGACCCATCATGGTCGGAAGAGGTCTGAACACGTCTGCCCAGGCACCAACCATTGAAGCGGCCTTGAACTATGGAGGATCGGATGAAAGCGGTTATTCAATGCGGTGGGATGGGAACACGACTTCGTCCCTTTACGTCGGTGTTGCCGAAGCCGCTGATGCCAATTGGTGCCCGGCCGGTGCTCGAGCTGCTTCTCAAGTGGCTGCGACGCAATGGCATTGAAGAGGTCTACATCACGACCGGGTATCTCGGCCATCTCATCCGCAGCGTGTGCGGTGATGGTTCGCAATGGAACCTGAAAATACGGTACACTCAGGAGATGGAGCCGCTGGGCACCATCGGGCCACTGTCGCTTATCCGAGATGAACTAACCGAACCCTTTATCGTGCTGAACGGCGACGTTCTCACCGATCTTAGCCTCAGCCGATTCACAGCTGCCCACCGCAAGCACAAGGATCCGGTGACCATCGCTACCGCCAACCGTCTTATCAAGATGGATTTCGGTGTCATCGACGAAGTCGACAATGCAGTGCAGATGTTCCGCGAGAAGCCGACGCTTTCTCATCTCGTTAGCATGGGCATCTACTGCATGAATCCGGATGTTCTGAGTTTTATTCCCTCCGGCATTCCATTCGGATTCGACGACCTGATGCTGCAGATGATGCAGCAAGGCACGGTCGTCCATGTCTACAAGCATGAGGGACTCTGGCTCGATATCGGCCGCGTCGACGATTTCCAGAATGCTCAAGCCATTTCCTGGGAAGAGCAGTCGGCTTCGATCGAAGTCGCGGCAGCGGCTGCCTGACAAACGGCGAGAAACTCAAACACGAATGATGATTTGGGAGTGAGGTCACCATGCTCTTGGTCAGTGCCCCGATTTTGGGTGTTCCGGAGAAGGCGGCTCTATCAAAGGTCATTGATAGCAGCTGGTTGACCATGGGCGAGCAGGTTCGATTGTTCGAAGAGTCGTTTGCCCGCATGCATGGCGCGGACGATTGCGTTGCGGTGAGTTCCTGTACCGCGGCGCTTCATCTCATTTTGCACGGACTTGGCATTGGTCCGGGCGATGAGGTGCTGGTTCCGTCGCTAACCTTCGTGGCGACCGCGAACTCAGTGCTCTATGTCGGTGCAACTCCCGTCTTTGTCGATATTGAGTCAGCCGACTTGCCGTTGATGTCGCTTGCGGAAGCCGAGGCTCGATGCACGCCGCGAACGAAGGCCATTATTCTCGTTCATTTCGCCGGGTATCTGGCCAATCGAGAACAATGGCAAAGGTTCGCTCGTGTTCGGGGACTGCACATCATTGAAGACGCGGCGCATGCTCCTGGCTTGAGAGAAGTAGGGACCTTCGGCGTTGCCGCGGCCTTCAGCTTCTACGGCAACAAGAACATGACAACCGCCGAGGGCGGCGCCGTAATCGCCCAAGACCATGAACTGCTCGAAAGGATTCGCCAAGCGCGCGGGCACGGGATGACCACCGGCACACACCAGCGGCTGAACAGCCGCACGCCGCAGTATGACGTCACCATGCTTGGGTTCAATTACCGTATGGACGAGATGCGGGCCGCAATCGGACTTGTCCAGTTAGGAAACCTGCAAGAATGGAACGAAGTAAGGCGTATCCTCGTCGTCCTTTATCGGCGACTCATTGCAATGCACTGCCCGGCAATAATCGTTCCATTCAGTGAATCGCGGCGATCGGCGCACCACATCATGCCGATACTTTTACCGCGATACGCCGACAGGCAAGCCGTTATCGACGAACTGCGCAACCAGGGAATTCAAACAACGATCCACTATCCGCCCGTGCACCGGATGACGTTGTACCGCGAGCTTTTTCCCGGGACCCAATTGCCGCGAACAGAAGACTTTGCTCAGCGGGAGCTGACGATTCCACTTCACCCGCAGATGACCTCAGCGGTGGTCGAAGCGGTTGTGGAGGCTCTGGCAACTGCGGTGAACGGCTGTACCAAAGCAGGAACGGCCGCATGAATGCGACAGATCAATCCCTCCACCGACACTACGTTGCAGTCTCGGCCCATGGGTCTGTGCGGCGTTTGATCGACATTGCCATTGCGAGCGTTGCTGCGGTCTTGTTTGCGCCACTGATGCTGCTGATCGCCATCGCCCTTCTGGCCGAGGGCGGTAGGCCGGTTTTGTTTGCACAAACCCGCCTGGGCGCCGGGGCTCAGCCTTTTCGCATGTACAAGTTCCGCAAGTTCGATGTGCGATGCGATCCCCACGGCCTCGCGCTGACGGTCGCCGACGACAAGCGCATGACAACGATAGGGCGTGTGCTCGCCGCGACAAAGTTCGATGAATTGCCGCAACTGTGGAATGTGATCATAGGCGACATGGCAATCATTGGACCGCGGCCGGAGAGTCTGGCGTTCGCCGACTGTTTCCACGGCGGCGCCGAGGCTGTTTTGCAGTACAAGCCTGGCTTGCTCGGTCCGAGCCAGGTTCTCTTCCGCAACGAAGCGAATTTCTATCCGAAGTTCACGGATCCGGTGCAGTACTATCGCGAGACCCTGTTTCCCGCCAAGGCCAGGATCGACCTTTCCTATTATCCGCAGCGAACTCTGGTGGCTGACGCCGTCTGGATGGCTCGCGGTTTTCTAGCCGTTGTCGGCCGGGTACCGCCGTCGCCGATCGCGACTAAAGCGCGTTCGGGCTGACACTCCGGTGAGTGTCACCGTCAGAGTGGACATGGCAAGAGGGACGATTGGTCATGGACTACAAAGGCAAAAAGGTACTGGTCACGGGCGCCGATGGATTTATCGGATCGCATCTCACCGAGGCGCTGGTCCGCAACGGAGCGGACGTCACAGCATTGGCGCTCTACAATTCGTTCGACAGTCACGGCTGGCTTGACGATTTGCCGGACAACATCCGAGGCCACCTGAAATCCGTGCGTGGCGACGTGCGCGACAGCGCGTTCCTGAACAGGATCATGCGCGGCCAAGCTGTGGTTTTCCATCTGGCTGCTCTCATCGCGATTCCATATTCGTATGCGGCTGCCCAGTCATACGTAGAAACCAATGTCATGGGCACGATGAATGTTCTCGAGGCAGCGCGTCAGTGGGACACGGAACGCGTCGTGCATACCTCGACCAGCGAGGTTTACGGCACGGCGCTGACCATGCCTATCAAGGAATCTCATCCGCTGCAGGGCCAGTCTCCATATTCGGCATCCAAGATCGGTGCCGACATGATGGCCGAAGCCTACGCCAGGTCATTTGACGTTCCCGTCGTAACTCTGCGCCCATTCAATACCTACGGCCCACGCCAGAGCGAGAGGGCGATAGTGCCGACCATAATCAGGCAGGCCCTCGACAAGAACTGTTCGGCTATCATGGTCGGGGATACGAGCCCTATCCGCGATCTAACCTTTGTTGAAGACACGGCCGCGGCATTCCTCACCGCAGGCGTGGCGGAACTCAAATTCGGCCAGGCCTACAATGCCGGAAGCCAGCGTGCCGCGACGATCGCGGAAGTCCTGGACCTGGTGGTCGAGTTGAGCGGATCGAAGAAGCCTGTCTATCGAGATGAAAGCCGCTTGCGCCCACAGAACTCCGAGGTTCGCGCGCTGCTTGCAGACTCGACGCAATTCGAAATGCAGACCGGATGGCGAGCCCGTACCAATCTGCGAGATGGGTTGGAGCGCACCATATCGTGGTGGAGAGGGCGTCTTAGCGAGGGGCGGGTGCGCCGGGAAATGGGCTACATGACATGACTTGTCGTCGCCGGCATGTGTTGTCTATGATCTTCGCTGTCGCGTGCCTTGGTCCGCATGCTGCCGCAAGCCAGGCGGGCAATACGTCAACGCACTTTGTTGCGACGCCGGCGATGCAGTTGCCCGACTATCTGCGTCCTACGGTCGATCCCGCGTTTGGGGAAACATTCACCCGGATCACAAAATCCGGGCCGCTTGGAAATGGGGTCGCGTGTATAAAAGATTATTGCAGCCACCGTTATTCCAGCGCCCAAGCCTGGAATGCGGACCAGAGCCTTCTCGTTATAACCAACGGCTGCAACGGGATGTGCTTTTTCGACGGACACACATTCCTACCGCTGCTGATGCGCGATCGATCGGGCGAATGTGAATGGCATCCCCAAAATGCGGATCTGATGATCTGCGTTCGAGGCCGGCGAATATCGACCTGGGCGCCGCGGACCAATCACGAGGATGTGCTGTTCGATTCAAAGGACTATCGGGATCTGCACTTCGGACCAGGCAAAGGTAACCCGAGCCGAGACGGTAATCGCCTGGCAGTGCGTGCAATTCGATCGGACGGTGCCGAGGTCGTCTTCGCGTACGATCTCAAGCAGCATAGCAAGTTTGCCGATATCGCACTTGGGCGGCTTGCTGGGGTCAATGAGAACTGTTCGATCTCTCCTCTGGGCGAAAATATTCTTTGCATCCAGGCACTGGCGGACGGCACCGAACAGTCGTTTATTTTTTCGATCGACGGCGCTCCAGGCCAGCAGTGGACAGAGCATCATCGGCCGGGGCATGGCGACATGACGGTCGACGCCGATGGGAGCGAGATCTACGTCGGCATCAGCAAATCCTATCCGGACAGCTATCAGGTGATCAAACGCAGGCTGTCTGACGGGAAAGTAACTTCGCTTATGAAATATGGCGAGGCCTCGCATGCTTCTCTGCGTGCTTTGAACAAACCTGGCTGGGTGTTCCTGAGCTACGGCGGCGACCCGAATGTGGTTTCGGCCCGTCCGGAAATGGCACCCTATGCACGAGAGGTTATCGCGCTGCGCCTCGATGGCAGCGGAGAGGTTCGGCGCATAGCGCAAACGCGCAGCGTTGATTTCGACTACCGCAGCGAGACCCATGCCTCACCGTCGCCCGATGGCTCGCAGGTAATCTGGTCCAGCAACTGGGGTGTGCCCGGCGGACCTGTTTATGACTTCGTCACCCGCGTCGACTGGTCGGAAGAGGCGAAGTCGAACTGAATGGAGATGTCACCGATGGCATTCATGAACCGAAATCTTCTTGCAGCGATAGGTGTGCTGGCTGCGGTTGATGCTGCCTCCGCGGCGGACGACCGGCCAGCCTACCATCTCTCCCCCGGCGACATCGTCGAAATAGGTATCTCTTCAATACCGGAACGAACTCAACGTGCGGTAATCCAGATGGACGGTACGATCGCGCTTCCCCAAGTCGGGAAGATATCCATCGGCGGTCTGACGCCGGCCGAGTTGCAGGCCCGCATGGAAACGATCTTGCCTACCAAGATATTTCAGCAGCGTTTGCCCGATGGGCGAGAGCAGATGATCGTTGTCCAACCTGGCGATGTGACCGCGATCGTCGCGGAATATCGTCCGATCTACGTGACTGGCGAGGTGCTCACTCCCGGCCAGCAGGCATATCGGCCTCTCATGACGGTGAGACAGGCGATTGCGGTGTCTGGCGGTCTCAGTCTTCTGCGCTCACGTGTGAATCAGACCGGTCCTGACCCGGTTGATCTGCAGCGCGACTATGAATCGCTTTGGGGGGAATACACCCGCGACTATTACCACAGTGCTCGCATTCGCGCCGAACTGCAGGACCAGCCAAGTTTCGATACCAAGCCCCCCCAAGGGTCGCCATTGTCTGCCGCCTTCAGCTCGGCCATTGCCGACGCCGAAAGAGAGGCGCTGAAGATCTCTCTCGATAACTTCCAGCAGGAACAAAGCTACGTTGATCAGGGCGCAAAGGATGCCGCGGCGCAGATCGACGTTCTGACCAAGCGCCAGCAGGTCGAGAGCGACGGAGTCAAGGCGGATGAGGATGACCTGGCTCGGGTGACGAAATTGTTTCAAGCAGGCAATCTGACCAACGCCAGGCTGTCTGACGTTAGGCGCTCCGCGCTTCTCTCTTCCAATGGGCAGCTTCAGACATCGGTCGAGCTCATGCGGGCGCGACGCCAGCAGGAAGATTATCTCAGGCAACGCGAGCGCAATGAAAACCTGCGAAGGATCGGCTTGCTGACCGAGTTGAAAGATACCGATGTCCGTCTTGCCGACACCACCGCAAGGCTCCACGCCACCAGCCAGAAATTACAGCCCGCTGGCGCGTCCGCTCTGCCGTTGCCGGTAAGCGGAGAAGCCATTCAGACCCAGATCACCATCGTGCGCAAGATTGGTGAAGAATGGCGCAAACAACTCGTCGAAGAAGATTCAGAAGTGCTTCCGGGAGATACGATCGAGGTGAGGTTCAGCAGCGATCTGGGACGTGCAGCAAGCCAGTAGGGGGCCGCGTTTGCGGTCCCGCTATTGCTTGAAGGCCCGGGAAATCTGATCGGTCAATGGCTTAAGCAAATACGACCAGACGCTGCGCTCCTCGGTGCTTATGTGAACTTCGGCAGGCATGCCTGGCTTTAGGATTTTCTCACCCTTCAGGCAGGTGGCCTGGTTGTCGACGTGGATGCGAGCCGAAAAATAGGAAAGCTGGCGTTCCTGATCCTTGATCAAATCTGCAGAGATACGCTTCACCGAACCCTCGCAGACAGGTGTGGTTCCGACGTCGAAAGAGGGAAAGCGGATTGATACCCGCTGCCCGGGCTGGACATCATCCATCCGGGTCGGCGGAATGAGCGCATCCACGACAAGGTTGTCGGTGTCGGGTACAACCACCATGAGCACCTCTCCCGGTCCAACTACGCCTCCGACGGTGTGGATAGAGGATTCTTGTACCGTCCCGGTCTGGGGAGATCGGATATCCGTCCTTGCCAGCTCGTCGTCCGCCACTATCTTGCGCTCTTCGAGCTCTGTGCGCTTTGCTTCGTTTTCGCGGAGCTCGCTTGTCACGTCGCTGCGCATCTGCTCGTCGAGCTGAAGCACCTGCAAGTCCGTTTCACTGATGTGGGCTTGCACCTCCGCGATTGCTGCAACAAGTCGCCCCGACTCACCGCGAGCACGAGCTTCTTCCAGGCTGACATTGCTCAGTCGCTCTTTGGACACCAATTTCTTGGAGTAAAGAGCTTGGACGTCGGCAAGGCTGCGGGTAAGGAGATCCAAGGAGTCGTTCGTCGCCGCAAGCTGAGCCTTGAGACCGTCAATCTGATGTCGAAGTTGCATCGAGCGGCTCTGCAACTGCGCCTTTTGGCCAGCCAATGCCGTAGCCCGGCTTTCAAACAAGGCACGTTCTCCATTGACAAGAGCAGCCACCCGCGGGTCGCTCATCCTCACGCGCAGACTGGGAGGAACCTGCATTTCCGGCAGCCCTTGCCGCTCTGCCTCGAGCCTGGCCAGGCGGATGGTGACCCGGTCGAGATCTTCACTGACGATCTGCAGGTTTGAGCGTGTGAGCGTGTCGTCAAGCCTGACCAACACGGCGCCGGCACGCACATGATCACCATCCTGGGCGAAGATTCCACCGATGGTGCCGCCGGTCCGATGCTGGACCTTCTTTACACTGCTTTCGACCACAACAGTCGCTGGCGCGATCACAGCGCCGGCGATCTTGGTTAGTCCCAACCACGTCCCTCCGCCAACGAGCAGAAAGGCGGTTGTTGCCAAGCCCAGAACCAGGTTGGCGCGGATGCCATCCGGATCATTGATCAGCCTGGTTCCGAGCCAACGACTTGCGTCGTTGACACGAGCATAAGAAATCGTCGCGTCAGACACGGAATAGGACCTCAAGCGTTGCCGGCATTTTTTTGCAGCGGAACGACTGCCGGCTGGGGGAAGGGGCGGACGACATTTGAGAGAACATCTTCTCGCGGGCCAAATGCGTGGACCATCCCGTTCGACATGACCAATACCTGATCAATATTGACGAGCGCAGAAGGGCGATGCGCCACGACGATCACGATACCGCCACGCTGGCGCACCGCCAGGATCGCCCCCGCCAACGCAACATCGCCGTCTGAATCCAAGTTGGAATTCGGTTCGTCGAGCACGACGAGAAACGGATCGCCGTAAAGTGCCCTGGCCAATCCGACCAGTTGCCTCTGCCCGGCCGACAGGGCCGTCCCGCCTTCGCCGATTCGTGTTTGGAATCCTTGAGGCAATCGCATGATCATCTTGTCGACACCAGCCGCTCGAGCGGCTGCCATGACGCCTTTTGGGTCGCTCTGGCCACCAAATCTCGAAATGTTGTCGGCAACCGTTCCGTCGAACAGTTCGACATCCTGCGGCAAATAGCCGATATGAGCACCGAGCAGTTCCGAACTCCACTGATCGAGAGCAGCGTCGTCCAATCGAACCGTTCCCCGAATTGGCTTCCATACTCCGACCAGGGCACGCACCAGCGTTGTCTTCCCGGAACCGCTAGGGCCGACGACTGCCATCCCAGCGCCGCTCGCCAGGCGAAAGCTTACATTGAGAACCGTCGGCCGTTGTGCGCCTGGAGGGGCTATCGTCAATTCCTCGACGGAGAGTTGCCCCCGCGGGCTGGGAAGCTCCATGGGAGCGCTTTGGCTACCGAAAGCATCCAGCGCTGCAGTCAAGTCGGAGTAGCTTCGGCGTGCGGCCAGAAATCCTCTCCAGTTTGCGATCGCGGCGTCGACCGGCGCCAAAGAGCGGCCAAGCAATATCGAAGATGCGATGATCACACCCGGGGAAGCGTCCCCCCCGATCACCAGATAAGCGCCCAGCCCGAGTACACTCGATTGCAGGGCCATCCTGAGTGTCTTCGACAATGATCCGGTTCCGCCCACGATGTCGGAGAGCCGTTCCTGGTTCTTGAGATAGGCATGGCTGACTTCTCCCCAGCGTCGGCCAAGCCTGGCGGAGAGACCCATCGCCTGAACGACTTCCGCATTGCGGCGGCCTGCATCGGCAAGGATGCGTTGCGCGACCAGTGTCTCGGAAGTTCGGGCTGCGGGGCCGCGGCCGGCAATTTCTGCGACCACGGTCAAAAGCACGACGACAACGGCGCCGACGGTTGCCAGTAGCCCAAGGGAAGGGTGCAACAGGTAGATGACCACCATGTAAAACGGCATCCACGGGGCGTCGAAAAAAACGGTCGGCCCGAGGCCGGAGAGAAAGCCGCGCAGCTGGTCCAAGTCGCGAAGCGGCTGCACCCGGTTCGCCTCCTGCCCGGCGACCAGGGGTACCGACAGCGATATGGTGAAGGCCTTGTGCTGCAGATTTCTGTAAAGGCGATTGCCGATTCGAACCAGCAAGCGAAGCCGCACGAAATCGAGCAGCCCGTATATGGCGTAGAGGCCCAGCATGCCGACCGTAAATCCTACGAGCGTCGGAACGCTCTGCGAGGGAAGCACACGGTCATACACCTGCAGCATGTAGACGGAGCCGGTCAGGGCTAGAATATTTATCACCGCCGAAAAGAGACCAATGCCAACCAGCCCGGACCAACAACCCGACATGGCTGAGAGCAAATGTTGCGTACGATGTTCCCTCACGACGCGCGATCTCTCACTCGAGATTGTCGCACGGCCTCGTGGACGCTGTCAGCGTAGGACAAGATCTTACCTTTCGTTGTGACCCGCCCACCCCGAACATTACATCAAGCTAACATTCGTCAAATTTTATCAAAATGCAGCAAAATCGTGACGCTCAGACGCTAAATCGTGAATCGCCACGCACAAGCTGGGGATAACCGACCCTGGAAAGCGAGTATTTATTGACCATTTGGAGGTCGACGGGGTTTGCCCTTTGTCGGATCACGTTTTGATGTCTGTTGGATGAAGAAAGTGACCTGATCAGACATTCGACGCGCGTGGTTCATCGGGGTTCTTCATATGGGCGACGACGACACGGCCCTCGCCAGCTTCGTTCGAAATCGTGCCAATATTCTCGTAGGCCTTTGCGCGGTTGAGCAGACTCACGACTTGCCGGTCCTGGCCAAGGCCAACCTCGAAGAGCAGCATGCCACCTGGCCGCAGGTATTGCGGCGCGTCTCTTATCACCCGCATGTGGATGCTCAGGCCGTAAGGGCCAGCCGCAAACGCCTCGCGCGGCTCGAGCTCGGTCAAGTGAGAGCGGTCGCCCTCGAGCCGCTTTTCCGAGATGTATGGCGGGTTGCAGACGATCATGTCGATCCTGCCGACAAGTTCCGGGCCGGAGAGAGGCTCAAACAGGTCGCCCTGCAGCACCGAAACGCGCCCTGCCAATCCATGATGGTCGACATTGCGGCGCGCGGCTTTGACGCACCCATCCGTTAGGTCGCTCGCCCAGATCCGCGCGGTGGGGGCATAGTGCGCTATGGCGCATGCCAGATTGCCGGCGCCGCAGCACATATCGATAACGCGGGGTTCCGCAGTCCTCAACTGATCCAAGGCGCCGAGGGCGGCTGTGCCCAGCAGTTCCGTCTCCGGGCGTGGCACAAGCGCGCCAGGTGCCACGAGCAACTCTAGCCCCATGAAGATGGTGCGCCCTTTGCTGTAGGCATCCTCGACGCTGATTTCTTGGCTCACGACAACCCGCTTTTCCCAATGCTGTCGTTCGGGAGACAGCTATGATCAGTTCTTTTTTCGGATGACGTATTGTGCAATCCCTTGGATGGAATCGAGGTTCTCAGGCAGAAGCTCGCTGTCTTCGACGACAATGCCAAAGGTTTCCTCAATGAATCCGATTACCTCCAGGACTCCCGTCGAGTCGACGATACCTTGGTCGAGCAGGGACGTATTGTTTTCCAGAGCCTCAGCGTCAGCAACATAGAAGTTGGACGCCAGAAACCCCCGAATTTTCTCGCTGTAAGCCTCTATCCTGTCTTCGCTGGACAACATTTTGCTTCCCCGATTAAAACAAGAAAATTGACGTCAGGTCTCGTGGAAAACGGCTCATGACAAAGCCGTCTTCTTAAGTTTTCCCGTATCTGTCATTGGCAGGCTGGATACAATGACAATTGATTTTGGGACCATGAAATTTTCCAGCCGCCTCTGACATTCCTTCTGCAGTTGTTTCTCGTCGATGGATTTCCCTTGCTCCATCACGACGAACGCCTTCACCGCCTGCCCAAGAAGTTCGTCCGGAACGCCTATCACGGCGGCCTCCCGCACCCCTGGAATGCCAACAAGCGCGTTCTCAACCTCTTTGGGCGCGACCTTCTCGCCACGGGATTTGATGATCTCATCGCCACGACCTACGAAATAAAGGTACCCTTCCGCGTCGATCCGACAGTAGTCGCCGGTGTAGAGGACCTGTTCACCGGGCAGAGGACCAGGTTTAAGCTTCCTTGCGGTCGCCTCTGGCTTGCCCCAGTAGCCCTTCATCACGGTCGCGCCGCGGATGACGAGCTGGCCGACGACGTCGGGGCCGACCCGCTTGTCGTCGTCGTCGACGATCCACATTTCCGTGTTCGGGATGGCTATCCCGACGCTCGACGGCTTTCGTTCAAGGTCCTCTGGCGGCAGGTAGGTGCAACGCTTGCACTCGGTGAGCCCGTACATTGAATAGATGCGCGCGCTCGGAAAAAGGTCCTGGAGCATGAGAATATGCTTCAACGGCAGGGCGGCCGCGGTATTCGTAACATAGCGAATGCTCGAAAAATCCTGATCCTTCAGCGATTTGAGCTCCGAGAGCGCCGCAAAAATAGTAGGCACGCCGGGGAAACCTGTGACCCGTTCTTGCTTGATCAGTCCAAGGATCTGCGCTGCAAAAGCAAACGAGCGTTCAAGCACCAGACGGGCGCCAGTGCGGAACGCCATGATCATCTGGTACAGGCCGTAATCGAATGCCAAGGGCAGGACATTGAGGATCACTTCGTCTTCGCCGAGCTCAAGATACGATGCGATCGAGGTGCAAGCCGCCATCATGTTTGTGTGCGTCAGCATCACGCCCTTGGGCTCGCCGGTAGAACCTGACGTGTAGATTATGGCGGCGAGATCAATGTCGATGCATCGGCGCGCCGGTGCCTCCCCGTTGCCGGCAATCGCAACATCCCAGCGAACCGCATGAGGCAGTTGCATCAACTCGGCGTCATCTATAGGCCCGGAGACAATCATCCGGCGCAGTGACGGGCAGTTGCGGGCCGGCTCACTGAAGACCGAGGTCAGATGGTTGTCCGTTATCAGCGCGGCTGGCAGGCAATCGTTGAGCAGGTAATGAAGCTTGTCGCTCTTGGTCAGCGGATTGACGATGCACACCACGGAATTCGCCTTGAGCACGGCCCAGAAGCTGACGACCGTCTCGACGGTGTTGTCGGCGAAGATCATCACGCGATCGCCGCGCGTCACTCCGGCGTCAGCCAGGTGTTGCGCAACGTTGTTGGCACGAGTCTCGATCTCGGCATAGGTCACGCGTTGCCCGCCGCAGACCAGCGCCACCTTGTCACCCAGCCGGTCGGCCGAGTGCCTGAGATAGTCGTGCAACAGCGGTATGGCTCCATGCATCATGCCAACACCTCTTCCTTGATCTCATGGTCAACGTCGACGCTGAGCTCGATCTTCTGCCTGCCGATGGGGCGGCTTGCGATAAACTGCTGGTGAAGAAGCTGCGTGGAGAGCACGCCCACCAGCGCCATGTTGTCGGAATTGGAAAGATCTTGGTCCACGGTCCGGGCTCGACACTTGCCCAGCAGGCGCGCGACCGACTCCGCATCGAAGACATTTGCGTCGCGCAACGCTCTTTCCGAAAGTGCCTCGCGCACATAGGCTGGTGCATTGTCGGCAACGAAGCATTGAGCGTTCGGCGCCCTGTAGGGCTGTTTCTTGCGGGCGATGATTTCCGGCGGCAGGATCGGCTCGGCCACCCGCTTCAGCACATGCTTCTCGTCCAGAATGCGCAGCTTGTATTTGGCTGGAAGCGAGTTCGCGAGTTTTACAACGTCATCGTCGAGGAACGGGAAGCGCCCTTCGACAGAGTTGCCCATCAGCATTCGGTCTCCCTGCGAGGAGAGCAGATAGCCGGACATCAAAGTCTGGATTTCGATATACTGGTCCTGTGCCAGAGAGTCCCAGCGCGAAAATTCGTCGGGCAGGCGCGCAAGGAACGCGGCGGCCGCGTTGTACGGTTCCGTCTCGGCTTTCATGTCGGCAGAAAACAACCGCTTGAGAGCGCTGGTCGTGCGCCAACGGGTACCATGTGCGAAGCCTGGCGCATCATGGGCGTGGATATCATGTCCGAAGAACTGACGCGCCATTGCTTGCTGATGCACCGGAGAACGAGTGAGATAGGGGTACAGGCGTTCCAGCAATCGCGCGCGTCTCGTCGAGGACGGTTGATGCCCCCAGAAGCGGCGCACCTTCCCTTCCCGGAACAGGTCGTAGCCAGCGAACATTTCATCCGCGCCTTCGCCCGTCAGCACGACCTTGATTCCGTGCTCGCGTACCAATCTTGAAAGCAGAAGCAGTGGCGCCGGCGCGGTCCTCAGGATCGGACGTTCGGTGTGGTAGATCACCTCTGGAAAGACATCGGCGATATCGCTGCGAGAAACCGTCACCTCGTGGTGCTCGCTGCCGGTCGCGCCTGCCACCAATCGCTGGTAGCTGGTCTCGTCATATTCAGCATCGGCAAACCGCAGCGAAAACGTCTGGAAGCGGTCACCGGCGATGCGGCTTGCCATCATGGCGACAAGCGAACTGTCGAGTCCGCCAGACAGGTAGCAGCCGACAGGCACATCCGCCTGGTCGATCCGCAGCGCCGTCGCCGACTGCAGAGCCTCGCGCACTTCGTCCACGGCGTCATCGAGCGACCCTGGGAATTCTCGGCGTTCGTCGAACGCCTCGGGATAGCTGGGTTTCCAGAATGCCTGCTCACGAACGGTTCCGTTCTCATAGACCCGAATGTGGCCAGGCTTGAGTTCCCGGACCCCCTTGAATACGCCTTGCGGCGGGACCACCGTCCAGAGAGTGAACGTCTGATCAATGCCGGCTGGATCGAAGGCTCGCGGCAAAGCCGCGTCGGCCGCGAAAATGGCCTTCACTTCGCTGGAAAAATAGAGGCGCCCAGCGTGCTCGCAAAAATGCAGGGGGCATATGCCGAACCGATCGCGCGATAGCACGAGGCGGCCGGCCAGCGAATCCCAGATCGCGATTGCCCATTGCCCGTTCATCCGCTCAAAAGCGGAGTCACCCCATTCGCGATATGCATGAACCGCCACCTCGGTGTCGCTGCGGGTGCGGAAGCGATGACCGAGCGCGACCAGCTTTTCGCGAAGCTCAACGTAATTGAAAATCTCGCCGTTGAAGACAATCCAGGTCTTGCCGCTCGTGTCGGCAAGCGGCTGTTGCCCACTCGAAAGGTCGACAATTGAAAGGCGTGCGTGGGCCAGCCCCGCGCGATTGTCGCGGTAGAGGCCGTGTTCGTCCGGACCGCGATGCACGAGCGACCCCGCCATGCGCAGAAGCGCATCGCGCGAAGGCCGCGCCGCGGTAGCGTCCAGTGCCACGATTCCGGCTATGCCGCACACGCTCAGCCCTCGTCCATCTCGACGGCGGGCAGGGGTCTCGCGTGAAGATAACGCGCTGCGCGCCGCTTGCTTTCAATGTCCTTGAAGACTTTCTGAACCTGGTCGGGAGTGAGGCCGGCGACCGCTGCGATCTCGTTGGCAGAAATGCCGTGGTTCAGGCCATAGAGACACAAATCCGTCAGGTGATATGGCAATGCGAAATAGAACTCCTCCTGGCTTTGCGCCATGGAGAACGTATCCGTGGTTGGTGGCCTGCGCCGCACCTCGGGGTCTATCCCGAGATACTCCGCTAGTTGATAGACTTGCGTCTTGTAGAGGTGGACGATCGGCAGCACGTCGGCGATTCCATCGCCCTGTTTGACGAAAAAGCCTTGGTCGTGTTCCAGCCGGTTTGGCGTGCCTGCCACCGCGTAGTTGAGACGGTCCGCGTGATAATACTCCGTCATCTTTCGCACGCGTTGCTTGTAGTTGGTGGCGGCGACGATCTGCAGATAGGTTGCCGGTGGCAGTCTGACCGTGTCGACTTTGCCATCCGGATCCTCGACCGTCAGTCTGGTAATGTTGATGCCGTTGCTTTCCAGAACCGACGCCATCACCAGCTTGCACTTCCAGCCTTGACCGTAGGCGGGAACGACGGTCCGTATCGCCTCGATCTGACGTGAATAGGCACCGATGCCCTCCAGGGCAGGCGTGATGTCTTCAACGATCGAATCGATACCAAGTTGCGCTGCAACCGTTCGGCCAAGCCGCAGCGAGTCGCCGGAAGAATGGGATTCCGGCATGAATAGGCCGAGGACCTTATCTTTCCCGAACGCGCCGACGCAGAGTGCTGCGACAACGGAGCTGTCGATGCCCCCAGAGAGGCCGACAACGACGCCTCGGCGCCGGAGTGTACCAAAGACCTGTCGACGCAAGGCTTCTACGATGCGATCGACCTCGGCACGAGCGTCGAGCACCAGGGCATCCTTGCCAAACCCGGAGATCACGTCGATGACCGTTCCTCCCCCTGGCGAGATTCTTCTGGCAGATAAGTTCGGGCCACGGCCGCCTCGATGAGCGGTCGGTTGAAGGCCACGTTAGGCTCCGAGACCATGTCGATGTGGGTGCCAATGATTGGGATCACATCCAGGTCTGCGAAAGCATTGTCCCACCCGATGGCGCGAGGCATTCCAGGACGGGCGCAGCGAAATAGGGTACCGGTGATCGGCAGTCGGGGTCTTGGCGTCTGGAGCCACTGAAAAAACGCTTTTGCCCTCAAAACTTCCTGAAGCTCCAGCTTGGCCCTAAAGCTGGTCGCGTTGAATTTCTCCTGGGCATAGCGATCAAGCAAGCGGGCCAGTTGCATCTCGTAGCCCATTCGGACCACGACTTTTGCAAGGGCGCGGCAAGCCATTCTGTAGGCGGTAATACGATTGGTTCGGATTCGATGAATTGTGCGGACGACCGTCTCTCGGTAAGTGCTCCGTTCACCGAGCAGGCTGGTGTCGAGAATGCCGAGAAATTTCACATTTCGCCCGGCAGCCAGCAGCCTTGAAGCAACTTCAAAAGCAACGACGCCGCCAAGCGAATGGCCGAGAAGTCGTACGTTACCTTCAGGCTGGGCGCGGCGTATCTGGTCGAGCGCGGCCTCGGCCATATCTGCGACCGAGTTTTTTCCCTGCAATATCATTGCCAGGGCGGGATACCTGATCGGAACAACCCGGGCGGTTCTACCCATGGAGGCCGCGAAGGCGGCAAGGCTAGGACCATAGCCGACGGACCCGGGGAGCAGGAAGAGAATTGGCGGATGCTCTTTGCGCGAGCTGGCCTGCTCGTTACCTGCTTTCGCGGCCGCGACGGCCTTCACCATTTCGTCGAAATTCATTCCGACGGTGAAAGGTTCAAGGTCGATCTCCAGGCCGAGGACGCTTTCGATCTCCATGACACAATGCAGCAGCTTCAGCGAATCGCCGCCGGCGTCATCCCAACGTCCCGCGGCAACGCGCGTGTTCAGAATCTTGGTCCAGGCACGTTGCACGATCTGCTGGATAGTCCGTTCGGGTCCTGTATTCGGAGCCTGGACAATGCGGTCCTGCCTCACGCTTGCGCCGTCCAACTCGGCAAGCCTCGCCATGTCGACCTTCCCGCCCGGCAGGCGTGGAATTTCGGCAATGGCGTGCAGTCTCAACGGGCACAGAGGCGGCGGCAGTGTCGTTCGGGCAAGATGGCGGAGATCGTCCGCGAAGTTGGAAGTGGCCGGCCCGCGAGGTACGGCGAAAGCGATGAGCTCCGTTGACGCCGTCACAATCGCTACAGCGTCCTCAACGGAAGGCGCGCCACGCAAAACCCGCTCCAGCTCCGCGGGCTCAACGCGTCGGCCATTGATTTTTATCTGACGCCCCTTGCGACCCATGATCTGCAGCAGGCCATGGTTGTCCAGTTGAACGAGATCACCCGTTTCAAAGATGCGGACGGACGGGTTTTCGGGGTCTGCAGCCACGGGCACGACGACGCCGTTCTCCCAATGGCCAAGCAAGACATACGGACTTTTTATGACAAGCTCTCCAGTCCCGCCGGCCGGCACCGGGCGTCCTTGCTCGTCGATGATCGCGAAACTAATCCCCGGAAGGAGCCATCCAACGGGAACCGAGGCGGCCTGCTCCGGCCAATCGGTCGGTACAAACCATTGTGATCCTGTCGTCTCGGTTGACGAGTAGCCGATCTGCACCAGGCAGTTGCTTGAAACGGCGTCGCGTAGCAGCTTGATGTCAGACCATGAAACCTTTTCGCCGCCGATCCGAGCCACCCTGAGACTGCGGAATGCGTCTTCTGATTTGTTCGCCATAAGCGCCCGCAGGAGAGCCGGCACCAGGTAAGTGACAGTCACTCCCTCGGCTTGCATCCGGTGTAAAACCGCGCGCAAGCCTACGGCTTCGACCTCAAGAAGATGCAATGTGGCGCCGGTAAGAAGGGCGGCGAGCACCTCTCGACACCCAGCGATAGTGGCCGGTCCCGTGAGAGGCAGAAATACGTCCTGCGCATTGATGTGACAGGCGTTTACATATTGCTGAACACGCCATAGCAGGCTGCGTTGACTGTTAACGATGCCTTTTGGCCGGCCTGTACTGCCCGAAGTGTAAAGGACGATCGCGGGGGCATCCACGGATACCGGATGGAGCTGGGGAACGCGATCGCTCTTCGGTTCGCCGCGGGGCGAGACATTTATCCAGCCGACAGTTCGCGGCAGGCCCGTGGGTCGGACATCTCCATCCCCTATGATGGTCGATAACCGCGCCTCGGACACGATCGCATTGATCCTGGTATCCGGATCCCTCGTGTTCAGGGGTACCAAAGGCCGCCCTGCGGCCATGCTCGCCAGCATCGCCAAAGGAAAGAAGGCCGTATTCGCAAGGAGAATTCCGACGGCGTTTTCGGCGGGAGTGATGGCGAGGATGCGGCTAGCCAGTGCTTCGACAGCCGAGACGAGTTCCGAATAAGTGAAGCGGTTGGTTGCGTCGGTAATCGCCAGCTTTTCGGGATACTGACTGGCCACATTTTTCAAATGATCGACAATGGCGACATCGGCATAATCAGCGTCCATCCGCTGATAGGGGCGCAAGACAGGGCCGCCTTGGTCGAGAGCGTATTCCGGGACGTTCGTCCATTTGTTATTTGCCGCCGATTGAGAATCCGTCCGCGGATATTCAATCGCGAGTTCCGATCCTGAGTAGGCTGGTGACATGACGGGCTCACGCTATGGATAGCGTCAGTTATCGCCGCCCGCCCAAACCATTTCATCGATCATTCTGATGATGCTGGCGACGCTAGAGGTGTACATCGAAAAATTTCGCGCCCGCCTCATGGCGGCGGGGCGTCAGACTAAAGAACAGCCGTGCGACATGGAGAGCTGATGCCGCGGCGCGGGCCGGGGCAGATTTGCATTCTGAATGGCTCGTCTAGCGGCACGGTATGTGTTGCCAAAAGGCATGTCGCGCTCAGCCACTCGCTACACGATATCCACTGAGAAAATTTTGACGATAGTTACAGCGCGCAGCGCGCGATCGACTCGGTTGCTGTCCTTCGGACGGTCCTTTGGAAATACCGCAATCTATACGACCGGCGATACGACCGGTTTTGCATCGACGGCACTTAGCGAGTTCCGCCGGCGATCCTATTTGTCCACGCGGCGGTGGCCAGTCCGCAGATCGCGCCTGCAAAATCAGCAATCCAGTCGAACATATCCATGTCCCGCGCCACCAGCGGGGTGGCCTGAAGAACCTCGATCGCCGCCCCTACAAAAAGGACGAATACAACCAGCCTCAATTTTTGCTTGGGCCAACCGAGACCGCCGAGGACCCCTAAAGTCGTGAAGGCGACCGCATGATTGAGCTTGTCGTGACTGAACGTGAAACCCATGCCCAGCATATCGAGGATACCGCCGGGCAGCAGAGCTAATAAAACAATTCCCACCAACGCGAATGGAAAGGTCATTCTCGCCACCAGCGAGCAGGTGTCCGTTGCCGGCAAACGCGTCAGTCCTTCAATCGAGCCTGCTGAAGCTTTCTCAAGCCGCGGCAATTAACCTCGTCAATTCTCCCGCTTAGAACGTCCGCCATGCCGGCGCATCGGCTAAATGAATGAGCCCCCGAGGTGAAAGCTCATTCGGTCTAATGATACTGGGACATGCCTGCGTTGTCGCAGCGGACCCGCCATGTGAAGAGCTTCACCTAGCCAGGCATTTAGTTGCACTATGTTCGGGAGGAGAGTCGCAACGGTTTGGGGATATTCGTCGAAGAACGGCTGTCGACAATCACTTCACCCTACCAGGGGAGTGTCACTTGGAACGAGGAAGCCGCCTTCTAGCAGGTCCAGAGCGTCCAGCGCTTCTTCGACCCGCAAATGCGCCAAAGGAATTCCGTCAACGAGCAAAACTCTTTGGTCGCCTACGTCGTAGACTTCCCAAAGCCTGTCCATTCCCCGCCGGATGGCATGCCGTCGTTCCATGCGCGAACAATATGAGCCATATGCGAGTTTGAATAGGGAACGATCCCCGCGGTGACAAATTATAGCGTGGAAAACTGGTCAAGCTTGATTGTACGTAATCATGGATACAACCCTGGAATGGTTTTACAGTGAGTGAACGAGGCCTGAAATTCCTTCAGGAGTGGATGGATAGCAATCTGCCGCATCATTCATCATCTGACACGATCTTAGCGCAAGAGCTTGCAAGGCGACTAACCAGCGACGCAAAAAAGGCTGGAATTCGATCAGAAGAGATCTCGGAGGAGGTCGGCAGCATCTTCTCAACGATGCTCGAGGCGCTTGGAAGTAGGGATCCCGTGCCGGATTGAGAGCAGAACGTGGGCTGCGCAACCGAAGAAGCGCTCCGGCCCACAACGATAGGAACTACAGCTGCCCTGTCGGACATGTTGAAGTAAGATGCCTGGTTGGCGCCCTCATGCCGCCATCCTGCCGATCGAGAAGTATTCGATGCCGTAGCGCGCGATCACTTTGGGATCGTAGAGATTGCGGCCGTCGAAGATGACCGGCGTCGTCAGCGCATCCTTGAGCGCATCGAAGGACGGCGCGCGGAAGCTCTTCCATTCGGTGCAGATCAAAAGCGCGTCGGCGCCGCGCAGCGCCGCTTCCTTGGTGCCGCACAAAAGCAGATCCTCGCGCAGGCCGTAGATCGCCTGGCACTCCTGCATCGCCTCGGGATCGTAGGCCTGCACCTTGGCGCCGGCCGCCCACAGCGCTTCCATCAGCGTGCGCGCCGGCGCCTCGCGCATGTCGTCGGTGTTGGGCTTGAAGGCCAGCCCCCAGACGGCAAAGGTCTTGCCCCTGAGCGCGCCCTTGAAATAGTGGTTGACCTTGTCGAACAGGACCGACTTCTGCGCATTGTTGCGCTCCTCGACGGCGCGCAGCAGCTTGGCGTCGAACTTGACGCCCTCGGCGGTCTTGATCAGCGCGCGCACATCCTTCGGGAAGCAGGAGCCGCCATAGCCGAGGCCGGGATAGATGAAGTGGTAGCCGATGCGCGGATCCGAGCCGATGCCCTTGCGCACCTCCTCGATGTCGGCGCCCAGCTGCTCGGCGAGATTGGCCATCTCGTTCATGAAGCTGATCTTGGTCGCCAGCATGCAGTTGGCGGCGTATTTGGTGAATTCGGCGCTGCGCACGTCCATCACGATCATCTTCTCGTGGTTGCGGTTGAACGGCGCGTAGAGCTCGCGCATCACCATCTCGGTGTCCTCGCTGGAGGTGCCGACGATGATGCGGTCCGGCTTCATGCAATCGGCGACCGCCGAGCCTTCCTTGAGGAATTCGGGGTTCGAGGCCACGTCGAAGGCGAGATCCTCGCGGCCGCGCCTCTTCAGCGTTTCGGCAATCCTGGCCTTCACCTTCTCGCAAGTGCCGACCGGCACGGTCGACTTGCCGACGACGATCTTGGCGCTGTCCATCTCACGGCCGATGGTCTCGGCGACGGCCAGCACATATTTCAGGTCGGCCGAGCCATCCTCGCCGGGCGGCGTGCCGACCGCGATCATCTGGATCTGGCCATGCCTGACCGCCGCTGCCGCGTCGGTGGTGAAGCGGATGCGGCCGGCCGCGTGGTTTTCCCTGACGAGAGCCTCGAGGCCCGGTTCGAAAATCGGCACCAAGCCCTGGTTGAGCCGCTCCACCTTCTTCTCGTCGATATCGACGCACACCACCTCATGGCCGACCTCGGCCAGCACAGCGGCCTGCACGAGACCGACATAGCCAATCCCAAATACCGTCAAATTCATTTGGTTCTATTCCTGTCAAAGGCCGGGCCGCGGTCCGGTAAACTGGATGCCGAAAAGGTGGGCTGTTCGACAACACTCCCCGTCATATCCGCTCTTGAGACGCTGCCGACCAGAGCGGCCCGACAGTCCGCCGTTTTGGGGTGGATCGGGATGAACCGCCGGGCCTAACCGACTTTAAAAAAGTCGGCTGGCGGCCTCTATATCAACTCTGGCTAATGGTTACGCCCTTTGAACGAAGGACGTCGGGCAGCTCTTCTACTGCTCGGTGTGCTGCACCATCAGGAGAGGCAATGCTTCCCATGATTAAAATTCGGCGTAACAAAGAGCCCGTGACCGAAGCCGACGGGCCGCTACTGGGTGCCCAGGAATGCGCAAACTGGCAATGTGTGCGGCAAGCGATTTGGCAACGAGGGAGAGCCTGTGCTGTTGCGCGAACAGCTGTGCTTGTCCGTCAGTCGGACCCTGCGTGAGACCAACGTCCTACCCGGCAACTCATAGGTCCCGGCCACGAAACATCTTCCAGAGAAGTCCATTGGTGGGTGCTGGCGAGCATAGTCTCTTCATTGCCAGTTCGTGGATGCCCACCATCACCTGCGATGGGGGATCTGCATCAATCGGGGGTGTTTTGATTGCCGATCCCAGAGAGCTTAAATCACGAATATCTCAGATTTGATTGTCCAAGATGCGAGCATCCAATCATCCGCAAGGGCTCATGGTTCAAGGTCATTGCCACTTTCAGATGCCCCCGCTGCAACACGACGCTGCGGCTAGGATATCCTGAAAAGTTACGCATTTTCGAGACCCACAGGCATCTGACAGACGGACCACCGCCAGCCGGAGCCAGCGGGTGAAGGCGGTTGGCGTCGGTCGGCAGCGCCGACTCGTGGCCTGATCCGACAGTCGGGTGCAGCAACAGCAACGCTGACGCGCCACGGCGTGGCAAGGTCGTCGACTAGATCGGCGACGTGCGCATAGAGCCGGGAACGCTCCTCTTTGGCGCGACTCCCGGTAAAGGCCAAGATCGATCTTCATGGTCACTTCACGCCGATGCCGGCGGTCAGGCCGCCATCTATCTTGTAGTCCGCGCCGGTGCAAAAGCCGGCCTTGGAAGAGCACAAAAAGGCGATCAGCTCCGCCACTTCCTCGGGCTCGCCGATGCGGCCGAGCGGATGGGCCGCGCCGAAGCGCCTGTAGGCTTCCTCGACGTCGGCATCGCTGCCGTTGTCGCCGCGCGCGGCCTTCTCAAGAATCGGCGTGCGGATCGAGCCGGGGCTGACCGAATTGACCCGGATGCCGGCTGCCGCATAGTCGAGCGCCAGCGAACGCGTCAGCGTGTGGATGGCGCCCTTGGTGGTGGCATAGGCGGCGACGTTCTGCTGGCAGGCGAAACCCTGCACCGAGGCGACATTGACGATGGCGCCGCCGCCGCGCTTGATCATTTCCGGAATGCCGAAATGGGCGGTCAGATAGATCGAGCCGACATTGACCGTCATCGCCTTGTTCCAGGTTTCCCAGTCGGTCGTCATCGCGGTTCCATAGGGATGGACCGCCGCCGAATTGACGATCACGTCGAGGCCGCCGAAACGCTCGACGCCGGCCGCGATGGCCCCGCGGACCTGGTCCGGCACGGAGACGTCGGTGTCCACGACCAGCGCGCCGGCCCCGGAGCTTTCCAACTGCGCTCGCATCGCGGCATTGGCCGAACGGTCGATGCCGCAGGCGACGATCGCAGCGCCCCCGGCGGCGAGGCGCCTGGCAGTTGCGAGACCGATCCCGGTCGTTCCGGTCACCAGCGCGACCTTGCCGTCAAAATCCTTCATTGCTGAACTCCTTTGGTCACGTCTCGGAAGCCGGTTCTTTCGGCAGGAAACGCAGGGCGAAATCGAGATGGCGGCTCATCAGATAGACGTAAGCCAGCCTGTCGCGGGCCTATTTGACTCTCGTTGTCGTCCAACAATAAGTTGCCCACCTCGCGGAGGAAAGCGGCAATGGAACAGTGCTGGCGCTGGTATGGCCCGGACGATCCGGTAACACTCGATCATGTCAAGCAGGCGGGTGCGACAGGCGTGGTCTCGGCCCTGCACGACATCTATGACGGGCGTGTCTGGCCGCTGGAAAACATCCTCGAGCGCAAGCGCATCATCGAGGCGGCGGGGCTGACCTGGTCGGTGGTCGAGAGCATTCCGGTCCACAACTCGATCAAGATCGGTTCGCCGGAGCGGCTCCGCTATGTCGGTTTCTACAAGGACACGATCCGCGCCCTGGCGAAGGCCGGTATCGCGACGATCTGCTACAATTTCATGCCGGTGGTCGACTGGACGCGGACGGATCTCGCTTATCGCCTGCCGACGACGGGTTATGCGCTGCGCTTCGATGCGATCGATTTCGCGGCCTACGATCTGTTCGTGCTGAAGCGCCGGAATGCCGAGGCCGGCTACACGCCTGCCCGCATCGCCGAGGCGGAAGCGCGGCTGAAGGAGCTCGGCGACGAGAAGATCGACAGGATCGAGCGCAATCTCATCGCCGGCCTGCCCGCCACCGAGCGCGCCTATAACCGCGACAGCTTTCGCGAGGCCCTGGCTGACTATGATGCAATCGGACCGAAGGAATTGCGCGAGAACCTGGCCTGGTTCCTGCGCGAGATCATTCCGGTGGCCGAGGAGGAGGGGGTGCGCATGTGCATCCATCCCGACGATCCGCCATTCTCGCTCTATGGCCTGCCGCGCATCGTCTCGACCGCCGAGGATGCGCGCTTCATCCTCGATACCGTCGACAGCCCGGCCAACGGGTTGACGTTGTGCACCGGCTCCTACGGCACGCGCGCCGACAACGACATTGTCGCCATGGTCAAGGAGTTCGCCGAGCGCATCCATTTCGTCCATTTGCGCAACGTCACCATCGAGGATGACGGCTCCTTTTATGAGGCCGAGCATCTCGAAGGCGGCACCGACATGGCGCATGTCATCCTCGCGCTGATGCAGGAGGAGGCGCGCCGCTGCAACGAAGGCCGCGCCGATTGGCGTATTCCGATGCGGCCCGATCATGGGCATCTGCTCGCGGACGACATCGGCAAGACAAGGATCAATCCGGGCTATTCGCTGATCGGCCGGCTCAAGGGCCTCGCCGAACTGCGCGGCATCATGCGCGCCGTCGAGCGGTTCGGGCTGGCTTGACTTCCAAACGGGCTCGGCTCGCGCCCGGCTCTTGAAATCCGCAAGGACATAATGGCGCCGCCAAGGCGGGATGGGTATCCTTCGGGCCGCCATCGGCAGGCAGCTCAAGCGCGCGTGTCAGGTCGGGGTTGCGGCGCCGATCCGCCGGAACATGAAACAGGCCGATAGTTACGGCGGACGGGGAGAAAAGCAATGCGCACCAGAACCAGCATCCGCGTCGTCGGCTGCCACGCCGAGGGCGAGATCGGCGATGTCATCGTGGGCGGCGTGCTGCCGCCCGCGGGCCGCACGATGATGGAAAAGATGATCACGATGGAACGCGATCACGACCATGTAAGGCGCATGCTGATCTGCGAGCCGCGCGGCAGCGTTGCCCGTCATGTCAATCTGCTTTTGCCCTCGACGCGCGAGGATTGCGCCGCAGGCGCCATCATCATGGAACCAACCGAATATCCGCCGATGTCCGGCTCCAACACGATCTGCGTGGCCACCGTGCTGCTCGAGACCGGCATGGTGCCGATGCAGGAGCCGGAGACGCGGTTCAAGCTCGATATGCCCGGCGGCGTCATCGAGGTGCGCGCCGAATGCAGCGACGGCAAATGCGTGTCGATCACCTTCCGCAACGCGCCAGCCTTCGCCGAGCGCCTCGATGCCGATATCGAGGTGGAAGGGCTCGGCACGATCAAGGCCGATATCGCCTATGGCGGCATGTTCTACGCGATTGTCGATGCGCCCGCGCTCGGCTTCTCGGTCGCGCCCGACGAGGCTCGCGACTTGGCCGTGGTCGGCGAGAAAGTCCGCCGCGCGGCGCGCGAGCAGCTCGATGTCGTGCATCCGCAGTTCGACAATGTGCGCGGTGTGTCCATCGTGCAATTCGCCATGCCGTTCCAGGGACCGGGCAACGTCACCCGCAACACCTGCATCGTCTCGCCAGGTCGCTCGGACCGCAGCCCGACGGGAACCGGCACCTCGGCCCGCATGGCTGTGCTGCAGGCGCGGGGCCAGATGAAGGAAGGCGAGGTGCTGATCCATGAATCGATCATCGGCTCGCGCTTCACCGGCAAAATCCTCGAACTCACCGAAGTCGCCGGGCGCAAGGCCATCGTGCCGCAGATAACGGGCAGAGCCTGGATCACAGGAGAGCACAATTATTACCTCGATCCGACGGATCCATACCCGCAAGGCTACGTGCTGTCGGACACCTGGGGCACCTCGACTTCGGTGACGCAATAGAATTTCCTGCAACGACGCCGGCTCGAATCATCCGGGCGTCCAGACGCTTTCCAGCTCCCGGCCGGAGCGTTTGCGCTTGCAGAATGTCAGCGGACCTTGCAGGGAGGCGCCTGCTCTGATTCCCTGCGGTTGGTGGGGATCGCCTGATTCGTGTGCTTGTTGTTCCGGTTCCGCACGATCGTGCGACGGAGCAGCAGTACCTACGGTAGAAAGATGAGAACATGACCGCCAAGCCGGAAATCCTGGAGATGAGGCCCAAGATCACCGTTGTCGGGGTCGGCGGCGCCGGCGGCAACGCCGTCAACAACATGATCGCCGAAGGGCTGCAGGGCGTCGAGTTCGTCGTCGCCAACACCGACGCGCAGGCGCTCACCATGTCGAAGTCGTCGCGGCTGATCCAGCTGGGCGCGCATGTGACCGAGGGCCTGGGCGCCGGATCGCTGCCCCAGGTCGGCAGTGCCGCCGCGGAGGAATCCATCGACGAGATCATGGATCACCTTGCGGGAACGCATATGTGCTTCATCACCGCCGGGATGGGAGGCGGCACCGGGACAGGTGCGGCGCCCGTGATTGCGCGTGCGGCGCGCGATGCCGGCATCTTGACGGTGGCCGTGGTCACCAAGCCTTTCGTGTTCGAAGGCAAGCGCAGGACCCAGGCGGCCGAGGAAGGCATAGAACGGCTGCGCGAGAGCGCCGACACCGTGATCGTCATTCCAAACCAGAACCTCTTCAGGGTCGCCGACGCCAGGACAACATTCGCCGACGCCTTCGCCATGGCGGACCGCGTTCTCTACGCGGGTGTCGGCTGCATCACGGACCTGATCGTCAAGGAAGGCCTGATCAATCTCGATTTCGCCGACGTGAAGTCGGTGATGCGCGACATGGGCCGGGCGATGATGGGAACCGGCGAGGCCTCCGGAGAGGGGCGCGCCAAGATCGCGGCCGAGGCGGCGATCGCCAATCCGCTGCTCGATGAAGCCTCCATGTCCGGCGCTAGGGGGCTGCTGGTATCAATCTGCGGCGGCATGGACATGACGCTGTTCGAGGTCGACGAAGCCGCGACGCGGATAAGGGAAGAAGTCGACGCCGATGCCGACATCATCGTTGGCGCTATCTTCGACCACGCACTGGCCGGAAAGTTCCGCGTGTCCGTCGTCGCGACCGGTCTGCGCAAGAGCGCGGACATCGCGCAGTTCGAGCAGCGGATCGCCTGACGTCACGGCGATCTCGCGGCTGCGCTTGTTCCCGACCGCACGACGCGATCGGTCAATATCCGCTTCCGGCCGCGGACAATTCCGGACCGCACGCTGTCGGTCAGCACGCCTCTTCGTCGCGAGCCGTCACGACGGCATCCGGCAAGCATCTGTCCATATTGGACACTAGCATCTGTCCATATGGACACTAATTGACCGATCCGTTCAATGCCGCCAATGTCTGGCAAAGCGTCGGCATCAATCCCTTCCTGCTGCGTGTCGACAATCGCGGCTGACGAAGGAGAGGCTCGATGAAAAGCTTCGTCTATAACGGCAAGCCGGCACGCGTCGTTTTCGGATCTGGCACCATCGCAAGATTGCCGGAAGAGATCGACCGGCTCGGGCTGAAACGCGTGCTCGTGCTGGCAACGCCGCCGCGCGAGGCTGATGTCCGGCGTCTTGCCGGATCGCTGGGCGGCACCGCTGTCGGCGTCTATGCCAAGGCGACGATGCATACGCCGGTATCGGTGACCGAGGACGCGCTGCGAATGGTGGCGGAGCTGCAGGCCGACGGCCTGGTTGCGGTGGGCGGCGGCTCCACGACGGGCCTCGCCAAGGCGATCGCCTTGCGCACCGACCTGCCGCAGATCGTGATGCCCACGACCTATGCCGGCTCGGAAATGACGCCGATCCTCGGCGAGACGAAGGATGGCGTGAAGGTTACCCAGTCGAGCCCGAAGGTGCTGCCGGAAGTGGTGATCTACGACGTCGACCTGACGATGACGCTTCCTGCTTCCTTGTCGGGAACGAGCGGCATGAACGCCATCGCCCATGCCGTCGAGGCGCTCTATGCCAGGGAAAGCAACCCGGTGATAAATCTGATGGCCGTTGAGGCCATCGGCGCGTTGGTGCGCGCCTTGCCGGTCATCGCCGGGAGCCCGCATGACCGCGACGCTCGCTCCGAGGCGCTTTACGGCGCCTGGCTCTGCGGCATCTGCCTCGGCTCGGTCGGCATGGCGCTGCACCACAAGCTCTGCCACACGCTCGGCGGCAGTTTCGATCTGCCGCATGCGGAGACCCATACGATCGTGCTGCCGCATGCGCTGGCCTATAACGCCCCCGCCATTCCGGCCGTCATGGAAACCCTGCGGACCGTGCTGAAGGCGGACGATCCTGCCATGGCTCTCTACGATCTCGCCGGCAGGATCGGCGCTACGCGCGCTCTGTCGCAGATTGGCATGCCGCCAGACGGGATCGACATCGCCACGGACCGTGCGCTGGCCAATCCGTACTGGAATCCGCGGGCGCTGGAGCGGGAACCGATCCGGGCTCTTATCGCGCGCGCCTATGCCGGCGAGCCGCCGCAGGCCTGAGAAACCGAGCGTCCCAGGTGGCCGCATCTGAATATCAGTCGGTCTGGATCCAAATCGCCTTCGTTTCCAGATATTCGTGCAGATGCTCGATGCCGCCTTCGCGGCCGTAGCCGGACATCTTCATACCGCCGAACGGCACGGCCGGGTCGATGGCGTGATACATGTTGACCCAGACCGAGCCGGCCTTGACGCGACGTGCGAGCTTGTGCGCGGCGCCGAGATTGGTGGTGAAGATGCCGGCCGCGAGGCCGTAAGGCGTCGCGTTGGCACGCGCGACAACCTCATCCAGCGTGTCGAAGGGCATCGCGGAGATGACCGGCCCGAAAATTTCTTCGCGCGCGATCGTCATCTTGTCCGACACCGCGCCGAAGACGGTCGGGGCGATGAAGTTGCCGCCGTCATAGAGCTCGCCCGTCAGCCGCGAGCCGCCGGCGACCAGTTTGGCGCCTTCGTCGCTGCCCGCCTTGATGTAGCCTTCCACCTTGCCGGCCTGCCTTGCATTGATCAGCGGCCCGATTTCCGTCTCCGCCTCGATGCCGTGGCCGACGCGAAGCTTGCCGGCAAACTCGGCGACCCGGCGCACGAACTCGTCATGGATCTCGCGCGCCACGAACAGGCGCGAGCCGGCAATGCAGATCTGGCCCGAATGCACGAAAACCGCCATCGCCGCGACCGGCACGGCCTTATCGATATCGGCGTCGCGGCAGACGATGATCGGCGACTTGCCGCCGAGCTCGAGCGAAACGCGGTTGAGGTTGGCGACGCCGGCGCGGGCGATCGCCTGGCCGGTCAGCGTCGAGCCGGTGAAGGCGATCTTGTTGACATCCGGGTGCTCGGCAAGGCGCGCGCCGGCCTCGGCGCCCGTCCCGCTGACGATGTTGACGACGCCGTCGGGGAGGCCGGCCTCCTGCATCAGCTTCGCGATCAAGAGCGGCGTCAGCGATGCCTCCTCCGACGGCTTCAGCACGATGGTGCAGCCGGTGGCCAGAGCCGGCGCGATCTTCCAGATCGAGGCGGCGGTGGGCGCATTCCAGGGAATGATCGCGCCGACGACGCCGACCGGCTCGCGCCGGGTGAAGGTGACGATCTCGCCGGGGATGGAATTGTCGATCGTCTCGCCATGCAGCGCGGTCGCCATGCCGCCATAGAAGCGCAGCATGCCGATGACCCGGCGCCGGTTGGCCAGCGTGCGGGTGATCGGCAACCCCATGTCGAGCGTGTCGGATACGCTGAGCTCTTCCCAATGCTTCTCGAACAGGTCGGCGATCCGCAGAAGCACGCATTGCCGCTCATAAGGCGAGAATTTCGACCAGAGGCCCTCGAAGGCCGCGCGTGCCGCGGCCACCGCCGCGTCGATATCGGCGGCTCCGCCGCGCGGCACCGTCGCCAGCACTTCGCCGGTTGCCGGGTTCAGCGCCTGCATCTGCTGGCCGGATTGCGCCGCGACCCACTTGCCGCCGATGAACATCGGCCGGAATTCGCCATGGTAGAGCATGGCGGCCTTCGCCCTCGGGTCGAAGTTCAGCGTCACTGTCTCCTCCTCATGAATTCCGACGCGACTATTACTCCCGCGGCCGGCGACCTCAAACAAGGAAAGCCAAAAGGGCGTTCAGATAATCGGACGTGCAACGCGTGTCTTCCCTTCAGCGATGCATCGATGGGCGGCTTCTGGCGGCACAGGCAGTGTTTGTTCCGGCAGGCGAACCGGCGCCGGGCTGTTCCATCCCCTCGACAGTTTTGCCAAGCGTACGGTTGCGCAGGCTCCGGCCGGCGGTTATGCCGGATTGAGATTTTCCCGCGAGAGGCAGGGCTGATGAAGGTCGTTTCCATCTCCAAATCGCATGGCGGAATCCAGGGCGTCTATTCGCACGCTTCCGAAGTCTGCGCCTGCGACATGACCTTTGCGGTATTCGTGCCGCCGCGGGCCAAGGACGGGCGGCTCCCGGTCCTGTGGTATCTGTCCGGCCTTACCTGCACGCACGCAAATGTCATGGACAAGGGCGAGTACCGGCGGATGGCGTCCGAGCTCGGGCTGGTCGTCGTGTGTCCCGACACCAGCCCGCGCGGACCCGACGTTCCGGACGAAAAGGACAATTGGCAGTTCGGCTGCGGCGCCGGCTTCTATCTCGACGCGACGCAAGAGCCCTATGCGAAGAACTACCGGATGTATTCCTATATCGCCGAGGAATTGCCGGCGCTCGTCGCCGCCAACTTCCCCGCCGACATGTCACGCCAGGCCATCTTCGGCCATTCGATGGGCGGACATGGCGCGCTGACGATCGCGCTCAAGAATCCGCAGCGCTACCGGAGCTGCTCGGCCTTCGCGCCGATCGTGCAGCCGTCGACGGCCGGCTGGTCGCGGCCGGCCTTCGAAAAATATCTCGGAGCGGACGAAAAGAGCTGGCGCCCCTATGACGCGACGCTGCTGATCGAGGATGGCAAGCGATATCCGGAATTTCTCGTCGACCAGGGCACGGCGGACGGCTTCCTGCACGATGGCCTGCGCCCATGGCTGCTCGAAGAAGCTTGCAAGAAGGCAGGGATCGACCTCACCCTGCGCATGCAGGAAGGCTACGACCATTCCTACAACTTCATCTCGACCTTCATGGACGATCACCTGAAATGGCATGCCCGCTGCCTTGGGTGATTTTCGGCGTCAGGATGCGCGCCACATGGTCGGCGATCGCCAGGCTGGAGGTCAGGCCGGGACTTTCGATGCCGAACAGGTTGACCAGGCCGTCGATGCCATGCGTTGCGGCATCCTGGATCACGAAGTCGCTGTTGGCGTCGCCCGGCCCTGACAATTTCGGCCGGATGCCGCTATAGGCTGCCTGGAGGCTGTCGTCGGCCAGATCGGGCCAGTATTTGCGGATTTGGGCATAGAAGCGCTCGCCGCGCGCCGGGTCCACGCGATAGTCGATTGTGTCCGTCCACTCGACGTCAGGCCCAAAACGGGCGATGCCGGCAAGGTCGAGGGTCAGATGGACGCCGAGGCCGCCAGGCTCGGGCACGGGATAGACCAGATGTGAAAACGGCGCCCGCCCGGCGATCGAGAAATAATTGCCTTTGGCGTAGCGAAGCGCCGGCAGGAATTGCCGGCCGAAGCCTTCGATCGAGCCGGCAAGCGCGACCGCGCCGAGACCGGCCGCGTTGATGACACGCGGTGCGGCGACCTCGAACTCTGCGCCGCTCGCGGAATCCATCGTCCGCAGCACGATGCGGCCGGGCTCGGCGCGGCCGGAGACGATGCGGGTGTTGAGCGAGAGCATTGCGCCGCTCCCCTCGGCATCGCCGAGCAGGGCAAGCATCAGCCCGTGACTGTCGACAATGCCGGTCGAGGGCGAGAGCAGTGCTGCGGTGCAATGCAGCGCCGGCTCAAGCGCTTGCGCCTCCTCGGCGGTGAGGAAGCGCAGGTCATCGACACCGCAGGCGTCGGCGTTGGCGCGAATGGCGGCCAGCACCGGCTCCTGCGTCTCGTCGGTTGCAACAATCAGCTTGCCGCAGCGGCGATGAGGGACCGAATGGCCGGCGCAGTAGCGATAGAGCATATCGCGTCCCGCGACGCAGAGCCGGGCTTTCAGCGAACCCTGCGGGTAATAGATGCCGGCGTGGATGACTTCGGAGTTGCGCGAACTCGTTTCGGTGCCGATGGCGTCCGCCGCTTCGACGATCAGGGTTTCGAGGCCAAGCGCCGCCAATTTGCGCGCAATCGCCAGACCGATCACGCCGGCGCCCGCGATGATGCAATCGACCTGCTCCACGTCCTGATCCTGCTGCGCGTCACTTATATCATTGCCGAGACAGGCCGAAGCTTGTTGGCGCTATCGATCCCGACGTCGCGGCTCTTGCGATCAGCCAGCGCGATGAGGCATCAACCGCCACAATGCAAGGCGGAATCTTCGGACTTTTCGATCAGAGGAGCGGTCCGATTTCCGCTTTGACGCCTGCACACAGGAGCCATCACGATGGACGCCACACCGAATTCGCCTGAAGCCCGCGACATCCGCTATCACATGCATGGCTATACCAACGCCCGCAAGCATCAGGAAACCGGTCCGCTGATCATCGAAAAGGGCGACGGCATCTATGTCGAGGACATTGCCGGCAACCGCTACATCGAGGCGATGGCGGGCCTGTGGAGCGTCGCCGTCGGTTTCTCGGAAAAGCGGCTGGTCGAAGCGGCGACAAAACAGATGTCGAAGCTGCCCTTCTATCACGACTTCGGCTCCAAGGCGCATTCGCCGCTGATCGATCTCGCGGAGAAGCTGGTGCAGATGGCGCCGGTGCCGATGAACAAGGCCTATTTCACCAATTCCGGCTCCGAGGCCAACGACACTGCGATCAAGATGATCTGGTATCGATCGAACGCGCTTGGACAGCCGGCGCGCAAGAAGATCATCAGCCGCAAGCGCGGCTATCATGGCGTCACCATCGCGTCGGCAAGCCTGACCGGCCTGCCCAACAACCATCTCTCCTTCGACCTGCCGATCGCCAATATCCTGCACACGTCGACACCGCACCACTGGCGCGACGCCGAGCCTGGCGAGAGCGAGGAGCAGTTTTCCGCGCGACTCGCCAAGGAGCTGGAAAAGCTTATCCTTGCCGAGGGTCCCGAGACGATCGCCGCCTTCATCGGCGAGCCGATCATGGGCGCCGGCGGGGTCGTCGTGCCGCCCGCCGGCTATTGGGAAAAGATCCAGGCGGTGCTGGCGAAATACGACATCCTGCTGGTGGCCGACGAGGTGATCTGCGGCTTCGGCCGTACCGGCGAGATGTTCGGTTCGCAGACCTTCGGCATCAAGCCCGACATCATGGTGCTGTCGAAGCAGATTTCGTCATCGTACCTGCCGATCTCGGCGCTGCTGATCAACGATCGTGTGTTCGAGCCGATCGCCGACGAGAGCGACCGCATCGGCACGTTCGGCCACGGCTTCACCGGCGGCGGTCATCCGGTCGCAGCCGCCGTCGCGCTGGAGAACATCAAGCTGATCGAGGAGCGCGACCTGGTCGGCAATGCGCGCAAGGTCGGCGCGCATCTGCAGGCGCGACTCAGCCGACTCGCCTCGCATCCGCTGGTAGGCGAGGTGCGCGGCGTCGGTCTCATCGCCGCCGTCGAGCTCGTCGCCGACAAGGCAACCAAGGCTCCCTGGGGCAAGCCGGCAGCGCTCGGCGCGCTGGTCAATGGCTTGCTGCAGCGGAACGGCGTCATCTCGCGCAATATGGGCGACGCGATCGCCTTCTGTCCGCCGTTGATCATCACCGAGGCGCAGGTCGACGCTTTGGTCGATGCGTTCGAGCGCTCGCTCAACGAGGCGATACCGCAGGTCCACCCGCGGAGCTGACCAAGCCGCGAAGGCCTAGCCAGCGGTAGCCTGCGGGCTGACATCGGACGTTCACCTTCCGGTGAGCGCGAGAAATTCCGGCGGAACATTCGCGTTTTTGCGCTGTTACATCCAAGCTGCAGCGCGGAAAGGAGCTTCCGCATGGAAAATCCGCAATCCACGGCAAGCATTGCCGGCCATCCCATACATCCGATGCTTGTCACCATCCCGATCGCCTGTTTCGTCGGGACCTTGCTCACCGATATTGCCTACTGGCGGACAGCGGAAATGACTTGGGCCAATTTCTCGGCCTGGCTGCTGACCGTGGGTGTCATTGTCGCCATCTTGGCCGCCATTGCAGGGCTTACCGATTTTCTTGGGGACCGCAGGATACGCGCTCAGCCGACTGCATGGCTGCATATGGGGGGTAACCTCGTCGTGCTCGTGCTGTCCTTCTTCAACATGCTCGTCCACACGCGCGATGCCTGGACGTCCGTGGTACCGACCGGGCTGATCTTGTCGGCGCTGGTGGTGATCATCCTGATCTTCACCGGCTGGCTCGGCTGGGCTCTGGTCTATCGCCATCATGTAGGAGTGGCCGATGAGGCGACTTGACAGCGCAATCAAATGGACGACCGCGGCGCTTTGCTGCGCAATGGCCCTGGGCGTTGCCGGCTGCAGCGACGACAACACCGACCCGAACGCACAGATCGGCCCGAATCCGAAACTGCCGGAGATAAAGCAATACCTATTCCCGCCGATGCATCTTGCCTCGGTGGTCGGCTGGAAGAACGATGAAAAGCCGACGGTCGCGCAAGGCCTGCAGATCGAGGCGATGGCCAAGGGGCTTCAGCATCCGCGTTCGGTTTACATGCTGCCCAATGGCGACATCCTGGTGGTGGAGTCCAAGGCGCCGAAAGAAGCGTCGGTCAAGCGGCCGAAGGACATCGTCATGGGTCTGGTCGAAAGCTGGGTCACCTCTGGCGGCGACACCGGCCCGAGCAACCGCATCACGATCTTGCGCGACACCAATGGCGACGGCAAGCCGGATTACCAGGGCGTGTTCCTCGACCATCTCAACGCGCCCTTCGGCGTGGCGCTGGTCGGCAACGACTTCTATGTCGCCAACACCGATGCCATCATGCGCTATCCCTATCAGCCGGGCGACACGAAGATCACGGCGCCGGGCAAGGTGCTGACGGAACTGCCGGGCGGGCCGATCGATCACCACTGGACGAAGAGCCTGGTGGCGAGCCCAGACGGTTCGCTGCTCTATGTCGGCGTCGGCTCGAACTCCAACATTACCGAGAACGGCATCCAGGCCGAGAAGGACCGCGCTGCGATCTGGGAGGTCGACCGCGCCACCGGCCGCTCGCGCATTTTCGCCAGCGGGCTGCGCAATCCCAACGGCCTGACGTTCGAACCTGAAAGCAAGGCGCTTTGGACGGTGGTCAACGAGCGCGACGAGCTCGGGCCGAACCTGGTGCCGGACTATATGACCTCGGTGAAGGACGGCGCCTTCTATGGCTGGCCCTACAGCTACTATGGCCAGCATGTCGATCCGCGCGTGATGCCGCAGCGGCCGGACATGGTGGCGAAGGCCATCCCGCCGGATTACGCGCTGAGCTCGCATGTCGCGCCGCTCGGGCTTGCCTTCTATACCGCGAACAACCTGCCGCAATCCTATCGCGGCGGCGCCTTTGTCGGCGAGCATGGCAGCTGGAACCGCTCCCGCTTCAACGGCTACAAGGTCGTCTTCGTGCCGTTCAGCGGCGGGCATCCCAACGGCATGGCGCAGGATGTCGTCACCGGCTTCCTCAACGACAAGGGCGAGGCGAGGGGCCGCCCGGTCGGTGTTGCCGTTGATAAATCCGGCGCGCTGCTGATCGCCGACGATGTCGGCAACACGGTGTGGCGGGTGACCGCTGCGGCACCCGGCTCCTCGTAGGAACCTGGCTCAACGCCGACGTATCAGCCAAACGGCTTCTGCAGCACGTCGAATTGCGGGTTGGTTTCTGAGAAGATCGGCAGGGCCGCTGCGCCGAGGACGGATGTGTCCTTTCCCGCGGCGCCGACCACGACGCGCGGCGTGGTACGGGCGCTGGTCGAGCTCACCGAGAGATGGAGCGGTTCCAGCCGGCCGGCCAGTGCCTCGATCACCGGCAGCGGCATGAAGCCGCCGAGCACGACGGTCTCGGGGTCGAGCGCCATTTCAAGGACGTCGATCGCCTGCCGCAACGGCTCGACCGCCTCGGCGAGCCATGCTTCGAACCGGCTGTCGCCGCTTGCCAAAAGCTCTTCCAGCAGGTCGGGTGAGGCATGGTCCGGATCCGGCAGGTCGAGCTTGTCATAGGCGGCGCGCAGCGAGACGTAGCGCTCCAGGCAGCCGCGCTTGCCGCAGTCGCAGGGCAGGCCGCCGGGCCGCACGATGATGTGGCCGATCTCGCCGGCATTGTGGCGGCTGCCCTTGTAGAGATGGCCGTCGAGGAAGAGGCCGGCGCCGAGGCCTGTTCCGATGAAGAGATAGACGAAGCTGTCGAGCTTGCGGGCAACGCCATAAAGCCGCTCGCCTACTGCCGCCGCTGTGGCGTCGTTCTCGACCATCACGGCGATGCCGGTCAGGCGCTCCAGTTCTTCGGCCACCGGAAAGTCCTGCCAGCCGGGAAGGGCGGTCGGGCCGACCGAAGTCATGCCTTCGACGCCGAACGGCCCGGGCATCGCCATCCCTATGCCGAGCAGTCTCGTGCGGTCCAGCCGGCTGGTTGCGATCAGGTCGCTCGAGATCGCGGCTAGCAGCGGCATGGCCTGCGTGGGAGTCGGTCGGTCGACATCTCTCTCGATGCGCGCGTGCACGATGCCGGAGAGATCGGTGACGACGCCGACGGCCAATTGGTGGTCGAGCTGCAGGCCGATCGAATAACCGCCATCGGGGTTGATCGAGTAGGGGACGGCGGGTTGGCCGCGCGCGCCTTTCAGCGTTGCTTCAGGTTGCAGCAGCCCGGCCGCTTCCAATTCCTCGACGATGTTGGAAATGGTCTGCGACGACAGCGCCGTCAGCCTCGCGATCGCCGCCCGCGACAGCGCGCCGTTGATGCGGATCGCTTCGATCACCACACGTCGATTGTGCGATTTCGCCTGCTCGAGATTGGTGCCGGAGATGGCTTTCTTGGGGATCATGAGATAGTTACCAGCCGCGGCAACCCTAGAGTGCCGCTTTAGAAAATCAAGTTGATTTGATTATCGGCTGGCCAAAAGCTTAGGCCGGTCCACAGGCTCGCATTTCACATATCGGAATCGATTGCCAGGCTCGGCCGTTCAGCCGAAACGGGCCGCGGAAAAATCGGCGGCCGATGGCAGGGATCGGCCGGCGATTAAGCTGGCGACCCAGCGTGCTGTCACCGGGGCCAGCGTCAGCCCCAGATGACCATGGCCGAAGGCATAGATCACATCAGGCGATTTCGTCGAGGGTCCGATCACCGGGCGAGAGTCCGGCAGCGACGGCCTGAAGCCCAGCCATTGCGACGAAGGCTTGCCGATGTCGGGGAAAAACTGCCGCACGCCGCGACCGAGCAGCGCCAGCCGGCGCGGATTGGGCGGCGCATTGAGCCCGCCGAGCTCGACAGTGCCGGCAACCCGGAGCCTGCCGTCCATCGGCGTCATATAGAAGCCGAGATCGACCGGGCAGACCGGGCGGTTGAGCAAAGGTGCCGTGGTCGGAAACTCCAGATGGTAGCCGCGCTCGGTGTCCAGTGGGATGCGGTCGCCGGCCTGGGCCGCGAGCGGGCGGGATCGCGCGCCAGCCGCAATCACCACCTTTTGCGCCGCGATGACAAGCCCTGGGCCGCTCAGCCGCACGCAGCCGGCACCCGCTGCGAGGCCGGTCACGCTCGCGCGCATGAATTGAGCGCCCTTGGCGGCAGCGGCTGCCGCCAGCCGCGCCATCACCGTCCTGGGATCGCTGACATTGATCGAATCCGGGAAATAGAGGCCTTTGGCCTCGAACGCCGCGAGCCGCGGCTCCAGCGCGGCCACCTCATCGGCGGTCAGATCCTGCTGATGGACGCCGAGTTCGGCCCGCAAAGCCCGTCCGCCCTCGGAGGCGGCAAAATCGCTGTCGCGGCGGTAGACATAGAGGCAGCCGTTTCGGCGCATCAGATCCTGAAGCCCGGCCTCCTGCACCATTTCGCCCCAGGCCGGCAGGGCTTCGGCGAGGAGGCCGGCTAGCGCCAGCGCATTGGCTCGGGTTGCCGCCGGCAGCGATTGGCGAACAAAGCGAACCAGCCATGGCGCGAGCTGGAAAAGTGCTGCCCAGCGCAGCGAGAACGGGCTGTCGGGATCGAGCAGCAGTTTCGGCAGCGCGCGCAGCACACCAGGATTACCGACCGGCATGCAGGCATATTCGGCGATCGTGCCGGCATTGCCGAACGAAGCGCCCGAGCCGGGCTCGTTCGGGTCGATGACCAGGACCTCGCGTCCTTCGCCGGCAAGGCGCAAGGCCGTAGCCAGCCCGACGACGCCGGCGCCGATGATGGCGATCTCGACTGATTTCGGCGCGGAGGTCATGGCCTCAGACGAAGCCCGGCAATTGCAGATGGCCAGCGGCGAGCAGCTCGGCCATGATGGTCAGCGCCGAACGCAGGTCCTCCTGCGATCGCGCCGCGCCGACATTGATGCGCACGCCGTGCTGCACCGGCTCGCGCCCGACGGCGAAAGCGTCGCCCGGCAGCACGGCGACGCCGCGCTCCAGGCAGGTGCGGGCAAAGCCGGCGCCACGCCAGGGCTCGGGCAGGCGCAGCCAGGCATGCGTCGAGATCGGGTTGCTTTGAACGTCGAAACGGCCGAGGATTTCGCTCAAGATCGCCTGGCGCTGGCGCAACTCCTGCTTCTGGATGTCGATGATGCGGGCGGCAGTGCCTTCCTCGATCAGCCTGGCGCCGATCAACGCCGTGAGCGGGCTGATGCTCCAGCAATTGATGCGGAGCGCCGCGGCGACCTGGCCGGCGATCGGGCGCGGGGCGATGACGAAGCCGAGGCGCAGGCCGGGCGCTAGGCATTTCGACAATGCGCCGAGATGGATCGTCAGCTCCGGCTCGAGGCTGGCGAAGGAGGGCGGCGGATCGTCGGCCAATGGACGGTAGACGTCGTCCTCGATGATCAGCACGTTGTGACGGCGTGCGACGGCCGCCAATTCATGCCGGCGCTCCTCGCTCAGCGTGATCGTCGTCGGATTGTGCAGTGTCGGCACCAGAAAAACGGCACGGGGGCGGAGCTGAACGCAAGCTGCCTCGAAGGCATCCGGACGCATGCCGCCGCGATCCATCGCGACGCCACGCAGATCGAGACCATGGACGCGACACAGCGCGTTGATGCCCTGATAGGTCACCTCGTCGGCAAGTATCACTTCGCCATCCCTGGTGACGGCGCCGAGCACGCAGTCGAGGCCGTGTTGGGCGCCGGCTGCGAGCACGACGCGGCCGGGATCGCCATCGCCGGCGACCGATTTCAGCCAATCGGCGACCGCGACACGGCCCCAAAGCGGCCCCTCTGGCGGATGATAATCCTGCAGCGAGGCGTAGTGACGATCCTTGGAAAGGCGCGGCATCAGCGCCGCGACGGCGTCGAGATAGGCTGACGTGGGCGGCCTGTTGACGGAAAGATCGACGATGCCGCTCTGGTCGCTCGGCGCCGACACGAAGCCCGGACTCTCGACAATGTCGCGGGCGGCGACCGTGGTGCCGCGCCCGGGGCGCGCCTCGAGCAAGCCTTGCTCCTGCAAGGTGGACAGTGCCCGCGTCACGGTCGTGACATTGATGCCCAATGCACGGGCGATCTCGCGTTGCGGCGGCAGCCGGTCGCCGACGGCAAGGGTGCCCGCGGCAATGCGTTCGGCGATCGCGTCGGCAAGACGGCGATAGACCGGACTTTCATCCTCGGTGAGGCGAAGATTTTCGAGCATGAGGGATTCGAACTGTGGCTGACGTCTCACTTGTCGGGCATCTAGCATAAGACAACGATCCATACAATAGAGATTGTACGGCACTCAATCCGATCAAAATTATCACACAACGTCGCATTTTTGCGCTTGACGATGAAAGTTGTCCGCATCTATGGTCACTTTCAGCCTTATTGTGTGACCATACAAGCCGGACGCTTCCTGTTCAGCGGGCCGGTTCCGGGAGGACGAGGCATGGATCGCAAGCAGCAGACCGAATCGCCCCGCGGCAGCCGGGAAGGCGCGCGATGAGCGCCGGCCAGACCGTCGTGTCGGCAAGCGCCAACCAAGGCTTTGTCGAATTCGCCGACGTCGAGAAGTCCTATGACGGACGCAGCTTCGCGGTGACGCGGATGAACCTTGCCGTCGCGCGCGGCGAGTTCCTGACGCTGCTCGGCCCATCCGGCTCCGGCAAGACCACCACGCTCAATATGCTCGCCGGCTTCGAGCGACCGACGCATGGCACGATCACGCTAGAGGGCCAGCCGGTCGATCGGCTGCCGCCTTACCAGCGCAATATCGGCATGGTGTTTCAGAACTATGCGCTGTTCCCGCATATGACGGTAGAGGAGAATGTCGGCTTTCCGCTTTCCGTCCGCCAGGTGAGCAAGGCTGACATCGCGGCCCGTGTGGGTCGCGCGCTCGACATGGTGCGGCTGAAGCAATTCGGCGACCGCCGCCCGACGCAGCTTTCCGGCGGCCAGCAGCAGCGCGTGGCGCTGGCTCGCGCGCTGGTCTTTCAGCCGAACCTGGTGCTGATGGACGAGCCGCTCGGCGCGCTCGACAAGAAATTGCGCGAGCATATGCAGCTCGAAATCAAGCAGATCCACACCATGCTCGGCGTCACCATCGTCTATGTCACGCACGACCAGAGCGAGGCGCTGACGATGTCGGACCGCGTCGCGGTGTTCAACAATGGCGGCATCGCCCAATTGGGCTCGCCAGACGATCTCTACAACACCCCGCAAAGCTCATTCGTGGCGAGCTTCATCGGCGAGAACAACACGCTGGAAGGCGTGGTCGAACGCGTCTCGGGTGGAGAGTGCCGCGTCAGGCTGAATGGCGGCGGCGAGATCACCGCGCTGGCGGTCGGGGTGACGCAAGGCGCCGCCTGCCACGTCGCCGTCCGGCCCGAGCGGCTCAGCCTGTCGGCTGCCGCCAGTGGCGGCAACGCGCTGGCGGCGACCGTCGATGGGCGCATCTATCTCGGCGATCACCTGCGCCTGCTGGCGAGGCTCGCCAACGACCAGGTGCTGACCGTCAAGGTCGGCCCCGAAGCGACGATGGCGAACGGCGAGACCGTGACGGTCTCCTGCGCGCCCAACGATTGCCGCGCCTTCCCGGCCGATGCCGGAACGGGCGGCGCCATTCCAAAACAGGGGAAAATGCAATGACACAGTTGAGAACACGCCTATTCGCGCTCGCGGCCGCCACAGCCTGCATGGCTATGACCGGCGCCGCCTTCGCAGACGAATTGTCGATCATGGCGAGCGGCGGCGCCTGGCAGGACGCGCAGCGCAAGGCCTGGTTCGAGCCGTTCAGCAAGGAGACCGGCGCGAAAATCCTGGAGCAGGAGTATCTCGGCGATCTCGGCAAGGTCAAAGCGATGGTTGAAACCGGCAATGTGCCGATCGACCTGGTGACGGTCGAGACCGCGACGGTGCTGCAGGGTTGCGACGCCGGCATCCTCGAGCGGCTCGACTATTCCAAGATCGGGCCGCGCGACAAATTCATCGAAGGCTCGGCGCTGGATTGTGGAGTCGGTCTCGATGCTTACGGCGATATCCTTGCTTATGACCCCACCGTGCTGAAGGAAGCTCCGACCTCGGTCCTCGACCTCTTCGACACGACGAAATTCCCGGGAAAGCGCGCCATGCGCAAGTTCCCGGCGCAGAACCTCGAATGGGCGCTGATGGCGGACGGCGTCGCACCCGCCGAGGTCTATAAGGTGCTGGCCACGCCGGAAGGCGTCGACCGTGCGTTCAAGAAGCTCGACACCATCAAGAAGGACATCGTCTGGTGGGACGCCGGCGCGCAGCCGGCACAGCTTCTCGCTTCCAGGGAAGTGGTGATGACCACCGCCTGGAACGGCCGCATCCAGAACGCGATCGACACCGACAAGAAGCCGTTCAAGATCGTCTGGAACAACCAGATCCTCGAATACGACATGATCAGCATTCCGAAGGGCGCGCGCAATCCGGAGCTTGCCTACAAATATCTCGCGTATATCAGCAAGCCCGAGAACAACGCCAAGCTCGCAAGCTACATCACCTATGGGCCGGTGCGCACCGACGCGGCGTCCTTCGTCGCACCCGACGCGCTGCCGAAACTACCCAATGCTCCCGATCATCTCGCCGGCGCCTATCTCGTCGCCGACACCGAGTTCTGGGGCGACTATGGCGAGGACCTTGTCAAGCGCTTCAACGCCTGGCTTGCTCAGTAGGAAGGCGGGATGTCGGCGCTCCAGCCCAGCGAAATCGACCGGCCGACGCTGGCCCGCGACCGGTCAGCCGCCGACGCGGATCTGAAATCCGTGTCGGCGGCGCTCCGGCGCGCCGAATTCGGCGACCGGATGCGCTCGCTGCTGCTGGCGGCGCCGCTGCTGGTCCTTCTGGCGCTGAGCTTCGGCATACCGATCGTGCTGCTCTTATCGCGCGCGGTCTATGATCCGACAATCGCGGATGCATTGCCCAAGACGACCGAGGCCCTGGCCGGCTGGAACGGCCAGGGCCTACCCGGCGACGAAGCCTTCGCCGCGTTGGCGGCGGACCTCAAGGAAAACCAGGCCAAGGGCACGGCCTATGAACTGGCCAAGAGCCTGAACGCGCGGCTGCCTGGGGCCCGCAGCCAGGTGTTGAAGACGGTGCGCAAGCTCGAAAGCGCCGATGGCCAGGCCGCGCTCGACGCCATGAAATCGGTGCCGTTCTGGTCGGCGCCATCGACCTGGCCGGCGATCCGGAGCGGCACAAGCAGCCTCACCTCGTTCTACCTGCTCAGCGCGCTCGACCTGCGCTGGAACGCCGATGGCGGCATCGAGCGGGAGCCGCCCGAGCAGGCGATCTTCATCCAGGTGTTCCTGCGCACCTTCTTCGTCGCGGCGTCGGTGACGTTAGCAACGTTGATCCTCGGCTTTCCGCTCGCCTATCTCATCGCCAACGTGCCGAAGGGGCTAGCCGCCATCCTGATCGTCGCGGTGCTGTTGCCGTTCTGGACATCGATCCTGGTGCGTACCGCGGCCTGGACGGTGCTTTTGCAGAAGTTCGGCCTGGTTAATGATTTCCTGCTCCTGATCGGCATCACCAGCGACCGGCTAGACCTGATGTACAGCCGCGTCGGCCTGATCATCGCCATGACGCATATCCAGCTGCCGTTCACATTGCTGCCGATCTACAGCGTCATGCGCACCATTCCGGCCTCGCAGATGAAGGCCGCCTACTCGCTGGGCGCCAGGCCTTTCACCGCCTTCCGTCGCGTCTATATCCCACAGGTGTTCCCTGGCGTAATGGCCGGTTGCATGCTCACCTTCATCCTGTGCCTGGGCTACTACATCACGCCGGCGCTGATAGGCGGGGCAAGCGACCAGTTGATCAGCAATTTCATTGCCAATTACGTCAATGTCGAACTGAACTGGGAGATGGCGGCGGCGCTGTCCTTCATCCTGCTCGTCTTCACCTTGGCGCTGTTCGGCATTTTTGCCCGCGTCCTCGGCCTCGACCGCCTGAAGCTGGTGTAGCCCATGCTGCTCTCTCCCTATCCCACAACAGGCGAACGCATCCGCATCACGCTGCTGTGGATTTGGTGCGGGCTGGTCATCCTGTTCCTGTTGGTGCCGATCCTCATCCCGGTGCCGCTCTCCTTCAACAGCGGCGCCTTCTTCATCTTCCCGCTGGAGGGCATCTCGACGCGCTGGTACGAGGTCGTGCTCGGCACCCAGCGCTGGCAGTCGGCGATCGGCAATAGCCTGATCATCGCCCTCGGGACGACGGTGATCGCGACGACGCTCGGGACACTAACGGCGATCGCGCTTTCCGACGAGAAGTTTCCGGGTCGGCGCATTATCATGCCGCTGCTTCTTTCGCCGCTGATCGTGCCAGTGGTGATCACAGCCGTCGGTTCCTATCTATTCTATGCCCGCGTTGGGCTCGCCAGCACTTATGCCGGCATCATCCTGGCGCATACCGCCTTGGCCAGCCCCTTCGTGGTGGTGACGGTAGGCGCTAGCCTGACCGGCTTCGACCGCAACCTGATGCGAGCCGCGGCGATCTCCGGCGCCAAACCCCTGACGTCGTTCTTCCGCGTCATGCTGCCGCTGATTCTGCCCGGCGTGCTTTCGGGCGCGGCCTTCGCCTTCGTCACCTCCTTCGACGAAGTGGTCGTCGTGCAGTTCCTGGCCAGCGCCAGCCAGCGCACCATGCCGCTCGAAATGTTCATCGGCCTGCGCGAAAAACTCTCGCCCGCCATCACTGCCGCGGCGACCCTAATGATGGCGCTATCCATCCTGCTTTTGCTGGTGGCGAACATTTTGGCACGGCGCAGCCGTAAGTCCTGAGGCTAACCCGCGACCAATTGGGCAGGAACGATCTCGCGGCTGACGCATTTTGCCTCGCGTCAACAGCTGAGGCAACAGATGCGCATAGCCCATGTCGCGCCGCTTTATGAATCCGTGCCGCCGAAACTTTACGGCGGCACGGAACGGATCGTCTTCTACATCACCGAGGCACTCGTCGAGCTCGGGCATGACGTCACGCTGTTCGCGAGCGGTGACAGCGAGACATCGGCGCGACTGGTGCCAGGCCGCGACCAGGCGATACGCCTCGATCCGCGGCCGAAGAAATCGGAAATCGCCGCGCATCTGGCGATGCTTGCCGATGTGCGCGAACGCGCCGGCGAATTCGACGTCATTCATTTCCATCTCAGCCATTTCCTGCATTTTCCGTTCTTCGAGCAGATCGCGGGTCGCACGGTGACGACGCCGCATGGCAGGCTCGACTATGTCGACCTGGCGCCTGCCTACAAACGTTTCCCGCGTTTCCCCATGATCTCGATCTCGCACAGCCAGAAGCGCGGTTTGCCGGATGCGAACTGGCTGGCCACGATCCATCACGGACTGCCGCTCGATGCCTACCGGCCGACCTATGAACCACATGGGGAAGAGCCGTATCTCGCCTTCCTCGGCCGCCTGTCGCGCGACAAGCGGCCGGACCGCGCCATCGAGATCGCGCGCCGGGCCGGGTTGAAGCTGAAGCTGGCGGCCAAGATCGGCGACGACGACCGCGCCTATTTCCGCGATAATATCGAGGCGCTCATCGATGGCGACCGTATCGACTATGTCGGCGAGATCACGGAAGACGAGAAGGCCGAATTCCTGGGCAACGCGGCAGGCCTGCTGTTCCCGATCGACTGGCCGGAACCGTTCGGCCTCGTCGCGATCGAGGCCATGGCCTGCGGCACACCGGTGATCGCCTGGAACAACGGCGCCCTGCCGGAGATAGTCGACAACAGCGTCACCGGCTTCGTCGTTGACAATATCGACGATGCGGTCGCATCGATGCCGGCGCTTCTCGAACTAGACCGGCGGCAGGTGAGGGCGGTCTTCGAGAAAAGGTTCTCGGCGACAAGAATGGCGCGCGACTACCTTTCTGCCTATATGCGTCTGACCGGCATGCCGGAGGCCAGGGCCTCCTGACCGACTGCCTAGAGCCGGATGATTTCAGGTCTGTTCGACCTGAAATCTGAATCCGGCTCCAAATCAAAGAGATAGAGCATGATGTCGTCCGAAAACCGCCTCACACTTTTCGGCATCATGCTCTAGGGTGGGGCAACCGAAGAGGTGACGAATGACGGAGCTCGACGAGCGCAAGCTCGATCCTGCCGTGGCCCTTTCCTCGCTCGACGAGACGGCGCCGCGAGAACCGCACCGGCTTTTTGCCCTCAAGCAGGGCGACTGCTTCGCCGTCGCCGACGCCTATGGCGACATCAGGGGTTCGGGCGACGGGTTCTTCCGCGACGACACGCGCGTGCTGTCCGAATTCCGGCTGACCATCGGCGGCAGGCCGATGTCGCTGCTCGGTGCATCGCTCAGCCAGGACAATGTGCTGTTCACGTCCAACCTGACCAACCTGCCTATTCAAAGCGCTGCCGGCCGCGATATGCCGCAGGGCGCGATCCATATCGAGCGCGTCAGGCTGATCTGGCAGGACAGGCTGTTCGAGCGCATCACGCTTTCCAACTACAGCCGCGAGCATTCCACCATAACCGCGTCGCTGCATTTCGCCGCCGACTTTCGCGACATGTTCGAGGTGCGCGGCTCGACCCGGGTGAAGCGGGGCACCACGCATATCGCCAAGACCGACAAGACCACGGTCCTGCTCGGCTATGACGGCCTGGACGGCTTGCCGCGACTTTCGGCAATCTCCTTTTCGCAGGCGCCAGACCAGTTGAGCGACAATCGCGCCGATTTCCTCATCGCCGTGACCAAGCGCAGTCGAAAAGTGCTTTATGTCGAGGTCGGCCCCGCGATCGCCGACCCGCCCGATCGCGACCGCTTCCGCGCCGCGGCGGCGCGCGCGCGGTTCGGCATGCGCGCCAAGCGCAGGCACGGCGCCACGGTGCACAGCTCGGGGCGCGTGTTCAACGATTGGGTCGAGCGCGCCCGCGCCGACGTGGCGCTGCTTACCACCGAGCTTCCGACCGGCCCCTATCCCTATGCCGGCATCCCGTGGTTTTCGACCGCATTCGGGCGCGACGGCGTGATCTCAAGCCTGCAGATGCTTTGGCTCAATCCCGGCCTGGCGCGCGGGGTGCTTGCTTTTCTGGCCGAGCACCAGGCGACCGAAACGTCGCCCTTTTCGGATTCGCAGCCAGGCAAGATCATGCATGAGACGCGCAAGGGCGAGATGGCGGCGCTGCGCGAGCTTCCTTTCGGCCGCTATTACGGAGGCGTCGACACCACGCCGCTCTATATCCATCTGGCTTCCGCCTATGCCGACCGCACCGGCGACATGGCCTTCATCGACAAGCTTTGGCCTTCGCTGAAAGCCGCTGCCGACTGGACGGAGGAGGCGAGCCGCGCCACCGGTTTCGTCACCTACCAGCGTGCCGCCGAGTCCGGCCTCGCCAACCAGGGGTGGAAGGACAGCTTCGATTCGGTCTTTCACGCCGATGGGCGCATCCCAAAGGGACCGATCGCGCTGGTCGAGGTGCAGGGCTATGTCTTTGCCGCCTTCCGCGGCATGGCGGCGCTCGCACGCCGCCGCGGCGAATTCGCGGATGCCGAGCACTGGGAGGGCCGTGCCGAGGAAATGCGGATCGCCGTGGAACGCGATTTCTGGCTGGACGACCTGAATTTCTACGCCTTGGCCATTGATGGCGAGGGCCAGCCCTGCAAGGTTCGAACGACAAATGCCGGGCACCTGCTTTTTGTCGGGCTGCCGCAGCCCGACCGCGCCAAGCTGGTCGCCGAGCAGCTGCTGTCGGCCGCCTTCCATTCCGGCTGGGGGCTGCGGACGCTCGCCGACGATGCGGTTTTCTTCAACCCGATGTCCTACCACAACGGCTCGATTTGGCCGCACGACACTGCGCTTTGCGGCGTGGGCCTCGCGCGCTACGGCGAACGCGACAGCGTTGTGCGGCTGATGAGCGGCACTTTCGAATCGGCCGTTCATTTCAATATGCGGCTGCCCGAATTGTTCTGCGGTTTCGCCCGGGCGCCGGGCGAAGCGCCGATCGCCTATCCGGTGGCCTGCCTGCCGCAAGCCTGGTCGGCAGGCTCAACCTTCATGCTGATGCAGGCCTGTCTGGGCCTGGAAATCGATGGCTGGAAAGGCGAATTGCATGTCACGCGCCCGAGGCTGCCGATCGGTATCGACACCCTGATGCTCCGGCATCTGAGTGTCGGGGATAAGGTCGTCGACGTGACCTTCCAGCGGGTCGGCGACCGTGTCGCCGCCTTCCTTTCCGATCGTCATGAAGGCCAGGTGCCGCTTATCGTGCGGACTTAGAAGAAGGCGTCGCAAGCCCGCGTTCACCAATCGAAAAATGTCGGAACCCATGGCCGGCTTGTGCGTTGCACAGGTGGACCGGTCTGCCGTCCGCAGCCGGCAAGAACGAAAATAATGAGCGGACAGCCGGAGGCAGCCTGGCATTTCAATGACACAATACAGCGTTCTGTTACTGGTCCTTATTCTCGTAAGCCTTGGACTTTCCGCATTTGCCATTTTCGTTTCGATATCCCGGTACCGTCGCAATCACCCGAGGATTTCGGCTGTGGCAGGCCCCGGCGACGACTTCGCCACAGAGGCCGCGCGCAAGGTGCTGCGCGAATTCGAAAAGAACGGGCAGTCGGTCGACGCGGCCCTGGTCACATGGTCGCCGGAGACGTTGCGAAAGATCCTCGCTGACGAGTTGCCGGATGCGCAGGTCATCATCGTCTCCAATCGCGAGCCTTATATCCACAACGAAACCAGGAACGGCGACGTCGAGCTTGTCGTGCCGGCGAGCGGACTGGTCTCGGCGCTGGAACCGATCACGCGCGCTTGCGCCGGCACCTGGATCGCCTATGGCGGCGGCACTGCCGACCGGACGGTGGTTGACAGGAACGACCGCGTGCAAGTGCCGCCCGGCAATCCTTCCTACACGCTGCGCCGCGTCTGGCTGAGCGACGACGAATATCAGGGCTACTATCTTGGCTTCGCCAATGAGGGCCTGTGGCCGCTCTGCCATATCGCGTTCACGCGCCCGATCTTCCGCGAATCCGACTGGGAGGCCTATGAGGCCGTCAACCGCAAATTCGCCGAGACGGTGGTTGCCGAGGCGCGCAACGAGCGGCCGATCGTGCTGGTCCAGGACTACCACTTCGCGCTTCTGCCGCGCATGATCCGCGAGCGCCTGCCGGAGGCGATCGTCATCACCTTCTGGCACATACCGTGGCCGAACTCGGAAGTGTTCAGCATCTGCCCGTGGCGCGAGCGTATCCTCGACGGCCTGCTCGGCAGCTCGATCGTGGGCTTCCACACCCAGTTCCACGCCAACAACTTCACCGAAAGCGTCGACCGTTTCATGGAAAGCCGGATCGAGCGAGCCGACGCGGCCATCTCCTATGGCGGCCAGGTGACGCTGGTGCATTCCTATCCGATCTCGATCGAGTGGCCGGTCGAGCTGCTGAAAACTCTTCCGAGCGTCGAAGAGTGCCGGGCGCGCGTGCGCAAGCGGTTCAGAATTCCAACTGGCGCCAAGCTTTGCGTCGGCGTCGAACGGCTCGACTACACCAAAGGCATCCTCGATCGCTTCCATGCGCTTGAGGAACTGTTCATCCGTCATCCAGAAACGATCGGTAACGTCGTATTCCTGCAGATCGCTGCACCAAGTCGGGGCACGCTGCCTGCCTACAAGCAGCTTCACGAAGAATGCCTGCGCTATGCCGACGAGCTCAACCAGCGCTACGGCAGCAAATCCTATCAGCCGGTCGTCATGGTGGCCGAGCACCATTCACAAGCCGCGGTCTATGAGCTTTATCGCGCCGCCGACATCTGCCTCGTGACCAGCCTGCATGACGGCATGAATCTCGTTGCCAAGGAGTTCGTGGCGTCGCGCGACGACGAGCAGGGCGTGCTGCTGCTCAGCACCTTCGCGGGCGCCTCGCGCGAATTGCTGGAGGCGCTGATCGTCAATCCGTACGACGCAGCGATGATGAGCGAGGCGATGCTGCAGGCGATGACCATGGGGCCGGACGAGCAGCACGAGCGCATGCGGCGCATGCGCGACATCGTGCGCGACAACAATGTCTATCGTTGGGCCGGCAGCATGCTGCTCGACGCGGCGCGGCTCAGGAAGCGCGGCGACCTCGACCGGGTCACGGCCCTATACGACCGGCCGGCAGGTCCCACCGGCGACAATGTCGTTTCCATGTTCGAACGCAAGCAGGCAGTCGGATTTCGATGAATAGTCAGGCAGACCTTACCCCGCCGCTTCCCGAAGGCCGGTGGGCGCTTTTCCTCGACATCGACGGCACCTTGCTGGAGCACGCGGCGCATCCCGACAGCGTGTCGGTCAGCGCCGAGTTGCGGCAATTGCTGCAGACGATCGAACGGCGGCTGGACGGAGCGCTCGCCTTCATCACCGGCCGCTCGATCGCGGCCGTGGACCATCTGTTCGATCCCTTGAAGCTCAGGATCGCCGGCCTCTATGGGTTGGAACACAGGCTTGCGCCGGATGGCCGGATCGAGGCCGCCGACGAGCCGGCGGACATGGCGGCGCTCGCCGACGAGATCGAACTGGAGCTGGCAAGCAAGGCGGTCTATGTCGAGCGCAAGGGACCTGTGCTCGCCATCCATACGAGAGCAGCGCCCCAGCTTCTGGCACGGGCGACGGAACTGGTCGAGGCAGCGCTTCAGCGCCTGCCCAAAGGCTACCGTGTGATCGCCGGCAATGCCGGCGTCGAGCTGATGCCGCTTGAGGCAGCCAAGGGCGCTGCGATCCGGCGCTTCATGCAGACTGGTCCGTTCAGCGGCAGGCGTCCTGTGTTCCTTGGCGACGACACGTCCGACGAGAACGGCTTCGAAACGGTCAATGCCGCGGGCGGAATCTCGATCCGCGTGAAGCCGCAGGACGAGACGGCTGCCCGCTTCGTCATCGAGGATGTTGCAAGCGCGATCGCCTGGCTAGAAGCCAATTTCGGCGAGCCGGTCGCACCAACGGTGAGCCGCAACCTCGTCGCCTAAATCGGCAAAAGGTGCTCCACAGCTGCTGCTGCAGGCCCGGATCATGGCGATGATCCCGTCCTTGTCGGTCTTCTTCGACTCGCGCACGCTCGCCCGGGCGTTCAACTTTGATCGGGACCGTTAATACGTCACCTCCTTGCCCGGGGTTTTGCTCGAGGCAGGAAATAGGAAGGCGCCGGCAGGATCGAAGAATATCTGCCGCCTGCCCAGCGAGGCATCATGCGTTGCCGCTGCCGAAGATGTCGGCCGGATGTCGATTTCCTGTCCAGCGCTCGTGCGCGCGACAATACGCCGGCGCTCGCCGTAGAAGGCGACATCGACGATCTCGACCGAAAGCTCCGCATTGTTCGGCGAGCGCTCCAGGCGAAATGCTTCGGGCCTGATCATCAGCCTGGTTTTCTGTCCGGGCGCGAAGCTGCCATTGGCATTTATGCCGGAGACAAGCGCGCCGTCGGCGAGGCGAATGGTCGAGGCGCCGCCCACCGTTTCCAGATGCTCGGCGGCGAGGAAATTCGAGTTGCCGATAAAGCCGGCAACAAAATCGGTTGCGGGTCTAAGGTAGAGGTCTTCGCCGGTGCCGATCTGTTCGATGCGGCCATCCCTGAAGAGGGCGATGCGGTCCGACAGATGCAGCGCTTCTTCCTGATCGTGGGTGACGTAAAGGATGGTGACGCCGGTTTCGCGATGGATGCGTCGGATCTCGGCCTGGATCTCCTCGCGCAGCTTCTTGTCCAGTGCCGACAATGGTTCGTCCATCAGCAGGATCGGCGGATCATACGCCAGCGCACGGGCAAGCGCGACGCGCTGCTGCTGACCGCCCGAGAGAGCCGCGGGCAGACGCTCGGCGAAGCTTTCCAGCCGCACCAGGGAGAGCATGTCGGCGACCTTGCGCCTGACCTCGGTCTCAGGCCGGCGGCGGACGCGAAGCGGGAAGGCGACGTTTTCGGCGACGCTCAGATGCGGGAACAGCGTGTAGCGCTGAAAAACCATGCCGATGTTGCGCTTGTGCGAAGGCACTGAAAGCAGCGACTTGCCCTGCAGCAGCACGTCGCCGGAGGTCGGATCCTGGAAGCCGGCGATGGCATAGAGCGTGGTCGACTTGCCGGAACCGGACGGCCCGAGGAAGGTCAGGAATTCGCCCTTCGGAATATCCAGCGTCAAATCATGAACGGCGGTGAAGGCACCGAACGCCTTGCGCAATTTGCGGATCGAGAGAAAGGGTTGGGTCATGTCTGCAGCTTTCGGCGCAAGAGTGCCGTCACGATCATCAGGGCCAGCGTGAGCGCGACCAGCAGACTGGAGGCGGCGGCGATGACGGGGGTGAGGTCGGAGCGGAGACTCCCCCAGATCTTGACCGGCAAGGTCTGCAAAGTGGGGCTCGCCATGAAGATCGCCACCACCACCTCGTCCCATGAAGCGAGGAAGGAAAAGATCGCGGCGGAGAAGATGCCGATGCGGATCGACGGCAGAGTGATCCTGAGCTTGGCCTGCAGCGGGCTGGCGCCGCAGACGATGGCCGCATCCTCGATCGACTTGTCGAAGCCTTCCAGAGCGGTCGCGATCGGAATGATCGCGAAGGGCAGCGCCAATACGGTGTGGGCGACGACGAAGCCGATGGTGGTGCCGCCGAGGCCAAGCCGCAGGAAGAAGGCGTAGATGGCGATGGCGAAAACGACAACCGGCAGCACCATTGGCGTGAGCAGCAGCCCGCGCAGGACTTCGCGGCCGCGGAACGTGCCGCGGACCAGCGCGAAGGAGGCGAGCAGGCCGATGGTGACGGCCAGGATAGCGGTCATCGTGGCGATGCGGGCGCTCGTCAGCGCGGCCTCGATCCACGACGGATCTGCAAACAGTTCGTGATACCATTTCAATGTCCAGCCGGGCGGCGGGAAGGCAAGCCAGCGTGACGAGCCGAAGGACAGCAGCACGATGAACACCACGGGCAGCAGCAGGAAGGCGGCGACCAGCGCGGTGAAGGCGAGCAGTGCTGCCTTCAACCAGCCGAGGCGGTCGTAGTCGAGCAGCATCTCAGGTGCCTCCCGCCGCGCGTTTTGACCCGACCAGGCGCAGTTGCAATGCATAAAGCGCCATGGTGACGACGAGCAGGATGAAGGCGGCAGCACTCCCCAGGCCCCAGTTGAGCAGTGACTGGATCATCTGCGCGATCATTTCAGCGAGCATCATGTTCGACGTGCCGCCGAGCAGCGCCGGCGTGACGAAATAGCCGAGCGACATGACGAAGACCATCAGGCCGCCGGCGGCGATGCCGGGCAGAGACAGCGGCAACAGGATGCGCCTGAAGGCGGCGAGCGGGCTGGCACCACAAAGGGCGGCTGCGCGCAAAGTCATCGGATCGATGGCGCGCAAGGTGCCGACCAGCGGCAGGATCATGAAGGGCAGCATGATGTAGACCATGCCGATGGTGACGCCGGTGAGATTGTTGATGAGCGGCAGCGGCTGGTCGATGATGCCGGCCCCCATCAGCGCCCGGTTGATGACGCCGGTGCGCTGCAACAGCACCATCCAAGCATAGGTGCGGGTCAAGAGGTTCGTCCACATCGAAAGGATGATGATGCCGAACAGGATCGAGGCGAGCGCCGGCGGCATGATCGCCAGCATCCAGGCAACCGGAAAAGCGACGACCACGGTGACGAGGGTGACGACGAAGGCGACGAGGAAAGTGTTGAAGAAGACGCGCGCGTATGTGCCGTCGCCAAGCAACGCCGCATAGTTCTGCAGGCCCGGAGCGGGGTCGGTGACACTGCGCAGCAGGAGCGCCAGCACCGGCACTCCGAAAAAGAGCCCGATCAGGATCAACGCCGGAAGCAGGCCGCCGAGGCCTGCCGGTATTCGAGGGCTTGCGACCCCTTGCTGTGCTTCCACCGACATGACGGTAATCCCGGATTGGGATCGGGACGGCGAGCGCCGTCCCGATCCTTGTCACGAAAGGACGGCGTCTACTTTGCCTGCCAGGCGTACCAGCGTGTGGCGATCTCGTCGCGATGCTCGGCCCAGTAGTTCATGTCGAGATTGATCTGTCCGTCGACATGCGCGTCGGGCAAGCCCTTGACCACGTCGGCGGGCATTTCGGCCTTGGCCTTGGTATTGATCGGCGCGTAGCCGCTCGCCTCGGCAAATTTCGCCTGGCCGGTCGGGCTGGTCGCGGCGGCGAGGAACTTCATGGCGCCGTCCTTGTTCTTGGCGCCCTTCGGCACCACTAGGACGTCGGCGGCGGTGAGGTTCTGGTTCCAGGACACGCCGACATCGGCGCCGTCCTTCTCGAGCGCGAAGACGCGGCCGTTCCAGAGCTGGCCGAAGGCGGCCTCGCCGGAGGCGATCAGCTGCTGCGATTCGGCGCCGCCGCCCCACCAGACGATGTCCGACTTGATGGTGTCGAGCTTCTTGAAGGCGCGGTCGAGGTCGAGCGGATAGAGCTTGTCGGCCGGCACGCCGTCGGCGAGCAGCGCGATCTCGATCACGCCCGGCGCCGACCATTTGTAAAAGGTGCGCTTGCCCGGAAACTTCTTGGTGTCGAACATGTCCGCCCAGCTTGCCGGCTCACCGGAGACGGCGCCCTTGTTCCAGGCGAGCACGAAGGAATAGTAAAAGCTGCCGACGGCGTTCTCATTGCTGAAGCGGGGGTCGAGATCGGCCTTCGGCACGACGGCGAAGTCGATCGGCTCGAGCAACCCGTCCTTGGCCGCCTTGATGGCGAAATCCATCTCGACGTCGACGACGTCCCAGGTGACGTTCTTGGCGTCGACCATCGCCTTCAGCTTGCCGTAGTCGGTCGGTCCGTCCTGCAGCACCTTGATGCCCGAAGAGGCGGTGAAAGGCTCGGCCCAGGATTTGGTCTGGGCTTCCTGCGTCGTCCCGCCCCAGCTGGTGAACACCATTTCATCGGCCTTCGCGGCCGTGGTCGCCATCAGTCCGGCAAGGATGCCGGCGAAAATCAGTTTCATGTCGTTCTCCTCTGATTGGTTGTTCCGTTTCTTGTTCTTGTCTGCACCTCGCCATGCCTTCTCAGCGCATGACGAACGGATCGGGGATCGGGTCGTCGGAGGTGCGTATCCACACCGATTTCGAGCGCGTGTAATCGCGGATGGCGTCGATGCCGCCTTCGCGACCGAGACCCGAAAGGCCGTAGCCGCCGAAGGGGACCAGCGGCGAGACGGCCCGGTAGGTGTTGACCCAGACGACGCCGGCATGGACGCCGCGGGCCATGCGATGCGCCTTGGCGAGATTCGAGGTGAAGACGCCGGAGGCGAGCCCGAATTGCGTGTCGTTGGCCAAAGCCAGCGCTTCAGCCTCGCTGTCGAAGGCAAGCACGCTCAGCACCGGACCGAACAGCTCTTCGCGCACGCAGGCGAGAGCCTGGTCCTGCGCCTCTATGATGGTCGGCGCGTAGTAGTATCCGTCAGTCTTGCCCTTCGGCCGCGCGCCGCCGGTGACCAGTCGGCCGCCTGCTGCCACGCTCTCCGCCACGATTGCCTCGATCCTTTCGCGCTGGCGCGCGGTCGCCAGCGGACCCATCTCGGTTGCGGGATCCTGCGGGTCGCCGATGACGATGGCTTCCGCCTTGCGCTTCAGCCGCGCGAGGAATTCGTCCTTGACCGAGCGCTCGACCAGCAGCCGCGAGCCCGCGACGCAGCTCTGGCCGGTAGCCGCGAAGATGCCGGCGACGACCGCATTGGCGGCGCTGTCGAGATCGGCGTCGGCGAAGACGACGACCGGGCTTTTGCCACCGAGCTCGAGCGTGGTGTAAGCGAGATTGTCGGCGGTGTTGGCGACGATCCGCCGGGCGGTCGAAGGGCCGCCGGTGAAGGCGACACGGGCGACGAGCGGATGGCTGGTCAGGCGGTGTCCGCAATCATGGCCGAAGCCGGTGAGGATGTTGACCGCGCCGGCTGGAAAGCCGGCTTCGCTAACCAACTCCGCGAAAGCGAGCAGCGGCGCCGGCCCATCCTCGGAGGCCTTGAGCACGACGGTGCAGCCGGCGGCCAGCGCCGGGCCGAGCTTGACCGCCGACAGGAAGAGTTGCGAGTTCCAGGGTACGACGGCGGCAACGACGCCGATCGGCGCGGGCCGCACCGTCACTTCCATGTCAGCCTTGTCGATCGGGATGAAGGCACCTTCGTGCTTGTCGGCCAGTCCGCCATAATAGCGGTAGTAATCGCCGACATAGGCGATCTGTGCGCGCGTCTCGCGGATGATCTTGCCGGTGTCGCGCGTTTCAAGCTCGGCGAGACGGCCGGCATTGGCGGCGACGAGATCGCCGAGATTCACCAGCAGTTTTCCACGCGCCGTTGCGGTCAGCGTCGACCATGGGCCGGAGCGCAACGCCCGGTGCGCGGCCTCCACCGCGCGGTCGACATCGGCAACGGAAGCGGCGGGCATCGTCGCCCAGGGCAGGCCCGTCGACGGATCGATGCTGTCGAAAGTGGAGGACGCCTCGGCGAACTGGCCGTCTATGTAGTTCCTGAAGGCGGTGCTGCTCATCGCGACCCCATCTCCTGGAAGGCCGGCATCACCTTGTCGATGAACAGCCGCAGCGACTTCTTCTTGCGCTCATGCGAGAGGCCGCTGTCGATCCAGATCGAGTACTGGTCATAGCCTTGCGCCTCGTAGCTCTTCAGCCTCGCGATCACCTCGTCGGCCTCGCCGATGACGAGGTTCTGCCGGATCTTGTCGGGCGCGTATTGGGGCATCGCCGCGATCTCATCCTCGGTCAGTTGCTCGAGAACGCCCTGGCGGACGGGTTTCTTGTTCTGGAACCAGGCGCCGAACTGGCAGTAGAACTGCGAGAGGTCCTGGGTCAGGCGGTCGGCGTCGGCGGCGTCCTCGGCGACGAACGTGTGCATCAGGAGCATGATCTGTGGCCGCGCTATGTCCGGATGCGCCTGGCATGCGGCATTGAAGCGTTCCATCAGGCTTGCGACCTCGCCGTCGCCGGAGGCCAGGGGCGTCACCTGGACTTGGCATTGGTTGGCCACTGCGAAGTCGTGGGAGTTCGGATCGCGCGCGGCCACCCAGATCGGCGGGTAGGGTTTTTGCAAAGGCTTGGGCGAGGAGGTCGTCGGCGGGAACTGCCAGAACTCGCCGGAATGCTCGTAATCGCCGTCCCAGAGGCCGCGGATCGCCGGTATGATCTCGCGCATGCGCTGGCCGGCGCCCCAGGCATCCAGCCCCGGGAAGACGCGCTGATACTCGTAGCTGTAGGCGCCGCGGGCGATGCCCAGATCCAGCCGGCCGCCGGTGATGACATCGGCCATCGCCGCTTCGCCGGCGAGTTTGATCGGGTGCCAGAAGGGGGCGATGATCGTGCCAGTGCCGAGACGGATAGTATTCGTCTTTGCGGCGAGATAGGCGATGTTGATGAACGGGTTCGGCGAGATAGTAAATTCCATCCCGTGATGCTCGCCGATCCAGGCGGTCTCGAAGCCGGCCTGCTCCGCCAACAGAACCAGTTCTTCCAGTTCAGCCAGCAATTCGGAATGCGGCTTGGCGAGATCCGAGCGCTCCATATGGACGAAAAGCGAAAACTTCATCGATCTCACCGCTGGCCGGAATGGATTGGGCCGGAATGGATTGGCGCCGACGGCGCCGGCTTGGCAAGCGGCCGGACTTCGCCTTCGACCTCGTTTCCGACATAGACGCCGAAAGTGTCCTCGGCGCGCTCGCGCGCATAGCGGGCGAGCATCGAGCTGACAGCCGGGTCGGCGATCTTCAATTCGGAGATGCGTTCGATTTCGACAAACCGGATCTGGCCGTCGCCGTAGACGGGGGCGTCCACAGTCCCGCGATAATAGACGTACGTGCGTGCGGCGTCCGCCGCGTCATCCCACACTGCGTAGAGGAAGCCGAGCTCGGCATCGATCGCCTTGGCGGCAAGTTTTCCCCTGAGGCTGCGAGCATCGTTCGCGGCACCGAGGCCGCGGCCGGCCGGCAATTGGTAGGATCCCTCGGCGGTCTCGAAAAAGAGGACGCGGCCTTCGTTCTCGAGGATCGCGCCGACCTCGGTTCCGGGCGGAGCGGCGGCAGCCAACGCCTCCTGACTCAGGCCCGGCGTGACATAGGCGCCGCGGCAATAGCCGAGCGGCTGGGCGCCATTGTGGCTGAAGTCATGGACGCGGCCGATGAGGATCGAATGGTCGCCGGCATCGACCAATTGCTCCATACCGCAATCGAACACCGCGACCGATCCCCCGATCAGCGGATTGCCGGTCTGTCCGGACTGCCATGCCACGGAGGCGAATTTATCCGCGGCCTTCGAGGCGAAGATGCCGGATGCGGATTTCTGGGCTTCCGACAGGATGTTGACGGCAAAGCCCCTGGAGGTCGAGAAGACCTGATGCCCCAGAGCCTTCTTGGCGATGCAGACCAGCACCAGCGGTGGCTCGAGCGAGACGGAGGTGAAGGAGTTGGCGGTGAAGCCGCGCGGATCGCCAGACTCGTCGATCGTGGTGACGATGGTGACGCCGGTCAGGAAGGAGCCAAGCGCGCGTCGGAACTCCATGGCGTCGAATGCGGTGCCGTCTTCCACCGCCGGTCCGCCAACAGCCGCGACCTGGTCGAGGAAACCTATGATGCGCTGATTCACTTTTTGCGGGGAAGCGATTGTCATCATGTGCTTTTCGTCGTTCAGCACCACACATCGCCCAGCTGGCGCTAGTCGTGCCATCGCGGCCGACATGGCGGCTGTCGAGTTGCGATCTTCCGAGCCGGTCATGAACAGCGCGGGTACTGTGAGATTGGGCAGACGATCGGCGTGCGCGGTATCGGCGCTGGCAAAGAGGCGGTAGGTGCGGGCATAGCCTTGCCGATCGACGCCTTCGAGCGCCGCGCGGGCCGTCGCGGCCGCGTCCGAAAGAGCCGGCGGGATCGGATCGCCGAACCAGCGGGCGATCGTGGCGGCGATGGCCGATGGGTCGCCGGGTCCGCCAAGCGCTGCCGCCCGTTCGCGCACCGCCTGCGCGAGCTCGGGCGGGCGCCGGAAAACGGCGTTGAGGCAGATGAGGGCGCTGATGCGCGACGGGGCGCGAAGTGCGATTTCCTGTGCGACAAGCGCGCCCATCGAGTGGCCGATGACAGCGACGCGGGCAAGGCCGAGATGATCCAACAGACGGATCGCCTGATCGGCGAAGTCCGACAGGCGGGCGTTCTCCGGCGGCAGGGGCGAAGAACCGTGGCCGAGCATGTCGATGGCGATCACGTCGAAGCGGTCCTGCATAGCGGCGATCTGGGGCTGCCAGATCGCGGCATCCATGCCGACGCCGTGGATGAGCAGGACCGGCGCGCCCGAACCGGCGCGGATGAAACCGGTGCCGTCGGGCGCCTTGCTGCGGATCGTCGCGGCGTCAGCCATGCAGATCTCCGAGCTCCTTCAGATCCTGGTAGCGGTCGCCGATCCGGTGATGCGGGCGGCCGCCGATGGACGCGCCGAGCGCCACCACCAGCTCGTCCGGCGCGGGCGCGTCGCCGATCTGGAAATGCACGGTCAGGTAATGCGAGCGGCGGCCTTCGTCGTTCTTGTCCATCAGCGGGATCATGATCGGCGTGTTCGGACCGCCACGCAGATTGGTGAAGGCGAGATAGGTCTTGGCGCCGACGGCGCGGCGATAGTGGTTGCCGAAATGCAGCGTGTGGATCAGCGCCGACGCATGCTCGACCTCACCCGACGTGCCGCAAATGGCGGCCTTGCCATAGCCTTCGATCGCCTCGCCCGAACCCGCCACGCCGATGATCTCATTGGTCAGCTTTTCGCCGAGCACCGGCGCGTAAGCGCGGATCTCGGGCGAGAGATCCTCGGTGAAACCGCGGCCTGCCCACGGATTGGTGAGCACCGCGGCGACGCCGATCAGACGCAGCGGCCGCGGGGCCGTCTTGCCGCCCTCGATCAAGGTGTTCTCGGTATAGGTCACGATCTTGCGGATGGCCGGCTGCATGAAATTCCTCGGGATGGAGCACCTCGCGGCAGCACCAATTTCTGTATCATCTTATGGTATACCATGCTATGGAGTGCCGGACGCCTTGTCAACCGATCATGGAATCTGTTTTTGTGATGAGGCTAGGGATTCAGGAAAATGGCTGCCGACACGCTTCGCATCGACCGCTCCGCCAAGACGTTGAGGACGCTGGCGCTGGAGCGCATGCGCGAGGCGATCATGGATTTCCATTTCCAGCCCGGCGAAAGGCTGGTCGAGCGGCCGTTATGCGATCAGCTCGGCGTCAGCCGTTCAGTTGTGCGCGAGGTGTTGCGGCAGCTGGAGGCCGAAGGCCTGGTGCAGATGATACCTGGGCACGGGCCAGCCGTGGCGAAGCCCGATCTTGGCCGGACCGACGAGATCTACGAGTTGCGCGCGCTGCTGGAGGGCATCGCGGCGAAGGCCTGCGCCACGTCGGCCACCGACGGTCAGATCGCCTTGCTTGATGCGGCGCTGGCGAAGCTGCTCGAGGCGTGGGCGTCGGGAGTGCCGGCCGAGGTGATGCGGGCGACGGCGAGCTTCTACGAAGTGCTGTTCGAAGCCGCCGACAAGCGCATCGCTTGGGAGATCGTCACCGGCCTCAATGTCCGCATCAACCAGCTGCGTTCAATGACGATCCTGTCGCAGAACCGCCGCGAGCCTGCGATCGCCGAAATGCATGCGATCATGGATGCGATCCGCTCACGCAAGCCGGAAGCGGCGGAGGCGGCGGCGCGGCGGCATGTGGAGACGGCCTGGCAAATCGCGCGCGACGCGCTTCGGCTGGGTTCGCTCTAGACAGCCTGTTCGAACTTAGTTCCTGTCGACCGGTTTGGAGCGCATGCGCGAAACCGTCTCGCGCTCGGCGCGCTTGGAGCGCAGGGGCGGCAGGCCGCGGTCGATAAGGTCCATATCCTCCAGCACCATGTCGCCCATGCGCTTGAAGGCGATATCGAGCGCGCCGGCGCGATGCGCCGAACGCAGGAAGCCGGGCAGGGTGCGGACGGGATGGTCCTTTGCCAGCGGCTCCTCCGGGAAGACATCGCTCGCGGCGACGATGTGGCCGCTCTTCACCGCTTGCATCAATGCCGGGAAATCGACGACGCCGGCGCGGCTGAGCAGGATGAAGGCCACTCCCTTGCGCATCCTGGCAAAGGCGTCGGCGCCCAGGAAACCCTCATTCTCGCTGGTGACGGAAGCGACGACGAAGACGAAATCGCTTTGCGACAGCACCTCGTCCAGCGAGGCCGGCTCGACGCCATTGTCGATCAGGATCGATGGCGGCAGCCATGGATCAAAAACTTTCGTGCGGGTGCGGAAGCCGGTCAGCAGGCGGTTGAGTGCGCGGCCGAGATCGCCGAAGCCGATGATGCCCACATCCGCGCCGGAAAGCAGGCGCGCCGTCTGGTTGCCGTCGCCGCCCCACAACTCCTTGCCCTGCCGGAAAGCGAGGTCGGCGTCGACGATGTTTCTGGCGAGGTTCAGCGCCATGGCAAGGCCGAGTTCCGCGACCGGTTCGGCAAAGACCAGGCCGGTGGTGACGACATGGATGCCGCGCGCAAACAGCGTCTCATAAGGCATGTTGTTGAGCAGGTTGGTCTCCACGTTGAAGATGCAGCGCAGCGCCTTCAGCTTCTCCAGCGTCTCAGCTGAAATCGGCGGCTGACCGATGATAAAACGCGCCTCGGCCAGGGTTTCGGCGGGGAGGGCGGCGACGCCTTCCGGGGTGGTCTCGACAATGCGATAGTATTTGCGCAGGCGCGCCAGCTGTGGCGGCGTGAAGATGAGCTCCAATGTGCGCGGTTCGGGCGCGCTGATGACCAGCGGCAAGGCTTTGTCGGGCATGTTTTTCCTCCGGGCGCGATTGGATCGCGTCAATCATGCATTCAAGTCTTACTCCCGATGAAACGATTTACAAGAACGAAAAATCGATTTATCGATTACGATAGCGAGGCAGAAAATCGGCTGCCTGCCCTCGGGAGGAGGTCAATGGCACAACACCAAACCCGGCAGCGGCGTCCGTCGATCCACGACGTGGCAAGCCATGCCGGCGTGTCCGCGGCCACCGTCTCCAAGGTGCTGGCCGGCGTCACCACGGTCAAGCCCGAAAACGCGCAGCGTGTGTTCGATGCCGTCGAGCATCTGGGCTATCGCGTCGATCCTTTAGCTTCCGATATGCGCAGGGCCAAGCGCCGCATCATCGGCGCCATCATGCCCGAGTTCGAGAGCGAGTTCTTTGGCCAGATGGTCACCGAGCTCGAAGGCCTTGCCGAGCAGCGCGGCTACACACTAGTCGCCGCATCGAGCCGTGAATCGGAGGCGCGCGAGAAGGAAATCCTTGCCCGCATGCATGACTGGCGCGTTGCCGGCGTCGTGCTGGCGCCTGTGCGCAACGAGCATGGTCCGGCGGCCGCCTTCATGAAAGCCCACGGCATGACCGGCGTGCTGATCGACCGCGTCTTGTCCGACGACGCTTTCGACACGGTCTCGGCCGACAGCGCTGCAGCCAGCGCCGAGGTCGCGCGGATGCTGATCGGCAATGGGCACAGCCACATTCTGGTCATCGGCCTTGCGGAGCAGGCGGCGACGGTGCGCGCGCGTCTGGAAGGTTTTCGCAGCCAGGCGCTGGCGCTCAACCCATTGGTGCGCATCGACGTCATCACCTCGGAAGTCAGCGTCGAGCCGCTGCGATCCTCGCTGCGCGATTACTTTGCCAGGGGAGAGCGGCCGACCGCCGTCTATTCGCTGCTTTTGAAGGGCACGCTCGTCGCGCTGTCCGAGTTCCGCCGGCGTGGCTGGCATTGCCCGAACGACATCTCGCTGGTCGGCTTCGACGATGCCGAATGGATGCAGGTGACATGGCCGGCGATCGCCGCCGTGGTGCAGCCGGTGCACCGGATCGCCAGCGAGGCGATGAACCTTTTGTTTCGCAGGGTCGAGGGTGATGTGGGACCACCCACGGCGCGGCTCGAGCCCTGCCAGGTGTTGATGCGGGAATCCGTTGGCTCGCCAGGCAGCGGTCCGCATTCCGGGGGAGGAGACCGACAACAGCCCCCATTGTCGTGAGCGGAAGCATGCGCCGGCCCTGGCCGTGGCATCCGGCGCCAAAGGATCAACGGAGGATAGAATGATATCGCATTTCCCAAGGATAAATCGATTTACCCTTGCTGTCGGCGTCGCGCTCGCGTTCTCCGCCGTCGGCGTCGCCAAGGCCGAGGACGGCGAATATGGCGTGCTGATGAAGACGCTGGCCAACCCGTTCTGGGGCGCGATGGCGCAGGGCGTCGCGGACGGCGCCAAGGAAGCCGGGGTGAAATATTTCCAGCAGGCGGCCGAGAGCGACCAGGCGGCCGAGCCGCAGCTCAACCTCTGCAACACCATGCTCGAGCGCAAGCCGGTGGCGATGATCACCGCGGCCATCAACTCGACCAACCTTTTGCCTTGCCTGAAGTCGGCGCAGGACGCCGGCATCAAGATCGTCGACCTCGACAACAATCTCGACCAGGCGGTGCTCGACAAGGAAGGCGTCAAGGTCACCTTCCATATCGGCTCCGACAACATCGCCGCCGGCGCGCAGGGCGCGGAGTATCTCGCCAACAAGCTCGGCAAGGATGCCAAGGGTCCGGTGCTGGTGATCGAAGGCCTGTCCGGCAACATCACCGGCGAGAAGCGTGCCAAGGGTTTTGCCGACAAGCTGAAGGAGCTGGCGCCCGGCCTCGAAATCGTCGCTTCGCTGCCGGGCGACTGGGACCGCGGCAAGGCCGCCTCGATCGCCACCGACACGCTGACGGCACATCCCGATCTCGTCGCCATCTTCTGCGCCAATGACGGCATGGCGCTTGGTGCAGTGGAATCGGTCTATGCGGCAGGCAAGGGTTCGCAGGTGACGATCATCGGCGTCGACGGAAATGTCGATGCGGTGAAATCGATCAAGGAGGGCCGCCTCAATGCCTCGGTGGCGCAGCTTCCCTATCTGGTCGGCAAACAGGCGGTGGAGAACGTCAAGAAAGCACTCGGCGGCGAGAAGGTTCCGGAAAGCATTGCCGTGCCGACTTTGGTGCTGACCAAGGACGTGCTCGACGCCGGCAAGGAACCGATGCTGCAATATGTGAAGTGAGGAAGGAAGGGAGTAGGGGAGTAAGGCAGTAGGGGAGTAGGGGAGCGCGGTTTGCATTTCGCCCATCTTTCCCTACTCCCCTACTAACCTACTCCCCTTCTCCCTTACCCGAAGGGTAGAAAACATGGCTTCTGAACAGCCCGGCTTCTGGGCTCGGGTGCAGCGCGCATCCGTCGAAAGGCTCCACATCCGGCTGGAGTCGCTGGTGGTGCTTCTGGCGCTGAGCACGGCGATGGCGCTCCTGTCGCCCTATTTCCTGTCGCTCAGCAATTTCCTCAACATCCTGCTCGCGACCTCGACGATCGGCGTGCTGGCGATCGCCGCCACTTTCGTCATCGGTGCCGGCGGGCTCGACCTGTCGCTCGGATCGGTCATGGGGCTTGCGGGCGTCGCAGGCGCTTTCGTGGCGGTCAATCTCGGCTGGCCGTCGGTCTTCGCAGTGATCGCCTGCATCTTGGCCGGCGGGATCGCCGGCTACATCAACGGCCAGCTGGTCACCCGCGCCTTCGTGCCGGCCTTCATCGTCACGCTCGGCATGCTGGGCTTGGCGCGCGGTCTGGCGCTGGTCATCTCGAAGGGCAGGGCGATCTACGGCCTGCCGCCCGAGATCGTCTATATCGGGCAGGGGCGGCCGTTCGGCGTCCCGATGCCGGTGATCATCCTGGTGCTGACGGCCATCGTCGCGCATGCGGTGCTCGCCTATACGCGTTTCGGCCGCCACACGCTGGCGCTGGGCGATAGCGAAGGTGCAGCACGAGCCGCGGGCATCCGCGTCGAGCATCACCGCCGCATCATCTACACGCTGTCGGGCGCGCTCGCCGGGCTTGCCGGCCTGCTGTTCACAGCCCGCGTCAATGCCGGCGATCCGACCGCCGGCATCAATTACGAGCTCACCGCCATCACGGCTGCGATCATCGGCGGCACCAATCTGTTCGGCGGCCGCGCCTCGATCCTCGGCACCATGATCGGCGCGCTGATCATGGGCGTCTTGCAGAACGGGCTGACGCTGCTTGCCGTGCAATCCTATTACCAGCAGATGGCGATCGGCGCGGTGCTGATCCTCGCGGTTTTCATCGACCAGTACCAGGTGCGGAAGGAGTCGCGGGTATGACCCTGCTTTCGCTGCGCGGCATCCGCAAAAGCTTCGGCGCGGTCGACGTGCTGCATGGCGTCGATCTTTCGGTCGCGGCTGGCGAGGTGGTCGGACTGGTCGGCGACAATGGCGCCGGCAAGTCGACGCTGATGAAGACCATCACCGGCATCTACCGTGCCGACACCGGCTCGATCGAGTTCGATGGCAAGGATATCCTGGCGCTGGACCCCGGTCAGCGGCGGCGCCTCGGCATCGAAATGATTTACCAGGATCTGTCTTTGGCCAAGCAACAGGACGTGGCGTCGAATATCTTCCTCGGACGCGAACCGACGAAAAAGTTGCTCGGCCTGTTCCCCGGCTTCGTCGACAAAAGCGAGATGGATCGCCAAGCGTCGAAAATGATCGAGCGGCTGGGCGCGCATTTGCCGTCGATAAACCGGTCGGTCGGTTCGTTCTCCGGCGGCCAGCAGCAGACGGTGGCGATCGCGCGCGCGCTCACCTTCAATCCGAAGCTCGTCATCATGGACGAACCGACTGCGGCGCTTGCCGTGCGCGAGGTGCAGAGCGTGCTCGATCTCATCCGGCGGCTGAAGTCCGAAGGCATCGCCGTCATCCTGATCTCGCACCGGCTGAACGACGTGCTGTCAGTCACCGACCGCATCGTCGTGCTGCGCCACGGCAGGGCGGACGCCGATCTCGTCACCGCCAGGACCAACATGAACGAAGTCGTCAGCCGCATCGTCGGCGGCGGCGATACGGCCGCAGCGGCGGCGCATGAGCAACGAGGCTGACATGAACACGTTCGGACTGCATACTTTCGCCATCGCACCGGTCTGGGACCTTGCCCGCATCGAGCCGCAGATGGACAGGCTCAAGGAATACGGCATCGGGCTGATGGAGATCCCTTTGCTTCGGCCTGAGGAGATCGACACCAAGCGGACGCGCAGCTTTGCCAATCACTATCGTGTTGAACTGGTCCCCTCGCTCGGCCTGCCGCGCGCGCTCGATGTGGTCGAACGGCCGGACGAGGCGCTGGATTTCCTCGAACCGGCTTTCCGGGTCTGCAATGAGGTCGGCGCCGAAGCGCTCGGCGGCGTCACCTACGGCACGATCGGCAAGACCACCGGCCGCGCGCCGACGCAAAGGGAAATCGACGGTATGTGCCGTTTCCTCGAACGCGCGGCGAAGGCGGCGAAGTCGCGCGGCCTGAAGCTCGGCATCGAGCCCTGCAACCGCTATGAGACGCACCTGATCAACCGCGGCATCGACGCGGCAAAGATCATCGAGCGCATCGGCGCGCCCAACATCTTCATTCATCTCGACACCTACCACATGCATATCGAGGAAGAGAGCTTTGCTTCCGGTTTCGAGGCGGCGGCGCCCTATCTCGGCTATGTGCATGTGTCGGAAGCCAACCGCGGCGTGCCGGGGCGTGGCATGCTGAACTGGGCGGCCTGCATGAAGGCCATCGCCGACATCGGCTATCAGGGCGCGATCACGCTCGAAAGCATGAACCATGTCGATGTCGACATCGCCGGCGGGCTCGCCGTGTGGCGGCCGGTGGCCGAGAATCCGCGCGACGTCATCGAGGTCGGACTGCCGTTCTTGCGCGAGGAGGCGAGGAAGGCCGGGCTGACGCTGGGGTGAGGGCATTTCTTCCTTCCCCCTTGTGGGGGAGGGCGGCCTCGCGAAGCGAGGTCGGATGAGGGGTGCTCCAGGGAAAGCCAGCGTCTCACTCCGCTGGAACGCCCCTCATCCATCTCGGCGCTGCGCGCCGATCTACCTTCTCCCACAGGGGAGAAGGAAGAAGCGGCCAATCAGAACGGGTAGTGCTGGCCTGGGTCCTCGATCGTCACCCAGCGCAGGTCGGTGAATTCGGCGATCGAGGCCTTGCCGCCGAAGCGGCCATAGCCCGAACCCTTGACGCCGCCGAAAGGCATCTGCGCCTCGTCGCCGACGGTCGGGCCATTGATGTGGCAGATGCCGGCGTGGATGCGCGCGGCTATCGCCATGGCGCGGCGGATGTCGCGGCTGAAGACGGCCGACGACAGGCCGTATTCGGTGTCGTTGGCGACGCGCACCGCTTCGTCCTCGCCTTTCACGCGAATGACCGGCTTCACCGGACCGAACGACTCTTCCGAATAGACGCGCATCGCGGGCGTCACGTGGTCGAGGAGCGTCGCTTCCACCACCGTTCCTGTCCGCTTGCCGCCGGCCGCGAGCGTTGCACCCTTCGCGGTCGCGTCGGCAATCAGCTCCTCCATCTTATCCGCCGACTGGCTGCTGATCAGCGAGCCGAGCACGACATGGCCGCGCGGGTCGCCGGCCGGCAGTTTGGAGGCACGCGCGGCAAGCTTGGCGACGAACTCGTCGGCGATCTTCTCGTCGACGATCAGGCGTTCGGTCGACATGCAGATCTGGCCCTGATGCATGAAGGCGCCGAAGGTCGCGGCATTCACGGCAGCGTCGATGTCGGCGTCGTCCAGCACGACCAGTGGCGCCTTGCCGCCGAGCTCGAGCAGCGCCGGCTTGAGGTGCCGCCCCGAGAGCTCGGCGATGATGCGGCCGACCTTGGTCGAGCCGGTGAAATTGACGCGCTTCACCGCCGGATGCGCGATCAGCGCCTCGACGATTGCCGCCGCGTCCTTCGGGTCGTTGGTGACGACATTGACGACGCCCTTGGGCAGGCCGGCCTCGACCAGCACCTGACCGATCAGGCGATGCGTGCCGGGGCATAGTTCGGAGGCCTTCAGCACCACCGTGTTGCCGCAGGCGAGCGGCATTGCGAGTGCGCGCGTGCCGAGGATGACCGGCGCGTTCCACGGCGCGATGCCGAGGCACACACCAGCCGGCTGGCGGATCGCCATGGCGAGCGTGCCCGGCTTGTCGGATGGAATAACCTCGCCGGAAATCTGCGTGGTCATCGCCGCCGCCTCGCGCAGCATGTTGGACGCCAGCATGACGTTGAAGCCCGCCCAGGGTCCGGTGGCGCCGGTCTCTTCCATCATCAGCTTGGTGAATTCCCCGACCTTCGAGGCCATGACGTCGGCCGCCTTCAGAAGCAGCATCCGGCGCTCGCCAGGTCCGGTCTTCGACCAGGCGTCGAAGGCTGCCGCCGCCGCATCTGCCGCGGCGTTGGCGTCGGCAATGCTTGCGGCGGCGGCGCGCGTCGCGAGCTTGCCGGTGAAGGGGTCCAGGCGCTCGTAAGAGGCTTTGCCGGTCGCCGCCCTTTCGTCGCCGTCAATCAGAAGTCCGATGTCCATGGGTTTCTCCCTCGCTTTCGCTGGAGCGTTGCAAAATTAGAAGCCAAGCACTTCCGCGTTGATCGACGCTTCGAGGCCGCCGTCGACCGGCACGTTGGCGCCGTTGATCCAGCGCGCGCCGTCGGAGCACAGGAACAGCACGACGGGCGCAATGTCGCCCGATGTGCCGGCGCGGCCGACGCGCGCGATATCGCTGTCGACCTTGGCGTCACCGAGGACCGAGCGGAACTGTTTCAGGATCGGCGTCTCGACCGGACCGGGGCTGACCGCGTTGACGCGAATGCCGCGGCTCTTGAACAGGTCCTGATGCGCCGCGCGGAAGGTCCACAGGAGCAAAAGCTCCTTCGAGACCGGATAGCCTTCCTCGTTCTTGACCGCGTGGTCGGCGATCACTCTGGCGACATCGGGAAAGCCCTCGACGCCAACCATCGAGGCGGCTCGGTTGAGATTGGCGCGCCAGCCGAAGCCGGCGATGGAGGCGACATTGACGATGGCGCCGCCTTCGCGAAGCCTTGGCGCCATCGCTTCCGAGAGCGCGCGCAGGCCGTAGAAATTGACGGCGAGCGTCGGCGCCGCGCCCATATTGCCGGAAAGGCCGGCGACGTTGCAGAGCGCGTCGATGCGCTGCGGCAACCGCGCCACGAGGTCGTCGACGCCGGCTTTGGACGAGATGTCGGACTTGACGAAGACGCCCTGATGTCCGGCCGGCTCGCGCAGGTCGACGCCGATGACGTCGGCGCCGAGTTGGCCCGCGAGTTCCGCCGTGCGGGCGCCGATGCCCGAGGCGACGCCGGTGATGAGGATCGTCTTGCCGAACAGCATGCTCATGCCTTCTCGCTGTGTGCCGCAGTGGGTGCTGGTGAAATGGCCTCGCCGGTCGGATCCGCCACGCTGGCGGGAAGCCTGACGCGGTAGCCGACCGACAGCAGGCGCCAACCAAAACGCTCTTCGAGCGTGCCCCAGAGGCCGCGCGGCAAGAGCAGCGAGAAGACCAGTGCCGTGGCGGCGAGCCCAATCAGGTACCAGACGCCGGTGCCGCCGAACCAGGTCTCGATGAGGAAGAAGAGCAGCGCGCCGAGGATGGCGCCCTCGAAGGTGCCAATACCGCCGACCAGCACCATGAAGATCATGTAAGCGGTCCACTGCACGTTGAAATAGGTCTTCGGCTGGAAGGTGATCGCGGTGGCCAGCCACAGCGCGCCGGCGACGCCGATGCCGAAGGCGGCGAGCACGAAGAGCTGCCGCTTGGTATCGGTGACGCGCACGCCGACGGAGGCCGCCGCATCCTCATTGTCGCGGATGGCGCGAATGGCGGCGCCGGTGCTGCCGCGCAGCAGGCTGAACAGGATCGCGAGCAGGGCGGTCATCGACGCCAACGCCAGCCAATAGATGGTCAGCCGGCGTGTCGATGCATCGTAGACGTTGAGCGAGATCAGCGACGTGCCGGTCTCGCCCTGGATCAGCCGGTCGAGATTGACGAGCAGGTGGGTGAGCGCTGCGATCACCCACATGCCGATGGCGAATTCGCCGTTCCTCAAGCGTAGCATGAACAACGAGATCGGCCAGGACACGGCGCCGACGATGACCGCCGAAACGAAGAGCGAGACAAACGGATTGAGCCCGGCATTGGCGAGGCGGATGGCGAAGTAGGCGCCAAGGCCGAAGAACACCTGCTGGCCGACCGAGACCAGCCCGCCGAAACCGGCCAGCGCATTCCACATGGCGGCGAGGATCACATAGATGAACAGCGCCGTCATGCGATCGACCGCGCCGGCCGACAGGAATTGCGGCGCTATGGCGAGTAGCAGAATGATGGTTAAAACGCCGATGCCGGCGGTGCGCGAAGCGGCCGTGCCGCGCTCGATGACCGGGGAGGCGGTGCTCATGAGGCTTTCCGCGTGGAGAGGCGCAGCAAGCTGTGCAGGCCGAGGCCGGAAGTGTAGAGCCGGATGAACAGCACGATCAGGAAAGCGACGTGGCCGCCGATGAGGAAACCTTGCGGATGGATCCTGGCGCCGAGCGTCTGGGCGAGCGCCAGCACGATGCCGCCGATCAGCGTTCCCCAGAGCGAGCCGGCGCCGCCGATGACGGCGGCTTCGAAGGCGAACAGCAGTTGCGTTGCGCCGGCATAGGGATCGAAGGTGGCGCGCATGCCGAGGAAGGCGCCGGCGAGACCGACCGTGACCATGGCGATTGCCGCGGCTATTGCCATGGAGCGGCGCGCGTCGACACCGACGATGCCGGCGGTATCAGGGTCTTCCGAGGTCGCGCGGATCGAGCGGCCTAACCCGGTGCGGGTGAGGAACAGTTGTAGTCCACCAAGCAGGACGACGGCGGTGATGAAGATGATCACCGCGAGCTTGCCGACATAGAGGCTGCCCGGCCATTCCCAGGAATCGTAGGACAGGCTGCCGATGAAGGGCGCCAGCGAGCGCGTGTCGGCGCCGAACTGTTCGAACAGCACATTGTCGATGACGATGGCGAGGCCGAAGGTTGTGAGGATCGGCAGCAGCGCGCCGCCGCGCGCGCTGCGCTCGAGCAGGAAGCGCTGCAGGGCCCAGCCAATCGCGGCCATCAGCGGCAGCACGACGAGCAGGCCCAGAAATGGCGAGATGTGGAAGCGCGAGGCGAGCAGCCACAGCGCGAAGGCCGACAGCACGGCGAGGCTGCCATGCGCCAGGTTGATGATGCGCATCACCGAGAACATGAAGGAGAGGCCGCAGGCGATCAGCGCGTAATAGCCGCCGAGCAGGACGCCCTGGACGATCTGGTTCATCATGCCGGCATGCCTCCGGCGCCCTTCCGGTGCAGGCCGAAATAGGCCTTGGTCACCTCGTCGCGCGACACGCTCTTGCTGTCGCCGGCAAGGACGATCCGGCCCTCCAGCATGCAGATCACCTTGTCGGAGACGGAGAGCGCGCGGTTGAGGTCCTGCTCGACCAGGATGATCGTCGTGCCGGAGCCGATCAGCCCCTGCAGGGAGGCATAGACGCGGTCGACGACCAGCGGCGACAGGCCGAGCGAGACCTCGTCGAGCAGGAGCAGGTCGGGATTGCTCATCAGCGCACGGCCGATTGCGGTCGCCTGCTGCTCGCCGCCGGAAAGATGCCCGGCCTTGGCATGGCGGCGCGGCTTCAAGTTGGGGAAGGTGTCGAGCACGCGTTCGACGCTCCAGTCGCCGGGGCGGCCGGCAGTGCGGCCAAGCAGAAGGTTTTCCTCGACCGTCATCTGCACGAACAGCCGCCGGCCTTCGGGAACCAGGGCGATGCCCTTGCGGACGCGTTCATGCGAAGGCACACCGGAGAGATCGTCGCCGTCGAAGACCACACGGCCCGAGGCCGCCTGGTGCGCGCCGGCGATTGCGCGCAGCAGCGTCGTCTTGCCCGCGCCGTTGGCGCCGACCAGCGCCAGCGTCTCGCCGCGCTCGAGGCTGAAGCTGACGCCGCGCACCGCCTGCAGCAGGCCGTGGCGGACAACGAGATCCTCGGCCGACAGCAGGCTCATTTCGGGCCTCCGCCGAGATAGGCGCTGATCACCTGCGGGTCGGCCATCACCGCCTGCGGCTCGCCGTCGGCGATAATCTTGCCGGCGTCCATGCAGATCAGCCGTTCGGCCACTTGCAAAAGCACGTGGACGATGTGCTCGATCCAGACGATGCCTATCCCGCGGCGGCGCAATTCGCGGATGGTCTCGACGAGCTCGCCCGCCTCGCCGTCGGTCAGGCCGCCGCCGATCTCGTCGAGCAGAAGCAGCGTCGGTTTCGCGGCGAGCGCGCGGGCGAGCTCCAGCCGCTTGCGGTCGAGCAGGCCGAGCGTTTCGGCGCGGCGGTTGCCTATGCTGAGCATGCCGCAGAGCTTCAGCGAGCCGAGCGCCTCCTCATAAGCCTCGTCGCGGCCGAGTCCGGCGCCGTGCGAGGCGGCGACGAAGACATTCTCGAAGACGGTCATGCCGCCGAAGGGTTTCGGCACCTGATGAGTGCGCACCAGACCCAGCCGGCAGCGCTGCGTGGCCGGCAGCGTGGTCACGTCATCGCCCTTGAAGGCGATGGTTCCGGCGCCCGGCGGATAGGCGCCGGAAAGCACGCTGAGCAGCGTCGTCTTGCCGGCGCCGTTCGGGCCGACGATGCCGACCGCTTCCTCGGCGCCCATGGCGAAGTCGATGTCGTCGAGCACCACAAGCGCGCCGAAGCGCTTGTGGATGCCGGTGGCGCTGAGGACGGCACCGTTGGGCGTGGCGTTCACGATGCGGTCCCCGACTTTATCAGCCGTTGTAAGGCTGGAGCTTGGCCCCGACCGGCACGTTCGGGTCGGTGGCGTTCTCGGTCACGACATAGTCGAGCGGGAATTTCGAGCCTTCCTTGGCGGCGACCCATTGCGTGCCGATGATCGGGCCGGGGGATACGTTCGCGACCGGGCCGCTGGTGAAGTCGACCTTGCCGATCATGGTCTCGGTCTTCAGCACGCTCAGTGCCTTGGCGACCGCCGCCTTGTCCTTGGCGTTGGAACTCGCCTTCAGGGCTTCGAAGCCGGCGTCGAGCAGCGACATCGAGGCGCCGAGCTGCTGTGTCCACTGCTTGCCGCTCGCCGCCTCGTAACCGTCGGCAAGCTCGGTGCCGGAGACGCCGGTCAGCGGCGACTTGTAGGGGAAGGCCTTGTGCCAATAGGCGGCGCTCGAGATCTTCATGCCGAGATCGCCGAGCGCCTCGATGTCGGAGGGGAACAGGCCGGTCTTGGCGACCTGGGCGATCTTGATCTGCCGGGTCAGCCCCTGCTGCGCGGCCTGGCGCCAGAAGGCGGCGAAGTCCGGCGGGATCGGGAAGGAGTTGAAGATCTCGACGCCTTCCTGCTTGAACAGCGCGATCTGCGAGGAATAGTCGGTTGTGCCGGTCTCATAGGCGCCGGGATCGACGATCGTAAAACCCTGCTTGGCCAGGAGCGGCGCGAGGTTGGCGCGAATGGCGTTGCCGTCGGCGTCGTTCGGATACATGACGCCGACCTTCTTGTTGGTCTCGATCAGGTTCCACTGCGAAATATAGGTCTTGAAGAATTCGCCGACGCCGAAGCCGAAATGATAGGTCCATTTGAAAGGCGAGGGCGCGCCCGGCTTGGCGCCGCGGCCGAAATACCACGCCTCCCACGGCATGACGGTGGAGAGGCACGGCACGCCGGCCGCCTCGCAGGCATCGGCGACCGGGTTGATCACCTCGGGCGTGGAAACGGCCAGCATCAGGTCGATGGCCTGGTTGTTGATCAGGTCTTTTGCCAACTGGCCGGCGCGCGACGGATCCGACTGGGTGTCCTGGTCGAGGATCTCGACGCTGTATTTCTTGCCGCCGAGCTCGATGCCGTTGGCCAGGGCCTTGCGGGCGAGGTCAAGCACATAGCCGTCGGTTTCGCCGAAGCCGGCGAGCGGGCCGGTGCGCGGGCTGACGAAGCCGACCTTGAGCGTGTCGGCGGCCTGCGCGAAAGCCTTGCCGCGGCCGAACGCAAGTGCTGCGCCACCGGCCATCGATGTGGCGATGAACTGGCGTCGTGAAATGCCCGATATGGCGGGCTTGCTGCCGATATTATGAGACATCTGCTCCTCCCTCAGTCGCCGTTCGACACGACGGCAAACGGGTCTTCCGCTTGCGGCCGGACGGCACGGCTTTCGATCCTCCGGAGATCACATTGCACTAGCGGTTTGGTTCGGTAAAATGATATTTTACGGTGTTTTATTAACCGCTGGGTTAGCGAAATTCGAACTGCTAGCTCGATCGTCAGGCGTGGTGCCGCGCGGCTTCGCGGATCGTCTGCAGCAGGATGGTGAAGGCGGGCGAGGGCGCGGTGTCGGTGCGCATGGTCAAACCCACCGGCCCTTTGGTCTCCTCGGTATCCACCGGCAGCGCGACGAAAGCGCCGCTGGCGATCTCATTGGCAACGACGCCGGCCGAGATGATCCATACCGCATTGCTCTGGCGCATGAAGGAACGACCGAAGGAATCGGAAACGGTTTCGATCTCCGTGGCGGGTGCGGTCATGCCGTTGGTGATGAAGAGCCGGTCGACGAAGGGGCGTATGACGGATTCCCGCGTCGGCATCAGGACGGGGAAGTCGTCGAGCCGCGCGAAGATGTCTGCCCCGGGTTCCGACAGGGGATGCCCGGCCCGCACCACGAACAGCACCTGCTCGGAATAGAGATGTTCGAAGAAGAAGCCGGTCATGTGCTCCGGCGCCGCGAGCCGGCCGACGACGAGGTCGAGCGCGCCGACGCGCAACTGTTCGAGCAGCACGGCGTTCTCGCCGGTGACGATCTTGAGCGCGGCGCCGGTGTCTTCCTCGAGGAACAGGTTCATGGCGAACGGCATCACGCGCGCCGACACCGTCGGCAGCGCGCCGATGCGGATCGGGTCGCGATGGAGAGCGCCGTCCTGGCGCACGGAATCGACGCCGCGCTTCAGCGCCGAGATCGCCGAGCCGGCATGGCCGAGGAAGATCTCGCCGAGACGCGTGACCCGGATGCCGCGCCCGTCGCGCTCGACCACGGCGACGCCGAGCGCCTCTTCCAGCTCACGCAAGGTCTTGGTCACGGCCGGCGCACTGACATGCAGGAAGTCGGCCGCGCGCGCCACGCTGCCTTGCCGAGCGACTTCGAGAAAGGCCTGCAGATGGCGGAAGCGGATTCGGCTTTCGGCCATGGTTCGATAACCTCAGAGTTAATGAAACGCCGCAAAATATCATTTTACCGAACCAAACCGCTGGTGCAATGTGGCTTTGGAGGATCGAAATCGTGCCATTCGTCAGCATAGGCGGCGTGACGCTGCATCACCGCTACATCGAGGCGACGGGCACGTCGCGTCCGATCATCTTCATCAATTCGCTGGGCACCGATTTCCGGATCTGGGACGACGTCGTCGCGCGGCTTGCCGGCGAAATACCGATGCTCGTCTACGACAAGCGCGGGCATGGGTTGTCGGATATCGGCGGCGGCGTGCGCTCGATCGACGACCATGTCGACGACCTGCTGGGCCTCATCGATCATTTCGGTTTCGGGAAGGTCGTGCTGTGCGGCCTGTCGGTCGGCGGCCTGATCGCGCAGCGGCTCTATACCCGCCACCCCAAATGTGTCGAGGCTCTGATCCTCAGCGACACCGCGCACAAGATCGGCACGGATGAGAGCTGGAACACGCGCATCGCGACCGTCGAGCGCGACGGCATAGAGGCGATCGCCGACGGCGTGCTGAAAGTGTGGTTCACGCAGGATTTCCATGCAGCGCGCGCCGCCGAGCTGGCCGGCTGCCGCAACATGCTGACCAGGCAGGCGCTGCCTGGTTATATCGGGACATGCGCGGCGGTGCGCGATGCCGATCTTACCGACGCGGCGCGGCGTATCACTGCGCCGACGCTCTGCATCGTCGGCGATCAGGACGGCTCGACGCCACCCGACCTTGTTCGCTCGCTGGCGGATCTGATCCCAGGCGCCCGCTTCGAAATGATCCGCGATGCCGCGCACATCCCGTGCATCGAGCAGCCCGACGCGCTCGTCACCTTGATCCGCGATTTCGCCGCCTCATTGCCTGAGGAAACGTCTGCCCATGGATGATGTCACGAAGAACCGCTACCGGACCGGACTCGAGGTCCGTCGCGCCGTTCTCGGCGATCCGCATGTCGACCGCGCCGAGGATGCCGCGACCGATTTCGACCGGCCGTTCCAGCAATTGATCACCGAGGCTGCCTGGGGAACGGTGTGGGCGCGGCCCGGCTGGTCGAAGCGCGAACGCTCGATCGTGACGCTGGCGCTGCTTGCAGCGCTCGGCCATGACGAGGAGGTCGCCATGCATGTGCGGGCCACCGCCAACACCGGCGCCTCACGCGACGACATCTGCGAAGCCTTCCTGCATGTCGCGATCTATGCAGGGGTGCCGGCCGCCAACCGCGCCTTCAAGATCGCCAAGCAGGTGTTCGCTCAGATGGACGGGGCCGCTCATGGCTGAGACCGGCTCCAACCGGGCGCCGGAAACCGGCGCCTTCTTCCAGCGCGACCGCCAATGGCATCCGCCGGCGTTGACGCCGAATTACAAAAGCTCGGTGCTGCGCTCGCCGCAGAAGGCATTGGTGTCGTTCGACAACACGCTGTCGGAATCGGCCGGTCCGGTATTCGGGCATGCGATGCTCGGCGAGCTCGACAACGACCTGATCCACAATTTCGCCAAGGCCGGCGAGAGCGCCATCGGCGAGCGCATCATCGTTCATGGGCGGGTGCTCGATGAGTGCGGCAAGGGCGTGCCCGGCGTGCTGCTCGAATTCTGGCAGGCCAATGCAGGCGGCCGCTACCGGCACAAGAGGGACGGGTATCTTGCGCCGCTCGATCCGAATTTCGGCGGCTGCGGACGCGCGATCACCGGCGAGGACGGCGGCTACGCCTTGCGCACCATCAGGCCCGGACCGTATCCCTGGCCGAACGGTCCGAACGACTGGCGGCCGGCGCATATCCATTTTTCCGTGTTCGGCCATGGCTTCGCGCAGCGGCTGATCACACAGATGTATTTCGAGGGCGATCCGCTGATCTGGCGTTGTCCGATCGTCGGCGGTATTTCCAACAGGGAAGCTATCGAGGCGCTGATCGCCGCGCTCGACATGCAGTCGACCATCCCGATGGATGCGCTCGCCTACAAGTTCGACATCGTGCTGCGCGGGCGCCGCTCGACATTGTTCGAGAACAGGCCGGAGGGCAATTGATGGCGCAGTCGCTCGACCGGTTGAAGGAGAGCCCTTCGCAGACCGCCGGACCCTATGTTCATATCGGGCTGACGCCCAATTTCTGCGGCATCGGCGGCGTCTATGCGAGCGACCTCGGCTCGTCGATGATCAACGACCAGACCATGGGCGAGCGGATCGAGTTGCGCATCCGCGTGCTCGACGGCACCGGCACGCCGCTGAGGGAGGCGCTGGTCGAGATCTGGCAAGCGGATGCCCAAGGCCTCTACAATTCGCCGACGGAATTGCGCGGCGCAGCCGACCCGAACTTTTCGGGCTGGGGCCGGCAGCCGACCGACACGGAAACGGGCGTCTGCCTGTTCCGGACGATCAAGCCGGGCCGCGTGCCGTTCCGCGACGGGCGCCTGATGGCGCCCCACATCACGCTTTGGATCGTGGCGCGCGGCATCAATGTGGGCCTGCACACCAGGCTCTATTTTTCGGACGAGGAAAAGGCCAATGCCGAGGACCCGATCCTCGCCCGCATCGAGCACCGCCTGCGTGTGCCGACGCTGATCGCCGAGCGCCGGGGCGATACTTGCGTTTTCGACATCCACCTGCAGGGCGAAAAGGAGACGGTCTTCTTCGACAGCTGACCGTGGCCGCCATGACCGTTTCGCCCTTTGATCACCCGCTGCTTTCCGGCCTGCTCGGCGACGAAGAGGCGGCCAGACATTTTTCCGTCGAAGCCGACATCGCCGCGATGCTCAGCTTCGAGCGGGCGCTGGCCGAGGCGGAGGCCGAGTGCGGCGCGATTTCCCGCGATGCGGCGACGGCGATCTCGAAGGCGCTGGCGGCGTTCCGGCCGGATACGGCGAAGCTGCGCGCCGGCGTCGCCGCCGACGGCATCGTGGTGCCGGAACTGGTGCGACAGATCAAGGCTGCTGTTGGCGTGCCGCATGATGCATTCGTTCATTTCGGCGCCACCAGCCAGGATGTGATCGATACATCGCTGGTGCTGCGCCTGAGCGGGGCGGTCGAGCATGTCGGCCTGCTGCTCAGCGAGAATGTCGTGCGGCTCGCCGGACTCGAACAGGATTTCGAGGGCAGGGCGATGATGGCGGTGACGCGCATGCAGCCGGCGATACCGATCGTCGTGACCGACCGGATCGCTTCCTGGCGAGCGCCGCTCCAGCGTCACCAGGAACGGTTGAAGGAGCTCTCCGGCCGACTGCTTGTCGTGCAGTTCGGCGGCGCCGCCGGCACGCTGGAAAAGCTCGGCGACAAGGCCGCCGCAGTGCGCGCCGCGCTTGCCGCGAAGCTTGGCCTCGCTGACGTGCCGCAATGGCACAATCAGCGCGACGCGCTCGCCGAGTTCGCCGGCTGGCTGTCGCTGGTGACCGGCAGCCTCGGCAAGTTCGGGAAGGACGTTGCGCTGATGGCGCAGGCGGGCACTGACATCAAGCTGTCCGGCGGCGGCGGTTCATCTACCATGCCGCACAAGCAGAATCCCGTGAAGGCGGAAGCCCTGGTGGCCCTCGCCCGCTTCAATGCCGTGCAGCTTTCCGGCATGCACCAGGCGCTGGTGCATGAGCAGGAGCGCTCGGGTTCGGCCTGGACGCTGGAATGGCTCATCCTGCCGCAAATGGTCATGGCGACGGCGGCCGCGCTCAGGCTTGCAGCCGAGTTGGCCGGACAGATCGAGAGCCTCGGTCATTGATGCGCACGCAAGTCGCCATCATTGGCTCGGGGCCGTCCGGGCTGCTGCTCGGCCAATTGCTTGCCACGATTGGCGTCGAGACAGTCATCCTCGAGCGGTCGAGCCGCGAGCATGTGCTTGGCCGGGTGCGCGCGGGCGTGCTCGAACAGGGCACGGTGGACCTGCTCGGCGAAGCGGGCGCGGCGGAGAGGCTCTATGAACAGGGCCTGCCGCATGCCGGCATCTCGCTCGCGTTTGACGGCCGCGCGCATCGCATCGACATGACGGCGCTCACCGGCGGCAAGCATGTAACCATCTATGGCCAGACCGAGGTGACGCTCGATCTGATGCAGAAGCGGGAAGCGGCGGGCCTTCCGACCGTCTTCGAAACGTCGAATGTCGCGCCGCATGATTTCGGCGGCGCGTCGCCCTTCGTCACCTACGACAAGGACGGCCTCATGCATCGCATCGATTGCGACTTCATCGCCGGTTGCGACGGCTATCACGGCGTCAGCCGCAGATCAGTGCCGGAGGGCGCGCTGAAGACGTTCGAGCGGCAATATCCGTTCGGCTGGCTGGGCATGCTGGCCGAGGTGCCGCCGGCCGACCGCGAGCTGGTCTATGCCAATCACGAGCGCGGCTTCGCGCTCTGTTCGATGCGCTCGCCGCAGCGCAGCCGCTACTATGTGCAGGTTCCAGCCGAGGAGCGCGTCGAGGCCTGGTCGGACGACCGCTTCTGGGACGAGTTGCGCCGCCGCCTGCCGCCGGCGACCGCTGCCGCCGTCACCACCGGCCCATCGTTCGAGAAGTCGATCGCGCCGCTGCGCTCCTTCGTCGCCGAGCCGATGCGCTTCGGCCGGCTGTTCCTGGTTGGAGACGCCGCCCATATCGTGCCGCCGACCGGCGCCAAGGGCCTCAACCTCGCTGCCAGCGACGTGCGCTATCTGTTTGCGGGACTTCGTGAATTCTACCGCGAGAGTTCGGAAGTAGGGCTCGACGCCTATTCGGCCAAGGCGCTGTCGCGGGTGTGGAAAGCGGTGCGCTTTTCCTGGTGGATGACGACGATGCTGCACCGCTTTCCCGAGACCGGTGAATTCGGCCAACGCATCCAGGAAGCCGAGCTCGACTATCTCGTGCATTCCAAGGCCGCTTCCACGGCGCTGGCCGAAAACTACGTCGGTCTGCCTTATTGATCCGACCGGTCAGACCCGCTCCAGGACAATTGCTATGCCCTGGCCGACGCCTATGCACATGGTGGCCAAAGCCAGCTTGCCGCCGCGCTCGCTGAGCTCGAGCGCCGCCGTGCCGGTGATGCGCGCGCCCGACATGCCGAGCGGGTGACCGAGCGCGATCGCGCCGCCATTCGGATTGACGTGCGCGGCATCCTCGGCGATGCCAAGCTGGCGCAGCACGGCAATGCCTTGCGAGGCGAAAGCTTCGTTCAATTCGACGACATCGAATTGCTCGGGCGTCAGACCGAGGCGGGCGCAAAGCTTCTCGGTGGCCGGGGCCGGACCGATGCCCATGATGCGCGGCGCCACACCGGCGACGGCGCCGCCGAGGATGCGGGCGATCGGCGTCAGGCCATACTTCTTCGCCGCCGCTTCCGACGCGATGATGAGGGCCGCCGCACCGTCATTGACGCCGGAAGCGTTGCCGGCGGTGACGCTGCCGCCCTGGCGGAATGGCGCCGGCAGTTTGGCCAGGGTCTCGACGGTGGTGCCGGCGCGTGGATGCTCGTCCTTCGAGACGACGACCGGATCGCCTTTCTTCTGCGGGATCGTCACGGACGTGATCTCTTTCGCCAGCCGGCCGCTGCCTTGAGCGGCAACGGCCTTGTCCTGGCTGCGCACCGCGAAGGCGTCCTGGTCCGCGCGGGAAACGGAAAAATCCTCGGCGACGTTCTCCCCGGTCTCCGGCATGGACTCGATGCCATATTGCTTCTTCATCAGCGGGTTGACGAAGCGCCAGCCGATGGTGGTGTCGTAGATCTCGGCGTTGCGCGAAAAGGCGGCGTCGGCTTTCGGCATGACGAAAGGCGCGCGGCTCATCGATTCGACGCCGCCGGCAATCATCAGCTCGGCCTCGCCCGATTTGATGGCGCGCGCGGCGATGGTGACGGCATCCATGCCCGAGCCGCACAGGCGGTTGACTGTCGAACCGGGGATGTCCTGCGGCAGGCCGGCAAGCAGCAGCGCCATGCGCGCTACATTGCGATTGTCCTCGCCGGCCTGGTTGGCGCAGCCATAGACGACATCATCGACGGCCGCCCAGTCGACGCCCTGATTGCGCTCGACCAAGGCCCTCAACGGGATGGCGCCGAGGTCGTCGGCGCGGACGGAGGACAACGAGCCGCCGAAGCGGCCGATGGGCGTGCGGATGTAGTCGCAAATGAAGGCTTCAGTCATCTAGGCAGCTTTCCCCTCGGCGATCCCTTGATGCGCCGCCTTGGTGCGGACATGCAGGTCGCGCAATGTGTTCAGCTCGAGTTCCGTCGGCGCCGGCGTCTCGTCAAGAGCCTCCGTGAACTTGACCGTCCAGCCACAGGTCTCCTGTACCTGCTCGCGCGAGACGCCGGGATGCAGCGACACCACTGTGAATTCCTTGGTCACCGGGTCCGGCTTCCAGATGGCGAGGTCCGTGATTAAAAGCGTTGGCCCGGCGGTATCGATGCCGAGCCGCTTGCGATGATCGCCGCCATCGCCATGGCCGAAGGAGGTGAAGAAGTCGACCTTTTCGACCATGCCGCGCTTCGACTGCGCCATGGTGATGTAGACCTGCTTTGACGAAGTGGCGATCTCCGGCGCGCCGCCGCCGCCGGGCAGGCGGGTCTTGGGATGCGCATAGTCGCCGATGACGGTGGTGTTGATATTGCCGAATTTGTCGAGCTGGGCGGCGCCCAGAAAGCCGATCGAGATGCGGCCGCCCTGCAGCCAATAGCGGAACATCTCCGGCACCGCGACGGTGGTGACCGCCGTCTCGCACAATTCGCCGTCGCCGATCGACAGCGGCAGCACGTCGGGCGCCGTGCCGATGGTGCCGCTCTCATAGATCAAGGTGATATCCGGCGCATGCGTCAGCCGCGCGACGTTGCAGGCGGCCGACGGCGCGCCGATGCCGACGAAGCAGACATCGTCGCTCTTCAAGGCGCGGCTGGCGGCGATCGTCATCATCTCGTTCGGGGTGAAACCAATCTCCTTCGCGTCGCTCATGCGGCTTTCCTCAGATGTTCGATGCGGCCGGCAAAGTCATCCGGGCTGCTCTCGATGACGTTCTGCTGCATCCACGCCTGGAAGCGACCGCGGTCGGCGGCGATCTCGTCCCATTCGAGATAGGCGGCGTTGTCGCGCTCGTAATAGCCATGCGTGTAGGAGGGATGCGAGCCACCGGGCACGACCGAAATCGCAGCGATCGTCCAGCTGGGCAGCACGGTGAGATTGGGGTGGAGTTCGTCGAAGCTGTCGACCATTTCCTCGACCGTCACCACTGCGCGCTTTGCGGCAAGAACAGCCTCCTTCTGGATGCCGATAATGCCCTCGACCAGCACGTTGCCTTTGCGGTCCGCCTTCTGCGCGTGGATGAAGGTGACGTCCGGCCTTATCGCCGGAACGGCCGCCAACACCTCGCCCGTGAAAGGGCAGGTGACGGATTTGATGTTTGGATTGACCACGGCAAGACCGGCGCCGCGATAGCCGCGGAACACCGCACAAGGCAGGCCGGCGGCGCCCGCCTCATAGGCATTGGCCATGCCGGCGTGGCTGTGCTCCTCGATCTCGATGGCGCGGGGAAAGCCGTTCTCGATGGCGTCGCGGGCGCGTCTGAGCAGGCCGACGCCGGGATTGCCGACATAGGAGAAGACGATTTTCCTAGCCATGCCCATGCCGATCATCTGGTCATAGATCAGGTCGGGCGTCATGCGGATAAGCGTCAGGTCGCGAAAGCCCTGGCGGATCGCCTCATGCGCGGCGGCGGTCGGGATCAGATGAGTGAAGCCCTCGAAGGCGACCGTATCGCCGTCATGCAGGTTTTCCGCGACCGCCTCTTTCAGCGGCAGGAACTTGACCATCTCCAGACCCCACGAAAAAAGTTCGCATTGCGAACATCTGTTTTGTATGAGATATTTCTAACTCCGAGCTCTGCATTGAGTCAACGCCGGCATGGAGGCGCTCGTGGGAGAGGAAGTAATTTCGCGCGACCACGTCGGCTCGCTGGAACGTGGCCTGGCAGTGATGGAAATCCTTGCGCGCCATCCGGCCGGCATGACGCTGACCGAGATGGCCGAAGAGGCCGACCTCACCCGCGCGGGCGCCCGCCGCTTTCTGCTGACATTGGTCGCCACGGGCTATGCGACGCAGTCCGGCCGGCTGTTCTCGCTGTCGCCGCGCCTTTTGACCGTCGCGCGGACCTGGCTCGGCGGCGCATCGCTCTGGACGTTCGCGGCGCCGATCATGCGCGAGGTGGCGGGCAAATTCGACGAGGCCTGCAACGCGGCGGTGCTATCGGGTGAGGACGTCGTCTATGTTGCGCGCATCCCCGGACGGCGGATCTTAAGCGTCGCGCTCGATGTAGGCACGCGGCTGCCGGCCTATTGCACCTCGATGGGGCGGGTGCTGCTTTCCGGTCTGGAGGCGGACGACTTGAAGACCTTCCTGGCGCAAGCGACCATCGAGCGGCGGACGCCGAAGACGATCACCGGCCGCAACGCGCTCGGCAAGGCCATCGACAGGGCGAGGGCGGAGGGCTTCGCCATCGTCGACGAGGAACTGGAACTCGGCCTGCGCTCGATCGCGGTGCCGATCGTCGATCGCGCCGGCCGCACCGTCGCCGCCATCAACGTCTCGACGCAGTCGGCGCGTTTCTCGGTCGAGGCGATGGAGCGCGACATCCTGCCGGTGCTGCGCCAGGCCAAGCAGCGCGTCGAGGAGTTCTTCTTCGCTTGAGCGGCGCGTCTCCGGTTGCCGCACGCTCATTCTGCGCCCGGTCCGCCTTCCGTTCTTGAATGGTGATGAAGGTTCGTTGACGGGGGAATTCAAATCCGATATTGAACAGGATTATACAGGTTCACTGAACAGGTATCGATATGGCCCGTCGCGCGACGCAGATCACTCCCGGCACGGGCAAGCCCGAGCAGATCGCGACGGTTCTGGAGCATGAGATACGCTCCGGCCTGCTCGGCTTCGGCGACCGCCTGCAGAGCGAAAACGAGCTCGTCCAGCGCTTTTCCGTCAGCCGCAACACGGTCCGCAAGGGGCTCGAGGAATTGTCGAGCCGCGGGCTGATCACCACCAAGGTCGGCATCGGCTCCTTCGTCACCTTTGACGGCATGCCCGTCGACGACGCGATCGGCTGGTCGCGCGCGCTTGCCAATGCGGGCGCCAATGCAGAGACACGCACGTTGCGGCTCGAGATCATCGAGGACGCCGAACTGGCGGCCAGGCTCGGTGTCGAGAGTCCATCCTTCATCGCCGTCGATCGTGCCCGCACCAACGCCGACGACGGCCATGCCATCTCGATCGAGCGCAGCCGGCTGCCGTTGTCGCCGGAGTTGGAAGACATACCGCTGCGCGGCCTGCGCGAAGGCTCGCTGCACCAGACGCTGCGCGGGGCAGGGCTTGTTCCCGATCACGGCGAGGAATGGGTCGACATCGAGATGCTGAGCGCTTCCGATGCAGCCATCCTCGCCTGCGCGCCCGGCACGCCGTTCCTGCGCACACGCCGCCTGACGCGCGCCGCCGACGGGCGCGCCATCGAATTCGTCACCAGCCTGCTCAATCCGGCGCATTTCGCGCTGCACCTGGAGTTCTGAGCATGGCGGCCGACGCGATGGACCGGGCTATGGGCGCGCTGATCGGCGGGGCGCTGGGCGATGCGCTGGGCATGCCGACGCAGCTTCTGTCGCCGACCCGCATCGCCGAGCTCTATGGCCATGTCGAGGAGTTCGTCGCGCCTGCCGCCGATCACCCGGTGTCGAAAGGGCTGCCCGCCGGCGCGATCACCGACGATACCGAACAGGCGCTGCTGCTTGGCCGCATCCTCGTCGAATCCGGCGAGCGTTTCGATCATGCGCGCTGGGTCAACGCGCTGCTCGACTGGGAGCGCGAGGTCAAGGCGCGCGGCAGCTACGACCTGCTTGGGCCGTCGACCAAGCGCGCTATCGATGCCATCAACAGCGGCGTGCCCGCGGAGGAGGCCGGCCGCGGCGGCGACACCAATGGCGCTGCGATGCGCATCGCGCCGGTCGGCATTATGATGCCGCCGGAGCCGCTCGACGTTCTGGTCTCCAAGGTGGCGGAAACCTGCCGGGCCACGCACAACACCTCGATCGCCATTGCATCGGCTGCGGCGGTCGCAGCCGCCATCAGCCTCGGTGTCTCGGGCGGCGACTGGCGTGGCGCTTCCGGCCATGCGGTCGCCGCCGCAAGGCTAGGTGCTGCGCTCGGCCATTGGGTCACCGGCGGCGACATCGCCGCGCGCATCGTCTGGGCGCAGGAGCTTGTCCGCTGCAAGGCGGAGAAGCAAGCCATCAAGCTGATCGTTGACCTGGTCGGCACCGGCGTCGCCAGCCAGGAATCGGTGCCGGCGGCCTTCGCCGTGCTGGAGGTCGCGCAAGGCGATCCGTGGCGGGCAGCCGTCATCGGCGCCAATCTCGGTGGCGACACCGACACGATCGGGGCGATTGCCGCCGGCATGGCGGGCGCCTGCGCCGGCCTGTCGAGGCTGCCGCAGGACCGCATCGCCCAACTGCATGGCATCGACATCGCGGACGTCCGTGCGCTGGCTGGCGACCTGGTCGCCGCACGCGGCTCCAAGGCCGGCCCAGGCAAGGAGGTTGCCTGATGAGCGGGCGCCTCGTTCATGTCGGCAGCGCCGTGGTCGACTATGTCTACCGCATCGACGCCCTGCCGGCGGCCGGCACGGAAAAGACCGCGTCAGCTTACGCGCGGGTCGCCGGCGGCGGCTTCAATATGATGGTGGCGGCAAGCCGCACCGGCATGAAGGTGGTGTTCGGCGGCCAGCTCGGCACCGGGCCGGACGGAGACTTCCTGCGCGAAGCCTTCGCGGCCGAAGGCATCGAGACGCTGACGCCGTCATCGCCTTCGATGGACAGCGGCAATTGCGTCGCCATGATCAGCGGCGACGCGGAGCGCACCTTCGTTTCGTGGCCAGGCGCCGAGAGCCGGCTCACGCCGGACATGATGAAGCCGATCCAAGTCGTTCCGGGTGATTGGGTTTTCACCTCCGGCTACACGCTGAGCTATCCCGGCAGTCGCGACGCGCTTGCCGGTTGGATCGAAGCGCTGCCGGCCGGCATTCCTTTCGTCTTCGATCCGACGCCGGTGATCGCCGACATTCCACGGCCGATCCTGGACAGGGTTCTGGCGCGTACGACCTGGTTGAGCTGCAACACCAATGAGGCTGCCGAGATTGCCGGTGCCGGCGATGCCCAGACCGTCGCGATCCGATTGCTCGCCGAGCATTGCCCCAGGGCGGAAGGCGTCGTCATCCGCGCCGGCGCGCATGGCTGCTTGGTGCGCATGGCCGATGGCGGCACCCGTGCGGTGCCGGGCTTCAAGGTGGAAGCCGTCGACACCAACGGGGCCGGCGACACGCATATCGGCGCCTTCGTCAGCGGCCTTTCTCGCGGCATGGGCGCTTGCGAGGCGGCACGCTATGCCAATGCGGCGGCTGCGCTTTCGGTCACCCGCCATGGCGGATCTTCGGCGCCGACCGACACGGAAATCCGGGAGTTCCTGACTGAGCGCGGCGAAACGACGACCGCGCTCGGCCGGGCGGAAGCGACTGCAACTTAACAAGCCCGTCAATCGGGCAAACAATGAGAGGAAAAAAACATGCGCATGCCCAGACTGACCGCTTTCCTGACGGCCACCGCCGTCTTTGTCTCCGCCTTTACGCTGGCCGCACAGGCCGCCGAGGAAGTGCATGTGCTCAACTGGAAGGGCTATGGCGCCGACGAGCCGTGGGCGGTCGCCAATTTCGAGAAGGCGACCGGCTTCAAGGTGGTCAACGACTTCTTCAATTCCGAACAGGAGATGCTGACCAAGATCCGCACCAATCCCGGCCTCTACGACGTCGTCATGATCAATGCCGCCTTCAACGACCAGGCAATGGCCGGCAAGCTGATCCAGCCGATCGACGTCTCGAAGCTTTCCAACTATGCCGACATCGCCAAGGACAAGGCCAGCTCGCCGATGCTCAACCATGACGGCAAGGTCTATGGCGTGCCGTGGGTGTGGGGCCTGACGGCTCTGGCGATCAACGACAAATCCTTCGACAAGCCGCCGACGAGCATCGCCGAGATGTGGAACCCGGCGCATAAGGGCCGCGTCATCATCCGCGACGACGCCGTCGAGGCGGTGCAGTTCGGCGCGATCGCGTCGGGGCAGGACATCAACGACATCAAGGATATGGACGCGGTCAAGGCGAAGCTCACCTCGCTGATGCCGCAGATCAAGACCTTCTGGAGCTCGGAGAACGACTGGAACCAGATGGTCGCCTCCAACCAGATCGACATCGGCACCTATTGGAGCGGCTCGGCTGACCGCGCCAAGACGCATTTCAAGCTGCCGGTCTCGCTGGTCATCCCGCAGGAAGGCGCCGTCGCCTGGCTCGACGCCTTTTCGATCCCGGTCGGCTCGAAGAATGTCGCGGGCGCCGAGGCCTTCATCAACTATATGATCGACCCGAAATTCTACGTCGAATGGGTCACCAAGGTCGGCGCACCGGTTTCGGCCAACACCAAGGCTGTCGACGCGCTGCCCGAGGACGCCTTCAACCGCAAGGTCATGGGCAGCCCCGAGGTCGCAAAGCGCATCCAGTTCCAGGCGCCGATCACCGACGCGCAGCGCGAGAAATACCTGGCGCTGTGGCAGGAGCTGAAAGTCAACGTGAAATAATCACGTCTTTCGGGGAGGAGAGGCAGATGGCTGACCAGCTTGCGATCGGTTCGCGCCGCGGACTGAAGCCGGCCCTGCCGCTTCTCCTTCCCGCCTATCTCTGGCTGACGATCGCGATCTTCCTACCCCTGTCGGCCATGGTGTTCTTCTCCTTCATGACCGACCTGCCGCTGGCCGGAAAGGAATGGTCGTTCACGCTCGGCAATTACGCAGCTTTCTTCTCGCAGAGCCTCTATTCGACGCTGTTGTTTTCATCGCTGCGGCTCGGGCTGGAGGTGACGCTGTGGTGCGTCGTCATCGGCTACCCGGCGGCCTATGTGCTTGCGAAGGTGCTGAAAGGGCGCAGCCGCGAGGCGATCTTCCTGCTCGTTATCCTGCCCTTCTGGTCGAACGGGCTGGTGCGCATCTTCTCCTGGGCGATGGTGCTGCGCGAAGGCGGCATCCTCGACACCGCGCTCAATGCGGTGCTGCCGTTCAAGATCAACATTGATCTCATGTATTCCTACCCAGCCGTCATCATCGGCCTGGTGCACTCCTATGTGCCCTATATGGTGCTGACCTGCTATCTCACGCTGCAGGCCATCGATGATTCGCTGATCGAGGCGGGCCGCTCGCTGGGCGCATCGCGGCGGCAGGTGCTGTGGCGGGTGATCATCCCGCTGTCGATGCCGGGCCTGATCGCGGGTGCCGCGCTGATCTTCGTACCGGTGGTCGGCTCCTTCATGGAGCCGCGCATCCTCGGCGGCCGCACCGGTACCTTCTACGGCACCATCATCGAGGACCAGTTCGTCGCCGTCTTCAACTGGCCGCTGGGCGCGGCACTCTCCTTTATCCTGCTCGCGGTCGTGCTGATCATCCTGGCGCTGGCGGCGCCTGTCCTGCGGAGGGCTGCGTGATGGCGACGACGCGCATCCTCGAATGGCTCGGGCGCTTCTACATCGTGCTTTTGCTCGGCTTCCTTTACCTACCGATCATCATCATGGCGGCGATGTCCTTCAACGCTTCGCCCTTCTACCAATTGCCGTTCGAGTGGACGACGGACTGGTATTCATCGCTCTGGCAGAACGACCAGTTGATCGCGGCGACCTGGAACAGCATCGAGATCGCCGTCATCACCACTTTGATCTCGACGGTGCTGGGCTCGATGGCCTCGCTGGCGCTCTACCGTTACGACTTCCGCGGCAAGAAAGTCCTGCAGGCGCTGCTGTTCCCACCGATCGCCATCCCGTGGCTAATCACCGGCACGGCAATGCTGATCTTCTTCTTCGGCGTCGGCATCGGCCGCGGGCTGGTGGCAATCCTGCTCGGCCATGTCGCGCTGGCGCTGCCTTATGTGATCGTCGTCGTGTCGGCCCGGCTGCAGACCTTCGCGCCAGAGCTGGAGGAAGCGGCGCGCTCGCTCGGCGCCAACCAGTGGCAGGTGACCATGCGGGTTACTTTGCCGTGGATCATGCCTGGGGTGATCGCCGGCGGGCTGTTCGCCTTCGCCGTGTCGTTCGACCAGTTCGTGGTCTCGTATTTCCTGTCGACGCCCGGCCAGACGACATTGCCGGTCGAAATCTATGCCGCGATCCGCAAGGGTTTCACGCCCGAGATCAACGCGGTCTCGACGATCATCATTGTCGTGTCGATGGCGCTGATGCTGCTCACGGCGCGCTTCTTCAAGTTTGGTGGAGAGAAATAATGGCTGGCGTCCAGGTCGCGAACGTCTCGCGCAGCTTCGGCGCGCACAAGGCGCTGGACGATGTCTCGATCGATTTTGCCGATGGCGGCTTCTACGCGCTGCTCGGACCTTCGGGCAGCGGGAAGACCACGCTGCTCCGCCAGATCGCCGGCTTCGATTTTCCGGATTCCGGCCGCATTGCGATCGGCGGCGAGAGCGTCGAGCGCGTGCCGGTCGAAAAGCGGCGCATCGGCATGGTGTTCCAGAACTATGCGCTGTTTCCCAATATGAGCGTCGCCGACAATATCGCCTTCGGCCTGTCGGTGCGCGGCGAGCCGAAAGCGACAATCGCTGCGGAAGTGCAACGCGCGCTCGATCTCGTGCAGCTCGGCAAGCTCGGCGGGCGAAAGCCGCACCAGCTCTCCGGCGGCCAGCGCCAGCGCGTGGCGCTGGCGCGGGCCATCGTTACCAAGCCGCGCGTGCTCTTGCTCGACGAGCCGCTCGGCGCGCTCGACAAGGCATTGCGCGTCGACATGCAGATCGAGCTGAAGCGCATCCAGCGCGAGATCGGCATCACGACCATTTTCGTCACCCACGACCAGGAAGAGGCGCTGACGATGAGCGACCGCATCGGCATATTGCGCGACGGCAGGCTGGTGCAGGAAGGACCGCCGGAAGAGATCTACGACAGGCCGCAAAGCGAGTTCGCCGCGACTTTCCTCGGCGACGCCAATATCTTTCACGGCAACGCGACCGGCTCAGGGATCAGGCTGCCCGACGGCACGACGATCGCGGCTTCGACAGGCGCATCGGTGCCGGCCGGCGCCAAGGCGAGCTGCGCCGTTCGGCCCGAGCGCATCCGGATTTCGCCCGGCGCGGCAAAGCCCGATCCAGCCAATGTCAACACGCTCACGGGGCAGGTCTCGAAACGCATCTTTGCCGGCAACAACAGCACCTATTTCGTCGACCGCTTCGGCCAGACGCTGAAGGTGATCGTCCAGAACACCGGCGCCGAGCGCCTCGCAGAGGGTCAGCCCGTCGTGCTGAGCTGGTCGCCGGACAGCACGGTGCTGATCGCGGCCTGACTGATGGGAAATGATGGCGCGGGCCTTGGCTGAGGTCCGGACCATGGCGTTATATCCATCCTCCAAGGGAGGAATGGATGGCGAGTATAGGCTTCGAACCGGACGTGACAGTTCGGGTCAGGGAATATCGGATCGGCTGTATCGGCGCCGGCATGATCATGGCCGAATGCCATCTCGCCGCCTATCACGAAGCCGGTTTTCCGGCGGTCGCCATAGCATCGCGCACCAAAGCCAATGCGCAGAAGGTCGCCGATCGCTGGAATATTGCGACCGTCCACGAGACACCGGAGCAATTGATCGAGGACAGCCAGGTCGAGATCGTCGATCTGGCCTTTCCGCCCGATCAGCAACCGGCTTTGATCCGCCATGCGTTGAAGCAGCCGCACGTCAAAGCGATCTTGGCGCAGAAGCCGCTAGCGCTTTCGGTCGAGGAAGCTGTGAAGCTGCGCGACGAAACGGCTGCGTCCGGCAAGATCCTCTCGGTCAATCAGAACATGCGCTATGATCAGTCGATGCGCGTCTTGAAGCAGATCATAGACAGCGGCGCGCTTGGCGACATCGTCTTTGCCGAGATCGACATGCACGCGATCCCGCACTGGCAGACCTTCCTTGCCGATTACGACCGACTGACGCTCGCCAATATGAGCGTGCATCACCTCGACGTGCTGCGTTTCCTTTTTGGCGAACCGGAGGAGATAACCACGCTGACGCGCAAGGATCCGCGCACGGCGTTCGAGCACTCGGACGGCATCACCGTGTCGACGCTGCGCTTCCCCTCGGGCGTGCTTGCCGTTTTGCTGGAGGACGTCTGGTCCGGCCCGCGCCAGGAGGGTTACGAGGACGATCAGCACATCAATTGGCGGGTCGACGGCATCAAGGGCGTCGCCAAGGGCACGATTGGATGGCCGAAGGGCGTCGCGTCGACGTTGACCCATGCCTCGAGCGAAACGACGGGCGGCAAATGGGTCAGCCCAAGCTGGGAGACGATGTGGTTCCCGCATGCATTCATCGGCGTCATGGAGCAGTTGCAATACGCGCTGAAGACCGGCACGCCGCCGGCGCTGTCGGTCGCCGACAACGTCAAGACCATGGCGCTGGTCGAGGCCGGCTACCGATCGATGGCGGAAGGTCGCACGATCAGGCTGTCCGAAATCTCTGTCGACTAGGCGACTAAAAGGCAGGGCAACTGAATCGCTTACCCAGAGGACTTCACCTCATGATGCAGGCAGGTATCTTCACAGGCTATTTTCCCTACGAGCTGGAAGAGTCCGCCAGGCGCATCCGTGCGCTCGGCTTCAACACCGTGCAGCTCGACCTGCATTTCAAGGATATCGACCTGTCGGCCGGGCAGATCTCCACGGAAAAGGCGCGGAAAGTGCGCGACACTTTTCGCGATCATAACCTGCCAGTCTGCTGCGTGTCCGGCTACACCAACATCATTCATCCGGACAAGACCGAGCGCGACAGGCGACTGGCGTATCTGAAGGAGATTATCCGCAATGCGCGCCATTTCGGCTCGCCTTACGTGATCTCGGAAACCGGCACCTACAACACCGAGTCCGACTGGGTGCATCACCCGAAGAATAAGACCGAGGAGGGGTTCGAGGAATGCCGCAAAGTGATTTCCGACCTTGCCCGGACGGCTTACGACCACGGCGCCGTGTTTCTGCTTGAGACCTATGTCAACAACGTCGTCGGTTCGGTCGAGGAGACGGTCAGGATGTTCGCACAGGTCGACCACCCCGGTCTCGGCCTGTTGATGGATCCGACCAATTACTTCGAGGCGCACAACATCGACCGCATGGACCATGTGCTGAACCAGGTGTTCGACACGCTGAGCGACAAGATCAGGATCGCGCATGCCAAGGACGTCAAGCGCTCGGGCGACGACAAGTCCGAGAAGCATGCCGATATCGGCGATGCGGACGCGCATGAGGGGCTTACCTTCCGCGGCGTCGGCGAGATCGAGCTGCCGGCGCCGGGCCTCGGCGCGCTGAACTACGACCTCTATCTGAAGCGGCTCAGCGAGAAGCATCCGAACATCCCGGTGATCATCGAGCACCTGACCGAGGACGACGTGCCGCGCGCGAAAAAATTCCTCGATGAGAAATTCTGCGCCAACGGAGTTTGACGGCTGGGGAATATGACGATGGCGATGGCCGGCAGCACCAAGCGCGACTACAGCCTTGTCGGCGAAAGCACTCGGCTTGCGATCGAGACCGGGCTCGCCTCGGCCGAGTGGTACCATACCGACGTGCCGCGCAAGACCATGAAGGAATTGATGCAGCGCTCCGATGGGCCGGCGATCCGCGACACCATCATCTGGATCGTCGCGATCCTGGGCTCGGCGGCCGGCATCGTCTGGTTCTGGGGCAGTTGGTGGGTCGTGCCGTTCCTGTTCGTCTACGGCGTGCTCTACGGCTCGTCGAGCGACTCGCGCTGGCACGAATGCGGCCACGGCACTGCCTTCCGCACGCGCTGGATGAACGACGTCGTCTACCACATCGCTTCCTTCATGCTGATGCGCAACCCGGTGCAGTGGCGCTGGAGCCATGCGCGCCACCACACCGACACGATCATCGTCGGCCGCGACGCCGAGATCGCGGTGATGCGGCCGCCCGACCTTATCAAGGCGGCTTTGGCCTTTACCGGCATCCTCGATTTCCGTTATTCGCTGCCGACGCTGGTGCGCCAGGCCTTCGGCACATTGTCGGACGACGAGAAGAGCTACATTCCTGAGATGGAGCAGCCCAAAGCGGTGACCGCGGCGCGCTGGCACATGGTCGTCTACGCCGCGACGATCGCTGTCGCGATCGCGCTTGGGTCATGGACACCGCTCGTATTGGTCGGCCTGCCGCGCCTCTACGGCACCTGGCACATGGTGCTGACGGGGCTGTTGCAGCATATCGGGCTGGCCGACAACGTCACCGATCACCGGCTGAACACGCGCACCGTCTACATGAACCCGGTCAGCCGCTTCATCTACTGGAACATGAACTACCATGTGGAGCACCACATGTTCCCGATGGTGCCGTACCACGCCCTGCCGAAACTGCATGAGCTCATCAAGCACGATCTGCCGGTGCCGAACCCGTCGATGTGGCACGCCTATCGCGAGGTCTGGCCGGTGCTGCTCAGGCAGCTGAAATACGAGGACTATTATCTCAAGCGCGAATTGCCGCCGACGGCCAAGCCTTATCGCGGCGAGTTCCACGATCTCGACATAACGGCCGCGGCCGCCGAATAGGCGCAGCTTGGGCAAATTGGAGGCAGTCGATGGCGGAATGGGTCGAAGCATGCGCGGTCGACGACGTGGACGAGGAGGATGTGATCCGCTTCGATCATGGCGGCCGCACTTTCGCGATCTATCGCTCGCCGGACGACGCCTTCTTCGCGACCGACGGGTACTGCACGCATGAAAAGGCCCATCTCGCCGACGGCCTTGTGATGGACGACATAATCGAATGCCCCAAGCACAATGGCCGCTTCAATTACAAGACCGGCCAGGCCAAGGGCGCGCCGGTCTGCGTCAACCTCAAGACCTATCCGGTCAAGGTCGAGGCCGGTAAGGTGATGATCGATATCGGCTGAAAGCCGCCAGACAAAACAGGATGTACCGATGAGCCGAAAGAGACCGACCGTTGCCGACCTGCGCGCCATGAAGGGCAAGCGGCAGCTGACCATGCTGCGCGTGCTGACGCTGGAGGAAGCCGAGGCTGCCGAGCGGGCAGGGGTCGACATCGTCTCGGTGCCGCCGGAACTGGTTCTCAACCCGCAATATCGCGACGCCGCGCCCAGCCTCTTCACCATGCCGGGCGACAATTTCTTCGAGATCGGCACGGCCGACGATTTCGTGCGCTGGTCGTTCCGGCTCTACAAAGCCGGCGCCGACGCGGTCTATTGCAGCGCCGGATACGCCACGATCAAGCGCATGGCCGACGATGCCATTCCGGTGATCGGCCATGTGGGCCTCATTCCTTCCCGCGCGACCTGGACCGGCGGCTTCAAGGCTGTCGGCAAGACAGCCGATACAGCCATGCAGGTGTTCGAGGCGGTCAAGCAGCTCGAGGCGGCCGGCGCCATCGGCGCCGAGATCGAGGTGGTGCCGGTGGAAGTGGCGAAGGCGATCTCGGAGCGCACCCCGCTGATCATGCTGTCGATGGGCGCGGGCACGGGCTGCGACGCGCAATATCTGTTCGCCGAGGATATTCTCGGCACAAATCGCGGTCACATGCCGCGCCACTCGAAAGTCTATCGCAACTTCGCCGCCGAATATGACCGGCTTCAGCAGGAGCGCATTGCGGCGTTTTCCGAATATGTCGCCGACGTCAACAGCGGCGCCTATCCCGAAGACAGGCATGTCGTGCAAATGGATCCGGACGAGCTCACCCTCTTCATGAAGAAGGTGGACGCAAAGCCCTGAACCAAGAGTCGAAAAGCGTCAGCCCGTGGCCGGAGGGCCTTGCCAGATTCCGCTGACAAGGACGGCATAAAGCGCCTCGGCGTCGATGCCGAGCGGCCTGTCTTCCTTGAGCGTCGCCACATGCGAACGCACGGCCGCGTGGATCGCGCCGGTGGCCGGCGCGAGCGCCATGCCCTCGCGCAAGTCGACGGCCTGCGCCGCGGCCATCAGCTCGAAGGCGATCAGCCGCCGCCACAGCAGGATCATCTCGGCGCATTTGGCGACGGCGAGCGGCGTCTGCGTGGCGTGATCCTCGACGCCCTCGGACACGGGCAGGAAATCGAGCATCACCGGATTGGCCTTGTGGCGGATCGCGGCCAGGATCGCCGTCACCGTCTTCTGCAGCGGCACGAAGCCGGCAGAGGCACCGCCGACCGGCGACAAATATTTCGGCAGGCCGTGGCGGGTTGAGCCGGTGAGCTGGACGAAGCGCGCCGCGGACGCTGCCGCGCATTGCGCGATCGCTAGGCCAAGCGTCTCGAAGGCGAGCGCCAGCGACGCTGTGTGGAAATTGCCGGTCGACATGACCAGTTCATCATCGGCCAGCACCAGCGGATTGTCGGCGGCGGCGTTGAGCTCGATCTCGACAGCAAGCCTGGCATGGTCGATCGCCTGGATCAGCGCGCCGTGGATCGAGGGCATGCAGCGGATCGACAGCGGGTCCTGGATGGTGGTCGGCGCCGGCGCCTCATCGCGCGCCAAGAGGTCGCGCAGCGCCTTCGCCGCAAGCTGCTGGCAGGCGCCCGGGCGTGCCTGATGCTGGCGCGGATCGAGGATGGTGCGGTTGGCGCCGATGCCTTCCATCGTCAGCGCGCCGGCCTGCTGCTGCTGTTCGAGCGCCGACAGCGCATCGGTCAGCGCCAGCGCTCCGATCCCGACGGAAACGGCCGAGGCGTTGATCAGGGAAAGACCGTCCTTCGGCGAGAGAGTGACGGGTGCAAGCCGCGCCATCATCAGCGCCTTGGCGGCAGGCATGCGGCGGCCCTGATATTCGGCTTCGCCATCGCCGATCAGCACGCGGGCGACCGCCGTCATCAGCAGAAGATCGCCGGCGCCGATCGAGCCGAGCGACGGCATCACGGGATGCACGCCGGCATTGAGCGCTTCGGCCAGCGCGCTGAACACGCGCGGCGACAGGCCCGAGCCGCCGGCGGCGAGCATCGCAAGGCGGGCGAACATCGCCGCCCGCACCACCGGAACCGGCAGAGCATCGCCAACGGCGGCGCTGCGGCCTTCGATCAGCTGGCGCTGGAAGGCGCCGGCGTCGCCTTCGACAGCCGTGACGAGATTGGCGCCGAGCCCGGTGTTCAGCCCGTAGATCTGCTGGCCGCCCGCCGCGGCTGCATCGAGGACCTGGCGAGCCTTGTCGAGCTTTTCAAGCACGGCAGGCGTGGGCTCGACCTTGCAGGCGTTGCGCGCGGCGGCAACCACATCCTCGATGCTGACGCCGGCGCCGGTGAGAACGAGCGGGTTCATGTGAAGCGCAGCCTCTGGCCGATGCCGTTTTCGCCGGCCTTGGCGAGCATGGCCTTGCCCAGCGCAATGTCGGACAACGAGAGGCCGCGATGCCAGAACAGGATCGTCTCGCCATCGCTTTGCCGGCCGGCTTTGAGGCCGGCCGCGATCTGGCCGAGTTCGGCATGCAGCGTCGCCTCGCTCAGCCGTCCCGTCTCGACATGGGCGCGCAGCGAGCCGAACTTGCCGCCCTTGCACTGGCCCCAGTCGTCGACGACGATCTTCTGCATGATATCGGTCAATGACAGCTCGACCGCGCTCATCGTGCCATAGGGCACGACCAACGCGCCGCGCTTGATCCATTCGGTCTTGAGCAGCGGCTGCGGTTCCGGCAGCCGCGAGGCTTCGACGACGATGTCGGCGCCTTCGACGCAGCTTTTCCAGTCAGCCACGGCCATGACCGGCTTGCCGAGGTCGGCCGCCAGCCTGGCGACAAAGCTATCGCGGCTTTCGGGGCGGCGTGAGTGGACGCGGATCTCGTCGAAGTCGAAGAGATGGTCGAGGAGGCGCACGTTCCAATAGGCGGTGCCGCGCGCGCCGATATGGCCGAGCACCTTGGACGACCTCTTCGCCAGATGCCTGGCGCCGATGGCAGTGACCGCGCCGGTGCGCATGTCGGTGATGACGGTGGCGTCGAGGATGGCGCGCGGCGTGCCGGTGCGCGGATCGAAAAGATTGAGGATGCCGAATTCCGACGGCAGGCCGTGCCTGTAGTTGTCGACATAGTCTCCGACGATCTTCACGCCGGCGGCATCGAGCGGCGCCACATAGCCGCGCAGCACGTTGAAGTGGCCGTGAAAGGACGGGTCGGGCTCGAGATGGACGCGCGGCTCGATAACAGTCTGGCCGTTGCCCTGCGCGACGAGCCCGGCTTCGACGGCGCCGATGATCTCGGCGTCCGTCATGGCAAGCGCTTCGATATCGAGAGCATTGAGGTAGTCGATATAAATCGGCTTCATGCGTTTTCCTCGGCCCACCCCCCGGGCTCATCCATAACAGGCGAGACGGCGACACGGAAGTTTGTTGGATAAGCTCTGGACTGGGCCGGCGCCACGGCGGTGTGTGCATGCTCCTGCCGCCAATGCCGGCGCAGAGGTTTCGGGCCATTCAGCGAAGAATTGACGTCGTGCCGGGCGCATTTTGCGGACTCGAATTGCGCCGGTCCCGCGGGGTCCGAACAGGTTCTTCCGCGCGCCGTGCGATCACGGCAACGAACCGCCAAAAATCCAAGAGTTTCCAGCTATTGCGCCAGTTGCGGCAATCGATGCGTCCACTCGGAAAATAGTCGGAGAGGCGCGGTTCTTGAACGCGGATTCATTTGACGAGCCGCTGTTGAGCCGATTAGCTTTCATGCGGGGTGAGGGCCGGCAAGGCCTTGCCCTCGGGGCGAAAGACACAAGCGATGAATGCGACCGGCTGGCCGAACTGGAGGCGCCTTAATCAGGAAGGCATCGTCTTTGCCATCGCCATCCTGTTGTTCGCCGCCGCTGCGCTGGGCCTGCCCGGTTTCCTGACCGCCGACAATCTGGTGGCCATCGTGCGCTCGGTCTCGGTGCTCGGCATTCTGGCGCTTGGCATGGCGGTCGTCATCATCGGCCGCGGCATCGACCTGTCGGCGGTGGCGATCATGGCGATGTCGGTCGCCTGGTACCTGCAACTGCTCAACACCGGAACTTCGGACGGACTCGCCTTCGTCTATGTGCTGGCGGGCGTTTTAGCCATCGGCCTGCTCAACGGCTTTCTCGTCGCCTATGCCGACGTGCCGGCGATCTTCGTGACCTTGGCCACCGGCTCCTTCGTGTTCGGCTATGTGCGCTCGCAACTGATCACGCAGGATGCCGTGCCGGTGCCCGGCGGACACTGGGTCGAGCTGCTCGGCGGCGTCCGCTTCCTCGATATTCCTGTCGAGGTGTTCGTCTTCGCCGGGCTGGCCTTCCTGGTGTTCCTGTTCCTGCGCTACACCAAATGGGGCCGCTTCATCTATTTCGCCGGCGACAATCCGGTCGCGGCCCGCAACATCGGCGTTCCGGTACGGCCCATGCTGGTGCTGCGCTACGTGCTCTCGGCGTTCGTGGCGCTGGTCGCCGGGCTTTTGACGGCAGCCAGCCTGCATTCGATCAACACCCGCATCGTCAACTCGACGCTGCTCTACGACATCGTCCTGGTGGCGGTGATCGGGGGCATCGGCCTTTCGGGCGGCAGGGGCGGGGTGCGCAACGTGCTGGTGGGGGCGGCGCTGATCGGCATCCTGCTCAACGCCATGACCATTATCGACATTCCGCTGCTCTACCAGAACCTGATCAAGGCGGCGATCCTGCTCGGGGCCATCATCGTCGACGGCATCATGAATCCGCGCGACGAGCAGACGGCGCAACAAGGCGACATTTAGAGCAGATGGCAAGGCCATCTTGCTCTCGGGTACCCGGCGCGATCGTGACGATCGGCCGGCAATGAAAACCGAACCAGAGGTGTGACATGAAACTAATCAGGACATTGATGGCCGCCGCCACGGCGCTCGCCGTTACCGCCTTCGCGGCGCCGGGCTTCGCCGCCGACGATCCAGGCCCCGCCGCCTATGCCAAGGCGCTCAACGGCAAGCGCGTCATGCTGGTGCCGCTGGCGATGGGCTTCGACCTGGCGCAGGGCTGGGCGCATTATCTGAAGAAGGAAGTCGAGGCCTGGGGCGGGACGTTCGAGACCCGTGACCCGAACTGGGTGGTCGATGCCGGCGCGCAGGCGATCACCGACGCCATCGCTTCCGACACCAGGCCGGACGTGCTAATCATCCATGCGCCGGACCTCAACTCCTACTCGAAGCTGATGAAGAAGGCGCAGGCCGCCGGCACCTATGTGCTGCTGGTCGACAATCCAGCGAACTTCCCGGCCGACGCCTTCGTCGGCAGCGATTGGGACAAGCTCGGCCAGCTCGAGGCCGAAGCGGCGATCAAGGGCTGCGGCGAGAATTCGTCCAAGAAGATCGGGCTGGTGCAGGGCGACCAGGCGAACTCGTCGAGCCTCTACCAGTATGCCGGCATCATGAAGGTGCTGGAGAAGCATCCCGACTTCCAGGTCGTGGCCAAGCCCGACTCGAATTGGGACGCGACCACCTCGCGCAACGTGACGACGACGATGCTGCAGCAGCATCCGGACATCTGCTCGATCATCGACTTCTGGGACGGCGACGCCACCGGCGCCTCGGCCGCGATCCGCGACGCCAAGCTTGAGGGCAAGGTGTTCCTGGTCACCACGGGCGGCGGCGAGAAGGCGGCCGATTGCGACAAGCTGAACGACGGCACCTATGGCGCCGTGGTGATGACGGATCTTGCCCGCCAGTCGGGCGACATGAACGCCATCATCAAGTTCCTGCTGCAAAGCGGCCAGCCGGCTGGCACCTCGCACACCTATATCTACACACTGGAGAAGGCGACGACCAAGGCCGACCTCAAGCCCGACAGCTGCTGGGACCTGAAGGCGCTGCAGGCCGAAGCGGCGGCGAAATAAACCGCGCCGCCCAAGAGCATCCCGTGAGGTGGCCGGATAGTTCCGGCCACCTCTTTCCCGTTTTAATGACAGCGGCAGCCGATGAATTTCCGTGAACGCCTCCAGGCCTGGCGCTACAACCTCGTGCCCGACCATCTGGTCGGCGAGATCCTGACCAAGCGCTGGACCGACAACGCCATACCTTTCCTGGCGCTGGTGGCGACGCTCGGGGTGTTCGGCTCGATCATTCCGGGCTTCTTCAAGCTCACCTCGCTGCAGGAATCCACTCGACAGCTCGGCGAGTTCTCGCTGGTCGTCATCGGCATGACCGTGGTCATGCTGGGCGGCGGCATCGATCTTTCGGTGGGCTCAATCTTCGCGCTGTCCTGCTTCTCCGCCGTCTACGTCTTCTTCATCCTCGAACAGTCGATCTGGCTGGCCTTGGCCGCCGCCCTCGTGGCCGGGCTCGTCTTCGGCGCCATCAACGGCTACCTCGTCGGCTATCTCAGGCTGCGTGCCTTCCTGACAACGCTGGTCACCTTCATTTTCGGGCGGGCGTTGTTCGACATCCTTGTCACCACCTATGCCGCCGACGTGCAGCTTTCGCAGGCAAGCTCCGATGTGCTCGACTTCATCGGCGACGGCACGTTCTGGGGCCTGTCGGTTTCGGTCTGGCTGGCCACTATCCTGGCCATCGTCACGCATATCGCGCTGACGCGATCGCGCCCGGGCTGGCATGTGCTGGCGGTCGGCGGCTCCCGGCGCTCGGCGCATAATGCCGGCATCCGGGTGCGGCGCACCGTGTTCATGACCTACGTCTTTTCCGGCTTCTGCGCCTCGATCGGCGGCTTCCTGATCGCCTGCCGGTTGAGCGGGGCAGGGCCGGGCACCGGCCTCAATCTGGAAATCATGGCGCTGACGGCGGCGGTGGTCGGCGGCGTCAGCCTGGGTGGCGGACGCGGCTCGGTGGTCAAGGGCCTGATGGGCGCCATCATCGTTCTGACCATGACCAACGGCCTGATCCGGCTCGGCTACGGCACCGGCACCAACCAGATGGTGCTCGGCATCCTTCTGGCGGTCGCCGTCACCATCGACATCCGCTGGCTGAAGAACCGCCACAAGGTGCTGAACGAGGTCTATGTCGCGCCGGTCTACCTCAAGATGGGCGAGGCGCAATCTGCGGCGCCCGGTTCGGGCACGTCCTACGAGCTCGACAACCGGCTCTCGGCCGCGGACCATATCGGGCTCGGCGAGCTGGAAGGACCCGAGGACGTCATCCTCGACCGCGACGACCATCTCTATTGCGGCACCCGCCACGGCGAGATCGTCCGCTTCTTCGCACCGGACTACCGGCGTTCCGAAGTCTTTGCCCATATAGGCGGCTTTCCGCTGGGGCTCGCCTTCGACCGGGACGGTAATCTGATCAGCTGCGTCGGCGCCATGGGGCTCTATTCGGTCTCGCCGGACCGGGAGGTGAAGCGCCTCTCGGCAGAGACGGCGCGCTCCTGGACCTCGATCGTCGACGATGCGCGTCTGCGGGACCCGAACGATTGCGACATCGCGCCTGACGGCCGCATCTATTTTACGGATTCGACCAAGCGCTATGACGCCCATGATTGGGCGCTGGACTCGATCGAGAACCGCGCCACGGGCCGGCTGCTCGTCTATGATCCCAAGGACGGCTCGACCAGAACGCTGCTGGACGGCTACCGCTACACCAACGGCGTGTGCATGGCGCATGACGGCAAGTCGCTGTTCTTCGCCGAAAGCTGGGCCTGCCGCGTGCATCGCTACTGGCTGGAGGGACCGAAGGCCGGCACGGCCGAATGCGTCATCCGCGACATGCCGGGCTACCCCGACAACATCAACCGTGCCTCGGACGGCAATTACTGGATGGCCTGGCTCGGCATGCGCACGCCGAGCTTCGACCTGTCGCTGCGCCATCCCGACATGCGCAAGCGCATGACGCGCCGCCTGCCGCAGGACGAATGGCTGTTCCCCAACATCAACACCGGCGGCGTGGTGAAGTTCAACGAGAAGGGCGGCATCGTCGAGACGCTCGGCGACCTTTCCGGCAACGCGCATCCGATGGTCACCTCGATGCGCGAGCACAAGGGCTATCTCTTCGTCGGCGGCATCCTCAACAACCGCATCGGGCGCTACAAAATCAGTGACGCGGACCCGAACTGGACGAGCCCCGCTTCCTATTGGGGGGCGAAACCATGATCCTCGATCCGATCCTGGATGTCTTTCGCGGCAAGGCGGTCACCATACCGCCGCTCGACGGCGCGTTCCGTCCCAACACGCGGCTGGACGACGCGGCGGTTTTCGCCGAACTGAGCGAGCCGGACAATCTGCTGGTGTCTGACGGGCGGCTGCTTGTCTCCAGCGGCAACGCTATCCTGGCGGTTGCGGCCGGTTCCGAGCCTGTCGCGGTCGAGACCTTTCAATCCCCCATCACCGCGCTGGCGCTGTCGCCATCGGGCGAGCTGACGGTCGGCCTGGAGAGCGGCAAGCTGCTGATCGCCGGCAAGGAGGTTTCGCTGCCGGCCGAAATCCGTTGCATCACCGCGCTTGCCTATGCGGACGACGGCACGCTGTGGCTGGCCAATGGCTCCAGCGCGCATGCGCCGTCACAATGGGCGGCCGACCTGATGAAGAAGGGCGCGTCCGGCTCGCTGGGGCGGTGCGGGCCGGGGGGCATCGGTTTTCAGAAGATCGCCGGCGACATCGCCTTTCCCTATGGACTTCACCCGGTCGGAGCCGACGTGCTGGTGAGCGAAAGCTGGCGCCACCAGCTCGTGCGCTTTGACGGCACGACTGGCAACCGCTCGACGGTGCTGACGCATCTACCCGGCTATCCCGCGCGGCTGGCGCCGGCGGGCGACGGCGGGCCGTGGTTGACGCTGTTTGCACCGCGCAACCGGCTGATCGAATTCGTGCTGCAGGAAACGCATTATCGCCGCGACATGATCGACCAGGTGCCGCCGGCCTACTGGATCGCGCCGGCGCTGGCTTCCAACCGCAGCTTCCTCGAGCCGCTGCAATGCGGCGGCATCCGTACCATGGGCATCCACAAGCCGTGGTCGCCCAGCCGCTCCTATGGGCTCGTCGTGAAACTCGACCGGACCATGCAGCCGCAATTCAGTTTGCACAGCCGCGCCAACGGCACGCGGCACGGCATCTGCAGCGTGGCCGAAAAGGACGGCCGCCTGTTCGTCGCCTCGAAGGGCGGCGATTGCGTGCTGGCGCTTGACCCCGCGCTGGGAGGCTTCTGATGGACCCGATCGTGCGCCTGGACAACGTGACGAAAACCTATCGCGGTGTGCCGGCGGTGAAGAACGTCAGCTTCGATTTGAGGAAGGGCGAGATCCATGCCCTGCTCGGCGAGAACGGCGCCGGCAAGTCAACGCTGACCAAAATCATCGCCGGCGTCGTCGACGCGACTTCGGGCAAGATGTTCCACAAGGGCGTTGAGACGGCCTACGCCTCGCCGCACGCCGCGCTGGAGGCGGGCATCGCCATGGTGTTCCAGGAGACCAGCCTGGTGCCGTCGATGACCGTGGCGCAGAACCTTTATCTCGGCACGGAGAAATTCCTCAACCGGCTGCGCGGCACCTACATCTCGGCGCAGCAATTCCTGCAGTCGCTGAATTTTCCGGTCGATCCCAATGCGATGGTGGCGACGCTGGGTGCTGCCAAGCGGCAGATGGTCGAGATCGCGCGCGCCGTCCACCATAATGCCGAGATCATCATCTTCGACGAACCGACGGCGACGCTGACGCCGGAAGAGAAACGCCACTTCTTCGCGCTGATCCGGAGGCTCAAAGCGCGCGGCGTGTCGATCGTCTTCATCAGCCACGCGCTGGAAGAGGCGCTGATGATCGCCGACCGCATCACCATCCTGCGCGACGGCGAACTGGTGATCACCGACGAGACATCGGCCTTCGACCGCGACAGGATCGTCGCCGCCATGGTCGGGCGCTCGCTGTCAGGACAGATCTACCGCCAGCGCGACGAGACGAAATTGCGCAAGGCCGGCAAGAAAGTGCTCTCGGTGCAGGACATCTCGATGAGCAACATCGTGCGCAACAATTCATTCTCGATCTTCGAAGGCCAGATCACCGGCGTGTTCGGGCTGATCGGCTCCGGCCGCACCGAGACCTTCAAGATCGTCTCGGGCATCTACAAGCGCGACTTTTTGCGCGGCGGCGCGATCGAGCTCGACGATAAGCCGGTGCGCTACGTCGTGCCGAGCGAGGCGGTGGCCGACGGCATCGTCTACGTCACCGAGGACCGCAAGAGCGAAGGCATCTTCGAGACAATGGGCATCGCCGAGAACCTGTTCGGCGGCCTGCTTGCGGCGGGCCGCGAGAAGGCCTGGGTGATCAACCAGCAGGAGATGCGGCAGCTCTCGGCCGAATGGACGAAGACGCTCAACATCAAGGCGATCAACGACAATGCCCGCGTGGTCGAGCTTTCCGGCGGCAATCAGCAGAAGGTGGTGATCGGCAAAGGGCTGGTGCAGCAGCCTCGCATCGTCATCCTCGACGAGCCGACCCGCGGCGTCGATGTCGGCGCCATCGCCGAGATCCACCAGATCATCAACCGGCTGGCCGACGAGGGCCTCGCCGTGGTCGTCATCTCGTCCTACCTGCCGGAGATCATGAACCTGTCCGACCGCATCCTGGTCTGCCGCCAAGGCCGCATCGTGGAGGAGTTCTCGCCGGCGGAGGCGACGGAGGAGAAGATCATGTATGCGGCGGTGCACTAGGGTAGCGAGGCGACGGCGGATGATCGCGCGATTGGATCGAGCACCCCTGGAGATTAGCCGAGGCGCTTGTCATGTCGTCATCCACGGGCGGAGCAAGGAGCGAAGCGACGCGCGCAGACCCGAGGATCCATTCCGTTACCTTGCCGTGGGATGCAGCGGTCCAGAATTCTGCTCCGCTGCACCCTTCGCGCGAAGTCACGGAATGGATTCTAGGGTCTGCGCGCGTCGCTTCGCTCCTTGCTCCGCCCTAGAATGACGAGGCTGAAGTGCTTCGCCCAACCTCGCTGCAGTGTGCTGTTCCGAGCCAAGAAATTGAATCGGACAAACCGTTTAGCCGCCTATGCGCAACACTTGATTCAACGACGTCTTCCATCAGTTCATTGAAAGGACCACACCATGGCCACCACAAAACTGCTCAGCGATGCCGAGGTCGAAAAGATCCCGGCGGTGAAGGCGGTGTTCGACGATATCCGGGCGACGCGAAAATCCGACTTCGTCAACAATTTCTGGCGCGGGCTGGCCAATGATCCGGCGGCGCTGAAACGGGCGTGGGAGCAGCTCAAGGCGGTGATGGTCACCGACGGCGCGATCGATCCGCTGACCAAGGAAATGATCTATATCGCGGTCTCGACCGCCAATGGCTGCTCCTACTGCGTCCACTCGCACACGGCCGCAGCGCGGGCCAAGGGCATGACGGAGGCGCAGCATGGCGAGTTGGTGTCGATCATCGGGCTTGCGGGACAGACCAACCATCTGGTGACGGCAATGCAAATCCCACTCGATCCGCAATTCGAGGTGAAGTGAAGCGCCAGCTTCTCCTTCTCCCCTTGTGAGGGCTTTGCACGGGAGAGTGAATTCTGTTTGTTGGGCTAATGAGGCGTTTTTTGAAGGCCATGGGAGGCGGTTTTG
>NZ_JAIUHU010000044.1:0-1155 GCF_020165275.1 Mesorhizobium sp. Ca11 | reverse complement strand
GGGCCTGTTGCGCAGTTAGCGAGAACAGGCTCGCAGAGGGGTTTTGGCCGCGAAGTCTGTTGTGCTTGGTGGGCGATTTGGCCTTGGGGTTGAGTTTGATGGTGGCGGTGCGGCCCCTAGGCCGGTAGCTGGGCGCACCTATCCTGTGATGGCCGCCCATCGGCGCATGTTGAAAGCGATCGCCGCCATCGTTACCTGGGCTGCGGCCTTGGCCAGTCCGACATAGCGGATCATGGTCAGCTTCATGCGGTTCTTGAGCGTGGCGAAGGTGGTCTCCACTGCCGCTCGCCGTCTGGCGATCAGGCGATTGTAGTGCTTGAGCCGCTCAGGCAGCGCATGATGCTTGTTGGGGCGGCGGGCAATGCGCACCTTCTTGCCTTCGGCCTTGAGCCGGGCACGGCGAGCATGGGTGTCATACGCGGCGTCCGCCCACACCGTCTTCTCGTCGCCGCAGATCAAGGCATCAGCCATTACCGTGTCGTTGACGTTGGCCGGTGTGGTGATCACCGTGCGGATCAGACCGGAGCCCTCATCCACCCCGACATGAGCCTTGTAGCCAAAGGTGAGGCCGCGTTTGCCCTTGCGTGCGGTGATGCGAGCGTCTGTGTCCTTCGACGGCCGCTCAGGCGTCGGTGGCGCCGAAACCGCATCGATCAGTGTGGCATCCAGCATTGTGCCGCGCTTCAGGATCACGCCGGCTTTCTCCAACTGCCGGTCCAGTTCGCCGAACAGCTTCTCCATCAGCCCTTCGCCGACAAGCAGATTGCGAAAGCGCGACAGAACCGTGTGGTCGGGGATCGTATCGTCCAGCCCCAACCCGGCAAAGCGCCGGAATGACAGCCGGTCGCCCAGCGCTTCCTCCAACTCGCGATCAGACAGGCCATAGAGCGATTGCAGCAACAGCGCCTTGAACAGCACCAGTGGCGGCCAAGCTGCCCGGCCAGGTCCACCATCGCGCAGCGGGTTGAGCAGCTTCTCGAAGCGGTACCACTTCACCAGACCTGACAGACGGTCGAGTGGCGAAGAACCGCCCGCAAGCTTGTCGCCTAGAAACGCCTCCGCCAGGCTCAACTGTCCCGTCTGCTTCACAGCCATCGCGATTCCCTCCGAGCTTCCTCTCAGAGAATCATAACCAGCCAATTACGCAACAGGCCC
>NZ_JAIUHU010000043.1:0-1192 GCF_020165275.1 Mesorhizobium sp. Ca11 | reverse complement strand
GAGGGCTTTGCACGGGAGAGTGAATTCTGTTTGTTGGGCTAATGAGGCGTTTTTTGAAGGCCATGGGAGCGGTTTTGGGCGGCTTTGCGGGGCATTTGCCGGGTTAGGCGGCCAATCCGCTTGGCTGCGGACGCACTCCTCCTCATGCTCGTCTCTCAGCAGGTGGAAAGAGGGCGCCGATCATGGTCCTTAGATTGTAGGCGCAGGCCGCCAGCATGCACTGCGTGCGGTTGGTGGCCAGGTTGAAGAAGCGCACGCGCCGCATGCCATAGTGCTCCTTGAATACGGCGAACGGCCGCTCGACCGCCGCGCGCACCTTGGCGATCAGCCGGTTGCGCAGCTTTTGGCGCGGCGGCAGCTCGGGGTGATGCTTGTTGGCCCGCCGCATCAGCCGATCCTTGATGTTGGCCTCGGCTAGCCGATCGTGCCTGGCGTGGGTGTAATAGGCCTGATCGCCATAGGCCGCCTTCTCGTCGCCGCAGATCAGCTGGTCGGCCGGCTCGGTGTCGGTGAGCGAGGCGTCGCTCACCTCGACGCGCCGGATGATGGTGTGCGCCTGGTCAGCGCCGATGTGCATCTTGTAGCCGAAGGTGCTCTTCTTGCCCTTCTTGCCCCAGCGCGCATCCTTGTCGGACGACGGCTTGATCGGACCATGATGGCCCTTCTTGGGCTGCTTGGGCGGGCGGCCGCGAGCCTGCAAGAATGTGGCATCGACCAAGGTACCGCGCTTGACGATCAGGCTCTTGGCCTCCAGTTGGCGATTGATCTCCTCAAAGATCTTGTCGATCAGACGCTCGCGCGTCAGTTCCTCGCGGAAACGCCACAGCGTCGAGTGATCAGGCGTGCGATCCGAAAGGCTGAAGCCGGCAAAGCGGCGGAACGACAGCCGGTCCCGGATTTGCGCTTCAAGCGCGGGATCGCTCAGCCCATGCCACACGCCCAGCAGCAAACAACGCACCAGCGGCTCGGCTGGATAGCTGGTGTTGCCAGAGCCAGGACCGCTGCGATGACCAAGCAAGGTTCGGATCGGCGCCCAGTCCAGTTCCTTCGCTATCAGGTCGAAGATCGTCTCATCCGACGCCGCAAAACCGTCCGCTAGGCTCAATTGGCCAAGCACTCGATCGACCATCGCGAATCCCTCCTCGCCGGATATCCGCATGGAATCACCGATCCGATTCTGTGCAAAGCCCTT
>NZ_JAIUHU010000042.1:0-1388 GCF_020165275.1 Mesorhizobium sp. Ca11 | reverse complement strand
CTGCCTACTGCCTACTGCCTACTGCCTACTGCCTACTGCCTACTGCCTACTGCCTACTGCCTACTGCCTACTGCCTTCGCCTTCCCAACCTCGCCGTCGCCAGCAGTCCCGCGGCAATGAAAGCCAGTTTGGTCGAAGCATTGGCCGGCTCCGCCCAAAGTCCAGGCCCCGTCCGCTCGCAATAGAGATCGACTGGGGCCAGGAGAGTTTGCCACATGGCGAGGACGCTGCTCCCGAATCGAACCGCGCCGTGAAATGCAATCACCCCGGCTATTGCGCCCTTACCTGCTGCCGCAACATCAAAAATTTCACCGCAACGTGACTTCCCGTTGACTGGCGCTTCTGCCACATATTTTGGCAATCAGAACAAGGCCGGCGTCACCGGCGGGAATTGGAAAGTCATGGCAATTCAAGGACGATTGCGGCTTGCGGCACTGGCGCTGGCCCTCACCGCGTTGGGCGGCGCGGCCCTTGCAGCCGAGCCCGCCAAGGCCGTGACCGGCAAGCCTCAGACCGACAAGCCCTTGGGCGTGATCGAATTGTTCACCAGCCAGGGCTGCAGTTCCTGTCCGCCGGCCGACGAGTTCTTTGCTGAGCTCGCCGGCAAGGACGACATCATCGCGCTCGCCTACCACGTCAATTACTGGGACTATCTCGGCTGGCAGGACACGCTGAGCACCAAGGAAAACACCGAGCGCCAATATGACTATATGCGCGCCTTCGGCAGCCGCTCGGTCTACACGCCGCAAGCCGTCATCAACGGCCGCAGCCACGTCAACGGCGCCAGCCGCAAGGATGTCGACGGCGCCTTGGCCCGGATGGACCGGACCGGCGAGGGCATGCGGGTCGGCATCAAGGTGAGCCGAACCAGCGACCGCGTCATGATCGACGCGGGCGACGCCGGCAACGGCCCGAGCGACGCCCATGTTGTGATCGTCTATTTCGATCCGCCGCAGACGGTGAAGATCGGCCAGGGCGAGAACAGCGGCCGCAGCCTGACCTACTGGAACGCCGTTTCCGACATCCAGACCGCCGGCATGTGGCACGGCAAGGCGCAGCGTTACGAACTGCCGATGACCGAGATCGCCAAGAAGGGCGGCTGCGCGGTGCTGCTGCAGTCGGTCGGCAAGGACGGCATGCCGGGGCCGATCCTCGGCGCCGCCTTCATCCGCAAGCCGGACCGGCTTTAGCTCCCCGTTCTAGCAATTGGCTTTTCGTCCGCTAGCGCGGACCGCTTCTCACCACAAGGCAGGCAATCTCTGGGAGTTCGGATAGCCGGCATGGCCTTGATCGGCGTGATTGATCGGCTGAAGGCTTGATTGCCAGGTGGTTCCCCCAATCCGTCGCTGCTTCGCAGCGCCACCTTTCCCCCCTCCGGAGGGAAAGGA
>NZ_JAIUHU010000040.1:0-1803 GCF_020165275.1 Mesorhizobium sp. Ca11 | reverse complement strand
ATCGCCCGACAGAAGCGCGTTGACGCGCGCGCTGTCGTCGCTGATGGCGATGAACTCGAAGGAATCGAGATAAGGCTTGCCCGACTTCCAGTAGTTCTTGTTCTTGGTGACCACCGAGCGCACGCCCGGCTCGAAGGTCTCCAGCACGAAAGCGCCCGTGCCGTTGCCTTTGGAAAAGTCGGTGGTGCCGTCCCTTACGATCATGAAGTGATGGAGCGCCAGGATGGTCGGGAGGTCGGCGTTCGGGTCGGCGAGCGTGATTTCGACGGTCGACTTGTCGACAGACTTGAAGCCCGTCATCTGCGCGGCGATCTTGGCGACCTTGGAGCCGACTGCCTTGTCGAGGTGACGCTTCAGCGAGAAGACGACGTCGTCGGCGGTGAGGTCCTTGCCGTCATGGAACGTGACGCCCTTGCGCAGCTTCACCGTCCAGGTCTTGGCGTCCTTGCTGTCGATGCTTTCGGCCAGCTCCATCTGCGTCTTGCCATCCTTGTCGAGGAAGGTCAGGCGGTTATAGAGCGAGCAGCAGCGGACATAGTCGGTGGAGAGCGACGCCTTGGCCGGATCGAGCGTATCGGCCGTCGAGGACGACCAGCCGGCAGCCTTGAGGTGGCCGCCTGAGACTGGCGTGGCGGCGACGGCATTGGTGGCTCGGCCGAGCACAGCGCTTCCCGCGGCAAAGGCGGCGCCGCCTGCCAGCAGCATTTTGAGGAGTTCACGGCGGCTCGCGCCTCGCCGGATGGCGTTTTCGACCATCGCATCGTCTGCTCCGGTCCAGTTGGTGATCTTGTCGCTCATGTCATTCCCCTTTCTGTTGTTTGGCCGGGATGCGCGTCTTGCTGCGGCTTTCCGGGTCTTGAGCTCAGGTTCGTTCCTTCAGGCTTTCCCGCACGGCCGCCGCAAAGTCGGCCATTGAGGTGAAGTGGTAGTCGGGCACGGTGAAGTGCTTGGGCTCTATCGTGCCGCCATAGCCCTTCTGGGCGTGGCGGCGCTCGATCCAACAGTTGGTCATGCCGAGCGCCCGGGATATGCCGATGTCGTGATACTGGCTTTGTGCAACGTGCAGGATGTCGTCCTTGCTGTCGCCGCGGGACGCCACGAAGTCGAGGACCTTCTGGAAGAAGGCAGGGTCCGGTTTCTCGGTGCCGGTATCGTCGGCGGTGAAGGTAGCGAAGAAGGGCGATCCAAGCTGCTTCTCGAAATGGTCGAGAGCCCAGCGCCGGGCATTGGTCATGGCAATCAGCTTATGGGACTTCGCAAGCTCGGCCAGCGCCGCCCTGCTGTCGGAAAAGCCTTGCCAGCCGCTCGCCGAATCCCGGAGCCGGGCGCCGTATTTCTCCTCGGCCGGCAGGCCGAGCCGCGGCGCGACGACCATGTAGACACGCGCGAGATCGTCGGGGAAAAGGTTCGCATCGGGCATGTAGCGGGCTTGCCGGTAAAGGGCGAGCGCTTCTTCGCCGTCGACGGAAGCACCGGCCTCCGCGGCGATCTCGGCCAGGCAGGTCGTGATGCCGCCTTCGAAGTCGATCAGCGTACCGACCACGTCGAAGGTCATGTACTTGAACTCGTTAAAGCCCCTGGCCAAGACTGGCTCTCCTCTGCGCGCGGCCGAATTACTCATGCTGAACAGAACAATATTCCGTGCTGTCCGGGGCGTCGGCCTTTTTCAAAAGCCCGGAAATGCGGGCTTTCTGGCCTTGTCTTAAAAAGCAGTCTGGCACTTCCCCTGCGCTGGATTCGCCGAAAAGGCGCGAGGTAGCGGCACAAAATTGCGAAATCGTCTGCCCCAGCGATATTTCGAGA